>JAGMCL010000084.1 GCA_023129165.1 Caldifarciminota bacterium | reverse complement strand
TTAACACCCTCATCGACAAGCTCTTTTGCTCTCATTTTTGCTGTTTCCGGGTTACTCTCGGTATCTTTCAATACCAGTTCTAACTCAGAATCCAGAACACCGCCTGCTTCGTTAATTTCTTCGAGGGCAACTTTTGCAGCTATTACACGGTTTTCACCCGCTCCACCCAATCCGCCTTTCATTGGGAAAAGAAGTCCCACTTTAATCTTCTTGCCCGGGGCTTTTGTACCTGTGCATCCAGATATAGTTACGATAGAAAAGACTATGGGTATAGCGAGTGCTATCCATCTGTGCAGACATTTTCTCATCATTCCCCCTTTCCTGATAAAAAAAAGCAAATAATTTTCATAACATTATAATACAAAAATATTAATTTGTCAAGCATATAAACTTTCAATGCTCCGTAACAGTTTTTTTCTGGGGAAGCCTTCCTGAAAGAAAAAAGCAAGTGTGGTTTTTAGGGGGAAAAGACATATTCCTTAATATAATTCTCTTTCTCGCTTTCGCACGAAAGCGAGAAGCTCTATAATTCCTCTTGCTTATCTTTTATGTGCATTTTTATCATGTTGAATATTATTTTGTTATATTTCAGTGTTTGTGAATCCAGGATGGAATAGTATACCAGACCTCTCCATCTTCTCGGCTTAACAAGACCTGCCTTTTCGAGTATTTTCAGATTTCTATCTACTGTTTTATATGGAAGATCGATCTCTAATGCCAGAGTCTCAAGTGAAGTCTCTTCATTTTGAATCAGAAATTCAATAATCTTAACCCGATTCTCATTACTCACTGCCTTAAATATGTGAATCAAAGCATCCATTTCTTATTTAATTTTCTCGCTTTCGCGCGAAAGCGAGAAAATATATAATCATTATGTTTAAACAAATTCCTGCATTTATGTTCATTATTAAAAAATATGCACGTAGTTAATAAATGCTTGGGATATATTTGTCTCATTTGCCTTTCATATTTGTGAACTGTATCTTTATCTTTAACCTAACAGAAAAACTAACTACAGAACTGTGTTTATTTGAGGTGGGTTTATATGAAGGATTTTATTCTCCGAGAAATGTCTTACGGATATTTTCGTCCAGAAGGAGATTTCTGGCATTATTTTCAAAGGCAATTTCACCAATTTTGAATACATATCCTCTATCAGCAATTTCCAAAGCCATTCTTGCATTCTGTTCAACAAGTAAAACACTGGTTCCATCTCTATTTATCTCTTCTATTCTGTCAAATACATCGTCTACATAGTTGGGCGATAAACCAAGTGAGGGTTCATCCAATAGCAGCAATTTTGGGGTTAACATTAAAGCTCTACCCATGGCAAGCATCTGTTGTTCTCCACTCGAAAGAGTTCCAGCACGCTGTCTTCTTCTCTCTTTAAGTATAGGAAATAACTGAAAGACCTTGTCCAAATTTTCCGATAACCGATAACTTATACCTGATAACTGGGTATACGCACCCATCTCAAGATTCTCTGAGACAGTCATAGTAGAAAAAACCCTTCTCCCCTCAGGGACAAGACATATCCCCTTTTTTACTAACTGAAAAGGTTGTAGCTCTTTTATACTTTCACCCTCAAATTCTACTTCGCCTGACTCTATCCAGCCACCAGTCTCTTTTAGAAGCCCACAAACTGCTTTAAGTGAGGTTGATTTCCCGGCACCATTCGGTCCTATCATCGCAACAATTTCACCCTCTTTTACATTAAAAGAAACATTAGCAAGTGCTTGAACAGTCCCATAGTAAACATCAAGATTTTTTGCCTGTAATAATATTTTCTTGGGTTGTATTTTTATTCTCTGCTCCATTTTTATCACTTAGTTATAATATCTTAAAGAAAAGAATTAATTACTATCTGAAACTTCACGCTTATGTCCAAGATATGCCTCTATAACCCTTTCATCATTTGCAATCTCATGAGGAGTTCCTTCAGCAATTTTTTTGCCATAATTAAGAACAATTATCTTCTCAGAAATATCCATGACTACTTTCATATCATGTTCTATGAACAGTATGGTTTTACCTTCATCTCTCAATTTTTCGAAGAGGTCGAGCATCTTCACCCTCATCTCGGGAAAGACTCCAGCAGTTGGCTCATCAAGTAATAGAAGATCAGCCTCTGTTGCCAGCGCTCTTGCAATTTCTAAAAGTCTCCGCTGACCATGTGACATATTCTCTGCTAAATCATCCTTTTTATTGAGTAGTCCAACAAGGTTTAGGTATTTCATTGCCTTATCTTCATTCTCTTTATCTTCTTCCTTCATTGTTTTTGTCTGAAGGATTGCTGAGAGGAGAGACTCACCTTTTCTATATTTGGTGGCAAGCATCATATTCTCTAAAACTGTAATCTGTGGAAAAATCCTTATGTTTTGAAACGTCCTTGCAATACCAAGTCTGGCTATCTTATGGGGGTATAATCCAGAAATTCTTCGACCCTTAAAGTAGATTTTGCCTCTCTGTGAAGGAATAAACCCCATCAGGATATTAAAAACGGTAGTCTTACCAGCCCCATTCGGCCCTATCAATGCATTTATAGTACCTTTCTCAATAGAAAAGGAAAGGTCATCAACAGCCACAAGACCATCAAATTCCTTCGTAATATTTATAATATTTAATAACATAGTATTCTTTCTCACTTTCGTACGAAAGCGAGAATCTTCACATTTATCTCTGTCTATTTTTTATGTATAATTTTATAAGGTCAAATATTTTGTTGTTATATTTAAGTGTTTTCGAATCTTGTAGGGAATAATATACAAATCCCCTCCATCTTCTCTGCTTAACAAGACCTGCCTTTTCGAGTATTTTCAGATTCCTATCTACTGTTTTATATGGAGGCTCAATCTCTAATGATAGAGTTTCAAGTGAAGCCTCCTCATTCTGAATCAGGAATTCAATAATCTTGACCCGATTCTCATTACTCACTGCCTTAAATATTAGAATTAACGGATCCATTTTTAAATTCTACTTTCTCGCTTTCGTGCGAAAGCGAGAAAGGTTACTTGAATCTGTATCTACCTATTAATCCCTGGGGTCTTCTTATCATAAGTAATATCAATAAAAGTCCGTATATCATCTGTCGTGTTTGTGCTGCGATGGATGATGGCATACCAAGAAATCTCAAAAGCTCTGGGAAAACCACAAGGATAATCGCACCTAAAATAGAACCGGGAATACTTCCCATCCCACCGAAAATCACCATAAGTAGAATTGTGATTGATTCCATAACAGTGAAACTTGAGGGGTCAATGAATGTGATGTAATGAGCATAGAGACTGCCAGCAATTGCAGCAAAAAATGCACCAATAATAAACACAAGTAACTTGTGCTTACCAGTATCCTTTCCTAATGCCTCTGATGCTATCTCATCCTCGCGAACAGACCTCAGGACCCTTCCAAATGGTGAGTTTACTACTCTTCGGATAACAAAGATTGTGAACGCTACAAATAATCCAACCAATATCAAATAAGACCATATCTCTGACAACTGATAACCAAAAATTGAAAACTGTGGTATTCCTGGCAGTCCCATAGGTCCTCTTGTAAGAGAAACCCAGTTCTTGGCAATTGAATAAACAATTACTCCTAATCCAAACGTTGTCAATGCAAGATAATCTCCTTTCAATCTAAGAGATGGATACCCGATTATAATACCCAAAAAAGCACCAGCGCAAGCACCTACAACTATACCTATCCATGGAGAAATTCCAAAATTAAGGGCAAGCAAACTCGATACATATGCCCCGATACAGGAAAATGCAGCATGTCCCATAGAGGGAAGACCTGTATATCCCACTATGAGGTTAAGGCTCAGAGTGAGAATTATGTAAATTCCCGAAATTACAAGTATATGAAGTAAATATTCCATTAACGTAACTAATAAATTAATATATCATAGTCTTTTCTGACCTATCCTTATTCCCAATATACCTCTTGGTCGTAGAAGTAAAAATATAATTAAAATTGCAAAGGAAATACTGTCTTTCCATCCTGCCTGAATTTTCCAGATTCCAAGGTTTTCTGCAAGTCCAAGGAAGAATCCTCCTAAAACAGCACCAGGAATGTTTCCTATCCCTCCCACAATAGATGCGATAATACCCTTGAGGAGGGCGTTAAATCCCATTGTAGGTTCTATATTAGTCTCAAGTGAAATTAATATTCCCGCTGCCCCTGCCAGAGCGGAACCAATAATAAATGACCATGTAATTATCCTTTCAGGGTTTATGCCAACAACATTTGCTGCAATAGGGTCATCTGAAACTGCTCTCATTGCCTTTCCTATTTTAGTCTTTTGTATAAAAAGCCATAATATAATCATTAATATACAACTAAAAACCAGAATCCAAATTTGTATCCGGGTAATTACTGCACCGCCGATATGATAGCCTTCTACAATCGGACCCGTTCTTAAAGTCAATATCTGATTTCCATAAATAAGGGCAATCAAGTTTTGAAGTAAAATAAACACCCCAAAGGAAGCAAGCATAAAAATGAGGTTGGATGCTTTTCGAAGACGCAGAGGATAATAAACACTCCTATCTATTATCACACCTAATAGGGAAGAAAGGATTACAGATAGAAAAATGGAAATTATAGGGTTAAATTTAAGGATTATAATAAAGGTGTAGGCAAAATAGGCGCCTATGGTATATACAATACCATGAGCAAAGTGGAAGAATTTTACTGTGCGATAAATGACAGTAAAGCCGAGAGCAATAAGCGCATAAATACTGCCAGCGATAATGCCATTAACTGTAAGTTGCTGTAACATTTGTAAAATTGTATAATCTCATCAAAAAGTCTTTACTCTAAAATTATACTTCAAAATAAATCAAATGTCAAGTAAAAACTTTCTCGCTTTCGCACGAAAGCGAGAAAAGTATACAACTCTGAATACTAATTTGGATTCAAATCTTTGTATATAGATAGACTTCTCCTTATTCAACTGGAAAGTGCTTGCTTACTCATCAAAATAAAAATCCTCCACTACTTTATTCGAAGGATGTTCCACATCTATGATGGTAGGTATTTTTTTCCTCTGTTCCAGCATTATCAAATATACACAACTATCCAGACTTATTCTTTCCGACTTATTTTAATTTCCCATCATTCCTCTTGTGTCACTGTTTAATCAATTACCAGATTCTAGTATAACATTAGTAGGGGATGCAGAGGATTACCATAAAAATTCTTCAAAGAATTTTACTACTACTCTATCAATATTACTACATTCTTTAAATTGAACAAGGGTTTTCTCGCTTTCGCACGAAAGTGAGAAAGGTATATCATCCCTCGTGTTAAGGGGGATTCAAATCTTTGTGCTCGGTTTTAAAATAGATAAGGAGAGTAATTGATGATTGGGATAAGTTTCTATGTTTTTATACTACATAAGTTTTATTGCAGATACATCAGAAAACACTCTGAAGTGTAGAGGACAAGGTTTTCAAAATATACCTGTATGTAATGTTAACCTATATGGATAGCCTTCTCCTTATTCAACTAGAAAGTGCTTGCTTACTTATCAAAATAAAAATCCTCCGCTACTTTATTCAAGGAATACTTTAAAGTGGTGGGGATTATCGTTTCTTCTCTTGTGGGAGTATTATCAAATATAGTCAACTGCCTATACTTACTCTTTTTGGCCTACCTCAAACCTCTCATTGTTCCTCTTATAACCTTTTTTGCTAAAATTCCAGACTTCAGTCCGACCATACAGTCAGGCTACTTAATCCGTTGTTGGAAAATGCAATCGGAATAATTTAAGTAATTGTCTCTTTTAAAACAAACCTACGGAAACAAGTGACAGGCGAATAACGTTTATAAGCTTCTTGGTAAATAACATCTGTTGGGTGAAACTTGATACTCCATCGTGCTTGGGATACATCACATATCCTATTCCATAGTTTAAGCAAGACGGTAACATGGTGTCCTCTGGCTGCAAGTAAAATACCTTTTGAAAATTTATGAACACCAGACCCAAAGAGAGCAATGTATTCATCAGTGTTTAGCGTTCCAATAAACAATATCCCCCAAGTTCTATGACATAATCCTTTCGTAAAAACCATAAATAGGGACTTGAACCGTTCTTTTTCAGCGTGGGTTGTGTTGTTATTTTCCAATTCTTTTGACCATTCGATAACTATTGGTAATACTATTTCTTCTAATAAGGGTTTAATTTCTGGAGGTGGATTTAACACAACTTTCTCACTATACTTCGGGTCCATTAATTTCGTAATACAGTCTCTATTCGATGTTTTTTCAAAGTCCTTTCTCAGTAGGAACTTGACATCCTTATCTACTGATTTAGCTTCCGATGCATACCTATAAGCATGATACTTTGCTAAGTCTTCAATAAACTTTGCATCTAATAATTCAATGTAAAAGAGAGAGCCCTTAATAGCTTCAAAAATAAGAAAAGCTTTCTGTTCTGTTGTATTCATATTGAATACAAGTACTGTATCAAGAATTTCGTGTCCTCTTATTCGAGATAGAACTTTTTTTATAATAGTTCGCAGACGTGAGTACTTATGACCACTATCTATAATTACATCCGTCTTAAAAGGAATTCCTATTTTTGAGATAGCTTCCGCTTTTCCTATGTCCTTCGCTGTTAGTTTATAATATTTCTCTAATCGGCTATCTTCACTCCAAAAAAGAATAAAAAGAAAACAACCTACTACAAAACTGCCAATAGCAATAAGAGTTGCGATAAGGATAATCATGGAAATACACATGGGTAACTATGAAGATATAATCAAACTTGCGCTCATACAACTATGTTTAGTACAAACAAAGATAGTTTCTGACTCAGTACGTCTTATTGCACCTAAATTCTTAAAAGTAACTCTCTCACCACAGACCGAGCACTTTGTGTTTTCATCTAATTTCAAACACTTGGTCTCTAAAATCTCCTTTTTGTCCTTTTCATCCACAAATTGCACAGGGAGAACTTTTTTTCTCTGGTTTAGTTTATATGCTCCATTAATCCTTGCCATCGCTATTAAAGGCAAGATTGTAAGTATAGTCCACATTTGTATCTCCTTTTTTCTAATTATGTAACCAATTTATATTGCCAGTCAAGGATTTTATTTGCTTTTACTCTTTTGCTACCATTTTTTGTCCTTTACTGTTTGCCAAAAAAACGACAGCCGGGAGTCAAACAGTCGAAAAATGCCCTTATATATTCAAACCCCAACCTCATTGGTGCCTTTATTTCTTCTCATGTACATGGTCTTTCATTTTTGTTTTGGTTCTTTTCCCTGTTTCTACGAACATGGTTATTCTACCTGACTTCGATTTAATTCCTAATTCAGAATATTTACCAGCTATAGGAGAAAAAAATACTGTGATTCAGGGATTATATGATCCTTAGTAATCTCTAAATGGGTAATTCTTTCGATAGATACTTGTAGGATCTCTCGCCTTTTTATAAAAATTATTTTGAAGCCACCCATCATTTTTGAAATCGTTTGAGAAAGTATGATATTCCACATGAACAAAGTCCCATGACTGGGACCGCAAGCACAAGTCTCGTCCAGTGGAAATTCGGGGAGAACAAGAAACCAATGACTATTCCTAATATCATAGAGAATAGGAGCGTAAGAATCGTAGCTTTCCATTCACTGAAATACTGATAAACGCAAAAAGCATATACTTCTTTACGACCATTCTTTTCTATCAAATTTGGGAAAAATAGATAATTTCCGTGACGTATAACATTTTGTCCTCCCTTACCTTGGTAAACATACGTATATAACAAAGCAGTTCTTGAGGGAAACCTTAGTCGAAGATCTACATTTGGCTGTGTTTCTTTCAACGCGCGATAATACCATATCACACGCTTTTCTCTCTCGAACGGGATAGCATAATTAAGTATATAATATTTCATTTCAATTTGAATATTCCTTCTTCCTACATGATTTTTATCTAGCTCAACTTCTAAAGCGGTCAGAATATTTGTAAATTTACACTTGTCATACCTCTCGTTAAATACTTTTATTTTTATGTCTGTTTCTATTTCTATGACGGATACAGTTCTCTTATCCTCTAAATAAGCTAGAAGTTTAAAAGGTAGAGGTATTCTATTAGGCAATTCTACCACAGAAATAGGAAAACATCTCTGCAAATTCTTTATGCTTCCCATATATTCAGCAATTAGAGGAATGAACCAGCAATAGCGTTTCTCTCCAATAAGATCTATTAGAGAAAGAGTTATCGTGAATAGTCCCCCTCCTTTATGATCGAAATCGCAGACAACATCTATGGAAGTCAGTTTTGCATCCCTTTTAAAAGCCTTTAATACATTGTGATGAAAAATCTTATCATATAGAGGGTCCGCTATTTTAATTATCTTATCGAAATCTTTAATCTCTTTTTGTCTTGGTACATCTATCAAGTCTTCTGATGAGATCGTAGTTATGTCCTTAAGTTCAACTTTTTCCATAATTACCCCATACTTACCTGAATAAGACAATTTCGAAAGAATTGTCCTGTACTCTAAACATATTATAATCTTAAAAGATCAAAAAAAGTTAGTGCTGATCAAATATTATAAGTTCCATTGCACCCCAAAGGTGGGACAGTCTATATGCTTACTGACGGGCATTGGAGTGCGATAGTTCGCTATTGCAAAAACATAAACTGCCTTACTTAACAGAGTATCAGCATAGAATCAGAGTCATGAATAACCGATGGAGGATATACACAAATTACTCTCATTTTAGCCCTTTAAATTTTTCCCTTCTTGACAGAAATAGCATCATAGAGAATAGAGGCTATGAGAGCAGGAAGCTGCCCGTTGAGATTTACTGTTTTGCATCCTCCAATTCTATCACGTATAAACTTATCTATATTCCTATTGTATACCGAATCTTTGGAGATGGAATCGACTAATTCTTTAATCGAGGAGTCGGAATATTCTAATGTTAGTGCATTTCTCGTCATCAGCTGTTTTTCAATTAGAAATTTATATAATTCAGTTTCAATCTGAAAAAGTATCTCTATAGCTTCAGTATCGCTAATTTCTAAACCCTTGCCATATGCAGTGTGTTTTATTAATTGCGAAGAAATTATATCTTCCATGTTATCCTCCTCTCTTTTTAATCTCGTATGGGACTCGGTCCCCATGTTTATACGTTCTGACTGTCAATTTTAGCCGCCATTCTCCGTCGAGGTGATAGCTGTACTTTCCTCCAATCCCTTCGAAATCTCCAACTTTTTCGAGGGCTTTTCGTAAACTTTCTCCATCGTATTTCTTGGCAATCTTTATAGCCTCTGCTATAATATATATTGCGTCATATTCAACAGCAGTATTCCAGTATGGTTCTTTCCCAAAGCGGGTTTTCACTCTTTGAACAAATTTCTGGATGTTTTCCTCGCCTATCTCAGGAGTGAAATAAGGGGCAGTAAATATTGCGCCTTCGATAGCATCTCTGGCAAGGTCTGTTACGGGTGGACCAGAGAAATTATTAGTCCCGAGGATTATTCCTTTGTACCCCAATTCTCTAAGTTGTCTCAATGCTATTCCTGTTGCATTGCCATATCCAAACAGGTATACCGCTTCAGGTTTGGTTCCTAATACTTTTGCTATTTCAGTTCGGAAATCAGTGCCATCTTTATCATACTTTTCTATCATCAGGATTCTGCCACCATATTGGGGATATGCTTTTTCAAATATATTTTTTCCTCCCTCACCATAGGCATCATTTATGTATAAGAGGGCTACTTCCTTTATATCTAATTCTTCTACGCATAGTTTAGCCATTGCTTCAGCTTCTTGAACCCCCGTCAGAAAATCACGAAATACCCACTTACTACGCTCAGCTATCTCAGGATGCCCACAATTAGCAAACAAGACAACCTTTTCTTTCTCTGCTAGTGGTAAAATTGCCATACTAGAGTTACTCAAGGCAGATATTATTATAGAAGGATGATGAGATCTTGCCATCTTGTTAAACGCATTCACTGCCTGTAAAGGCTCGTTTTTATCGTCTTCATATATTACACGCAATTTCATTCCGTTTACCCCCCCCGCTGAATTTATATCTTCTATAGCAAGGTCAAGTCCCCATTTATGTTGTTCTCCCATCCATGCTGTATTACCAGATAGCGGCAATATTGCCCCTATTTTTATCTCCTCTATCTGTTTTTTACAGCCGATGTTTGCCACAAATATGGCAAGAAGTGCAATCACCAGAACGCAGACAAGCCACTTTAGACAAAAAAACCTCTTCATCTCTCCTCCTCTGCCCAAGAAGGGCGGTTATTGGTTATTGGAAACCTCTTATTGTTATTTGTAATTAATGAAGAATTTTTAGACAAGCATGTTGCTTCAAATGCTCTAACTTATTCAATGATTATTTTTTCCTATTTTTCATTCAGCCTCTAATATTTTAAACAGTCCCAATTGCTTAGATTTCTTATGTGTCTTTTTATCTCTTTTTTCTTCAAGTTTTATCCAATCTCGTGAAAATCTCTCAAGTATGTCGCCTCTTATCTTTTTCCAGAATATTGTATAGATTTCATCTTCCTTAGATTTTTTTGCATGTCCTGTATCTACCAGAAAATTGAGCACATTCTTTACCCATGTTTTATTAGGAATTTCCTGTTCCCTCTCTCCTCTCGATGGCTGCCCATAAAACTCCTGAAGTTCTTTAGTGATTTCCTCTACAGTCAATTGTAATATATGTGCCTTTTTATCTTTACTCCATGTTTCAGAGCTTATCTTTATACTGCATATCTCCTCCCAGAAAATTCTGGCAGTGTATACCGGGACAGGCTCATCATCATAAAATTTGATTTTCCCAATGGAGGTTTCTATCTTTGAAAGTGGAACTTTAGTTACACGACGCAAACTTTCGTCCAGAGTAAAGTCAGAAAGAGCTCCTCGCTCCTTTTTCAGGGTAATAAAAATATCAGTCGTTTCAGGAGTGTGCTCAAATCCTATGACAGCCACTTGGTGTTTCCATTTTCTATCAGATTTTTCAAAGAAGTCCCCAAACTCAACACTACGAGAGATATCGGTGAGAAAAGCTACATCATAGTTGTCAATATGTGTGGAGGTGAACCAACCTTCTGTAATCATATCATACTTGATTAGCTGTTTAAGTGGCTTATCCCAAAGAGTTTGGTTCATAGGGAGATCCCTTTTAGCTTCACAAACCAGTCCATATTGATGGGTTCTTTGTACTACTAAATCAGGGGTAACTGGATTTCCCTCTTTTGTTGTCATTCTTCGACCAAGAGAATATTTGGAATCGGGATATATTTGGTTTCGTTCGGAATCCCATCTCGAGTGGTTTGCGAACGCCAGTAGCGCCCAGACAGTGTGTTTATAATTATCACATTCTTTTCTGATTTCTTGGATTTCATCTTTATTCATATTGACTTTTTTTCATATCCTCTGCTTTTCCTTCCATAAATTCTTCAGCAATGTGTCCAATAACCCGTTCCAGAGAGATAGAAGATGTTCGAATTTGTGGAAGAATTACAATCTTATCTGGTTCATGAACGAGGATTTCAAAAGAGGAACCATCCTTGTAGTCCAAAAGGCTCATGTGGATGTAAGGATTAGCATGAATAACTGAGTATCCAAAGTGAGGGATTTTTTTAAGGATGGAGATTAGCCTATTATTATTTTTTTTGTCATCGAAGATAGATTCCTTGAACTTTATAGCAAGTGGGTTTATCTCATAAGATTCTGTCTCTGCTCGGGAGCGGTTTTTGTAAAGATTTACTTTTTCTTTGGCAATAGAGTGAAGTTGTGGAATAACAACTTTAGAATATTGCTCAAGCCACCTATTTGTGAAAAACATCCCTCGTTTACTAAGACTACTTTCCCAACCACTATCTTGAAGGTAATATTCTTTTTGTATGTAAACCCTAAAGGTCAATTTAGTAAACCATTTATCTTCCTCTGCTGATTCTCTGAAGGCATCTTTGACAGACATATTCTCCCAATCTAACCGTGAACATATTCGTTTCTTCTTTCCACCAGGACCTTCTGAGACTACCCATCTCTTGGCAGAGCTTTTTATAATTCGAATAGCGTTTGGTAAAAGGTTCTTTTCAACTTCAGTTAAAATTTCTCTAAGATTACCCTGCTTGAGAACAGGTTGGAATACAGTAGGATAAGAATGTGCTAAAAATCTCAGAAGACATTTATCTATAAAATCTCTTGTAGATACTGTGAACAGGAAAGATATATCTGGTCTCTCCTGAAAAAGTATCACCCTGCCTTCGATTTTCTCCTGTTCTTTACCAACATAGGTACTTAGATAATAAAGAGCTGAATTCGGTTTTTCTTCCTCAACTTTAGAGCCAAAAGAGAAATGAAGTCTTTCATTAAGAGACGCTATAGAGTCTTCAGAAGAAAGGAAAACTAAAAAGCAAAATGTATACGGATCAACTTCTCCAATTTTAGAGAGATTAGGCAAAAATGTATCCATAGAGTCTGTTTCTCTCCACAGGCTTATCAAATTTTCAACATATTTTAGCATAAAGATATCCTATTTACTCCTCAACTTACATTTTCACTTATTATTTATTACAATTTTAAATTTGTTAGTATCTTCACCTTTATCTATATAAGAGTGTACAATTTTTTTAAATAAACTCTTTTATATAAATTCTCTTAAAAAAGGTTATTTGAAAATAGTTATTGACCTTTGAAGCTTTTGATCATTTAATTCTATAACTTGTCGGTACTTATATTAGAAATCAAGATGTATAATACACTTATTTTATATTTGTTAATTTTTAGGGTTACACCCTATTCATACTCAAATAAGTCAGAAATAACGCTACTATAACGAATCCTTTTACCCAAAGAAAGGAAGGTGTATTAGATAGAATTTACATACCTAAGCGAAGGAATTGTAATGGAGAAAAAAATAAGTCAGCTGGTCTGATATATAATATTATAATGCAAAAATGGGGTTTTGTCAAGTTTTTTTATTTACTTTTCAAAGAGCATTATATATAACTTGTTTAATAAGACTAATCCAGTTTTATCCGGATACACATCAAGAACTTTTTATTTAATTAACTCTTTACTAATCCCTGATTGAAATTAGTTTATCTCACACAGGCTATCTTGAATACAAAGGTGAGGTCACCTGATTTTAGGCGGCAGATGTAGACACCGGATGCTACATCCTCACCATTCTCATCCTTACCGTCCCAGTATATGCTGAAATTCTCCTTCTTCACATCTAACTTCCTCACAAGACTGCCGGAAACAGTAAAAATTGTTAACTTTCCATCAGCAGGTATATCATACACGATATTTGTGCCCTTATTAAATGGATTAGGATAATTATAAGGAGAGAGATAACTCATAAGTTTAACTTCGATAATCTCGCTCCATACTGATATGTTTCCATGTTCATCCGCAGCTCTTGCTCTATAGTAGTAATCACCATTTGGTCTATTTGTTACAGTGAATGAATTATTTATACCCTTGTATACAACCTCCTCATCTGCAAATGATACGATATATATATCATCTATATAAACCCATGCACCATCCCCTGAAAACTCAAACTTCACATAACCCTCTTCTGTTATGTCAACTGACTCTTTCGTCCATCCTGTGCTGTTAGAAAAGACAGCGACCTCATTCCAGTCAACTAAATCGGGCGAACACATAATACTAAGCTTTCCATTTCTTTGATGCCTGAAAAAGCTAAAAATCCCTTCAGGAAATTCTTGCTTTGAGATAAGAACACCGCTTGATGTAAAGAAACTCCCTTCGCCATTATAAGGTTGATAGTCCGATACAACGAACCCATCAGGGTCAAAATTGGCAAAATCCTCACATCCATCCTCAAGAAAAATTCCTGCATCTATCAACTCTTCAAGCTCATATTCCCTAACGGATGTAAAATCATAAGACTCTTCCCATTTTATTCTGTAAGTACTCCCGGATATTTCTACTGGGAGTGGTTCGGGAACTGTTGGGGGTATAGTATCTGGAACACCATAGTATAAAAAGACAAATTTCTCCCACTCTGTAGTCTCTGCATATTGAAGACTTCTATATTTTAAATAATCAAGTCTAAATTCCGAATAAGTATATGGGAACCAGACAGACAAACCTCTTGAATTCGTTAATGATTCACCAGTGTATTTTGATACCATCATGGTTAAACCAATATCTGTAACCTCTTGTGCAGTACTCTTAAGCTCACCTTCAGCAACACTTGTCAGAATCTCGGCAAAATTGCACATATCAATATACCTGTCCTGGGTAGTTGGTGGCGGTTTGGTTGCATAATTAAAGGTCTGAACACTCTCTCTCGCCTCAAGTATTGCAGGATTCTGTGCATTCCCCCTCAACAATACGGTCAGCTCTTTTACAGACTGGACAAGAGAAGAAAGTGAAGATAAGTCTACACTTGAACACTGGGCATCAACTCCAATTGAGTCATAATACTGCACGTAGAAACTCGCTGTACTATCGGATAGAACCCCCTTATCTATAAAGGGATCTATTGTGAGCATCGACAATATCCTGTCATAGGGAAAGCCGGTTAAAGGAACGAGCTGTTCTGAACCAACCATATAATCAGCATAGGAACATATCTCTGATGCAACCTCAATCATCTGCATAAGACAGGCATCAAGCAGGATTATATCTATGTTCTTACCGAGTTCTGAGCGAATTGATGCAATTGCCTCACCAAATTCTCCTTCTGCGACAGATATAAAACTGAATCCTTCGTAGCAAATACCTTTCTTATCCCATCCATCGCCGTGGTCCCATATAACAAGCATATAATTCTCTGCTGGGAAATTTGAACCAAGCCACCTGCCAAAATCCTTCAGGACTTCCGGGTCACCGGAGTTGACATCCCCAACCTCCTCTAACAGAACAAGACTATCCCTCTCCACCAGGTATCTTTCTGCCCAGTCCAATCTATCAACCTGTATTACTACTCTGATATCAGAGGTTGAACCAATAGACTTCATCTCCTCAATATCAGAAAGCACTACATAATCAAGCCCGTTATCGGCAGCAAGATAGCAGCCTACTGTCCATTTGGGTATAGTTAATAAAAGAAAGAGGAAAAGCATTTGGTGTGTTATTATAGAGGATGGATACGCCAGAGATTGGAATCTTCTTTCTTCCTTTTTGCTACATAGTTATTAACCCTGAGCAGGGCATCCACGGATTCACCTGCATCTCCCCAGAATCCATCGAAGATTTTATAGGTAAGCCTTTCCTGTCTCAGGTATTCATTATTTACATCCGTAATTTCAAGTTCCCCGCGTTCCGAAGGGGTAAGGTTTCCTATAATCTGAAACACATCACTTGAATATATGTAAACTCCAATGACTGCAAAGTTTGTTGGGGGAACCCTGGGTTTTTCCACTATACCAATTAATTTATCGCTCTCAAGAATTGCAACTCCATACTCCTGTGGGTTTTCAACCTCCTTTAAAAATATCATTGCTCCTTCTTTAAACCTCGAAACACCCTCTTTTATTGAACCTTCAAGTATATTATCTCCGAGTATTACACAGAAGCTGTCATCGTCTACAAAATCCTTCGCAAGATAGATTGCATCTGCAATACCACCTTCATTCTTCTGATATGTATAACCAAGACCCTTCAGTCCCAATTCCCTACCATCTCCCATTAGCCTTAAAAACTCTCCAGCAGAATTACCCCCTGTAACAATCAATATATCATTAATACCAGCCTCACACAATGTCATGATTGGATAATATATCATTGGAAGGTTATAAACCGGTAGGAGGTGCTTATTTGTGATTTTCGTGAGAGGATATAATCTCTTTCCAAGCCCACCTGCAAGAACGACGCCCTTCATAAAACCCCCAGTTAAAAAATGACTAATTTCTAATATCGAATTTCTAAATAACAAACAATATTTAAATTACAATTTTCAAATTTCCTTGTAAATAGTTAAAAAACTGTTTGGGACATTTAAATTTTGAATTTGTTTAGAGTTTCAGGTTTAGGATTTTTTTATTTTTCATATATATCTGCGTTCAATTATCTATTTTCTAATCAGTGTAATCTGCGGCTTGTTTCAGGAGTGCTCTTGCATGCCTTCTTGCACTATCAGTGACCTTCTTGCCTGCTATAAGACTTGCGATCTCTTCCTCTCTATCCTTCCCGTGAAGTTCCTTTACATTGACATCAGTCTTTCCACTACTTAGAATCTTCTCTACTCTCAAATGGGTATCTCCCTTCGCAGCAATCTGCGGTAGATGCGTTATACAAATCACCTGGTGCCTTTTTGAGAGTTCTTTCAGTTTGTCACCTACTTTATCTGCTATCCTTCCTGATACACCAATATCTATCTCATCGAATATAAGTGTGGGTATCTTATCTACCTCAGCAAGAACCTTTTTAAGAGCCAGCATACACCTTGATAATTCTCCCCTTGATGCAATACTTGAAAGAGGTCCCATTTCGTGACCAGGGTTAGCAGAAAACAAAAACTCTACTGCATCCTTTCCTGTCTCTCTCATATCAACATCTTCTATTTTAACATCAAATCTCGCTTTCTCAAGACCAAGGTCTAAAAATTCATCTATTGTAAGATTTTTAAATTCGTTAATAACATCCTTCCTCTTTTTTGACAGTAGTTCTGCCCTTTTCTCTACCTCCTGTTTCAAATCTCCTATCTCCTTTTCCATTCTATCCATCTCTTCACTGTTAACACTTAGACCTTGAATTCTTTTCTTCAATTCGTCTCTTTTCTTTATAACACTCTCAAGTGACCCACCAAATCTCTTTTTCAAGTCCTTTAATTCCATAACCCTCAATCTTGTCTTTTCTATCTCCTCCGGGTCAAGACTTATTCTATCAACATAGGATAATAGTGAAGAGATTAAATCCTTCAGTTCATAGTAAATGTTATCAAGTTCTTTCACCAGAGACACATTACTACTATCAATGCTTGTAAGTTCATTTAAAAGTTTACTGACTCTTGTTAAACCCTCTTCAATCCCTCCATCTCCTGTTAGAATACCCTGACTCTCATTAGTAATTTGAAGTATCTTTTCGGCGTTTTCAAGAACCTTTAACCTCCCTTCAAGTTCATCATCTTCTCCCTTCTGTGGATTTAGACGCTCTATGCTCTCCAGTTCCCATCTCATAAATTCCTCTGTCCTTTTTGTTTCCTCTATCTCTTTCTTCAGACTTTCAAATCTCTCAGTAAGTTCACAGAGACGTTTATATAGCTTTGAGAAAGATTCGACCTCTGATTTAATCCCTGCAAAATTATCAATAAGTTCAAGTTGAACATTCGGTGAGAAAAAGGACTGGTGAGAATGACCTCCAACCATATCAACAATGTCCTTACCTATCTCATTTATTGTTCTTTGAGGTATGGGGGAATCATTCAGGTAGTAACGTATTCGTTCCTTTACGTCTGCTCTTAACAATATACTCTTACCCTTTATTCCGTACTTTGATAGAGATATTTTCTTGAAATAGGATTCCACGAATGTGTTTTTTTTCGCGCCTTTGCGTTTCTTTTCACCCAGAGAGAAACCCAGAGAGTCTATTATAATCGACTTACCTGTTCCTGTCTCTCCAGTGATTACAGTCAATCCATCCGAAAAAGAAAGGGAGAGTTTGTCAATAATTGTATATTTATGTACATTAATGGACTTTAACATTTATGTGAATTATAATATAAAAAGGGATAAATGTCAAGCAAAAACGACATTCGCCACGAAGACACAAAAGAGGGATTAACCTTTGTGTGACAGTTGGGAAAAATTCAAGGAAATGCGTTAAGGGGATGACAAGGTAAAAAATTTGCGTCCCTTTTGACTTTTCAAGGATTTCTCCATCTTCATGGCTTCGGTTCGTGTATCAACTGTTTCTTTGTAAAATATTCGCCATGGACCTTTATTTCTTTTCGTATAAAAGGTGTTGGTATTATTGGGATCATTATGTTCCATCAGACGCCTGTCTAGATTATTGGTCTGTCCTATATAGATTTTGCCAGTAGTTTCGCTGAATAGGGCGTAAACATAATACATTTTGAGGAATTTATAGGAAGGTTTTAATTTTTGCGGTATAAAGAAGCTCCCCGGGAGGGACTTGAACCCCCAACCTAGTGGTTACGAGAACTCCCGATATTTCTATCGGGCTCGGACTATCTCTTCACCCCGCCTTTGGCGGGGTGCCGGGCGCTACCAGGACTTATTGGTATGAGGCTCCTCATTCCTTAGTCTCTGCACGTCCCTGCTTACTAAAGCCTCTTCAGCAGGTTTCGCTCAGGATTACCTTGCCCTACTTCAATAGGGTTTAGGCTTCCCTGAATTCACCCGGATTTTCAATCCCGGTTACCCGGGAAAGCTGCAGTTTGCCAGCATGAACTTCTCTGTGACAATTAGCACTACATTCTTTTGTCACCTTCTCGCCCCATGCTGTTCCTTCCACAGCCACCCGCTCTACCATTGAGCCACCGGGGAAGCTTTTATTAATTTTCACCTTGTGCGTCAATATTATACACCAAAAATCCAATTTTGTCAACTATAAAATCTACTCCTTTTCAGAATCCCTCCGAAAAAATCCCTTGACTTTTACTTATTTATATCATATAATATATAACACTAAGCAGTGTAAAACAATTGTAGATTACAAGTGTTAAAAAGAGTTTATAATATGATGTGAAGTATATGTCTGGTCTGAAAAATAACAAGTGTAACGGAAGGAAAGACAGATTATGTAAGTAATTATTAAACATATATTGCCAAAAATGAAACAACCAACATTATTAGATGAAGATACAAAATTTCTTGATCTAAAAGGAGCAAGTAAATGGGCGTCTGAATATTTAGATCGTAAAGTAACAATTTCTAATATTTCATATCTAATTCAATATGGAAGAATCAAAAAATACGAGAACAAGAATAAACCCTTAGTAAGTTTAGAAGAACTGAAAGAATATTATGACTCCCTTAAGAAAGAAAAACAATGGAAGAAGATTTTAGGAGATGATCTAAATTGGCATTTATCCTTCGTGGAATATAAAGAAGCCGAGCGGACAAAACATGTTCATAGGCTTCATCCTTATAAAGGGAAATTTATCCCTCAGTTGGTGGAGTATTTTCTTGATTCTCATACCGATGAGTTCAAAAAAGAAGTTTATTTCAGAAAGGGAGATATTGTTTTAGACCCCTTTTGTGGGAGTGGAACAACCTTGGTTCAAGCTAACGAGTTAGGTTTAAATGCCATCGGCGTCGATATATCTGCTTTTAATGTAATGATAACCAATGTGAAAATAGCAAAGCATAACTTTCGATTACTTGTAGAGGTAATAAATACTTTAACCTCAAAACTCGAAAATTTTCAGAAAGATAGAAAAAATACTGTGTTCGACGAACATTTGTTAAATGAACTTTCAAAATTCAACAGTAAATATTTTCCATCCCCAGATTATAAAAGAAAAGTAATAAAAGGAGAAATAGAAGAAAATAAATATGCGAAAGATAAGGAAAAAGAGTTTCTGAATACTTATTACAGATTAGTAGAAAAATATCAAATTCACATTAAGCAGAATAAAGGCAACTCTTTTCTCGATAAATGGTTTTTGGCACCCGTGAGAGAGGAAATAGATTTTGTATTCGGAGAGATAAAGAATATAAATAATGCTGAAATAAAAAAGGTGTTGGCTGTTATATTAAGCAGAACAGTTCGTTCTTGCCGGGCAACAACACACGCAGATTTAGCTACTTTAAAAAATCCTGTTATAACAACCTATTATTGTAAGAAGCATGGGAAAATATGTAAACCAATATTCTCTATCATGGGATGGTGGAAAAGATACACAATTGATACACTAAACCGTTTCAGGGAATTCGATGGGTTAAGGACAAATACATATCAAATTTGCTTAACTGGGGATAGCAGAACAATTAATCTACTTGAAAGAGTAAAGAAAAGAAATCATGACTTTGGAGAAATATTACAAAAACAAAAAATCAGAGGTATATTTTCCAGTCCACCTTATGTTGGACTAATTGATTACCATGAACAACATGCATATGCCTATGAGATTTTCGGTTTTGAACGTAGAGACAATTTAGAGATTGGACCGTTATTTAAAGGACAGGGAAAAGAAGCAAGAGAATCTTATATACAAGGTATTGCAGAAGTCCTTAGAAATTTAAAAAAATATTTAGTAAATGATTACAATATTTTTCTTGTAGCAAACGACAAATACAAACTCTACCCTAAAATTGCCGAGTTAGCAGAAATGGAAATTGTTAATCAATTTAAACGCCCTGTACTTAATCGAGTAGAAAAAGATAGGTCAGCTTATGCAGAAATAATATTTCATTTGAAAGAAAAAAGGTAAAATGGCGCTAATAGATGAACAAATCAATAAGATTGAACAAACTATTAGGGATAGCCTGAGAAAGAAATTTCGATCTTATAAACCGGAATCAAAAAATATGCCATTTCATTATCGTTTGTTAGGTCGTGATAGAATGGCATTATTTTCGTTTATACATTCCCTAAACACAACATTTGGGACTTCAATTTTTGAACCTGTTGCCGAAACCTTAGCAATTTTAAATTTCGTTATGGCAAAAAAGCAATATGTTGTTGGCAATACGATAAGTGAAAAAGCCCAAGCTGAAATTCAACATATAATTAATAATCTCACTTTAGGGAAGGACCCAAATAAGAAAAATGAAATTGAGATGATTAGAAAAGTATGTAACAAGGGTAAAATGAATACACTAAAAACAGTTAAAGTAGATTTATTTCTTAAAAGTAGAGATGGTTCTATCCACCTATTTGACTTAAAAACTGCTAAACCAAACATTAGCAATTTTAAAGATTTTAAGCGAACCCTTTTGGAATGGGTTGCAATAATTTTATTTAAAAATCCGACTGCCAAGGTTCATTCTTATATTGCGATTCCATATAATCCCTACGAACCAAAACCTTATGAAAGATGGACATTAAAAGGAATGCTTGATTTAGACGATGAATTAAAAGTTGCGGGTGAATTCTGGGATTTTCTCGGGGGTAAAGGTGCATATACAGAAGTATTAGATTGTTTTGAAAGGGTAGGTATCGAATTAAGACCTGAAATCGATGAGTATTTTGATAGATTTAAATAGATGATGGTCACGTAACAAATCACCTTGCTTAAGCCGTTCATCTATGGTCGGACCTGAATAAAGAAAATACTTGATATAAGAAGAGAGTTGGTGTAAGTTCGATTGTGCCAAAGTGATAGTAAATTTAAGAGATTGATGAAAAAAGAAAAATTAGTTTTAGATTCTTCCTTCAGGTCTGACCCCATTTGACTACCTTAACAAATTCATTGAAAAATCACCGGTCTAAAACCTCGGCATTTATTATAATCTGCCTATGAAAATATCCAAAGATGCTATCATGAATAAAAAGCGCGAAAAAATTATTAAGATACTCAAAATTCATAATGGGTACGCCAGATCTAAAGATATTCTGGCTGAAGGTATACATCCTCGTGATATAAAAAATATACTGGACAAGGGACTAATAATTAAGGTGAAAAATGGACTTTATAAGCTGACCGACATACCAGTTATTTCTAACCAGAGTTTTATCGATCTTGCTCGGGCTGTCCCGGAGGGGGTTATATGTCTGCTTTCGGCTCTGTCTTATTATGAACTAACTACTTTTAACCCATCGATTATTTCCATGGCGATTTACCGGAAGTCCTGGCGACCAAAGATGGAATATCCACCTGTGGAATTTTACTATTTTTCTACAAAACAATTTGAAGCAGGTATTAATGAAATAAAAATTAAAGCTCATAAAGT
The DNA here is from genome assembly GCA_023129165.1 of Caldifarciminota bacterium. Taxonomy (GTDB): domain Bacteria; phylum Hydrothermota; class UBA3073; order UBA3073; family UBA3073; genus JAGMCL01. The sequence continues at coordinate 4,242 of JAGMCL010000084.1, read as the reverse complement.
TCGTATTTATTGTCCTGAAAAGACTATATGTGACTGTTTTCGATATCGTAACAAACTGGGACTTGATATAGCTAAAGAAGGACTATCTGAATATCTAAAGCAAAAGGATCGCAATCTGGAGAAACTAGTTGAATATGCTGAAATTTGTCGGGTTAAACCACTACTACAGACTTGGCTTAATGCTATGATTTAGGAATAGATTCAGGAATGAGTATGAAAAGGGAAATCAAAAATAAACCAGCCTCTATAAGAGCAAAACTTATGAATATTGCAAGAGCGGAAAAGATTGACTTTGACGCTCTTTTATATTAAGAAGCGGCCTTAAACGTCGTTCCGAGAAGAATCGGATTGCCTTCTGATCCTGAAGAGTAAGAAGCTCTTTCTGTATTTCTGGTTCCAGATTGAGAAGTGCCATACCCTGGCTTACCCTTACTCTTGTTGTTCCGAGTTCTCTTGCTATGTCCAGCTGAGACCTTATGAAAGCGCAGTGGTATGTGGGGTCAGTCCTGCATTAAGAAAATAGTTGATATAAGAGCTAAACTGATGTAAAATTATAATCTGCTAAAAAGACTAAGGGTGTAATATTCTTATATATTCTATCCCTATCATTTGTCAAGATTTCCGCAATAACTATGTAAATTTTTAAAAATCAATTAATACATAAATTGATAAAATGAGAAAAGGTATAATAGCACTGATACCTGTAGGTACCATAGCACTTTTTCTCGCTGTGGCCCTCTGGGGAGGATCCCAAGCTTTGTATAATATTTATATAGAGCAATATAATCTCTCTTTAGAACACACCAGAAAGTTTGGTCATCCTAGATATAAGGATGTAGAAGGACATATCAAGTGGTTAAATTATTGGAAGAACGAAGCAAGGCTCTATCGAGGTGTTTCTATCTGTTTGTTTATAGTAGGTTGCGGATTAATTGTTGGAGGAATTTGTGGATACAAGAAAGCTTGTAGATATCAAATAGAAATGTTTAAAAAGTGTCCCTACTGTAATAAAACTTTAAGAAGAGATGCTATTGTTTGTAGGTATTGTGATAGAGAACTTGAAGAATTATCTGATTACTTGAATAAAATCTAATAGTAATTTTATATAAGACTTTGAGAATTTAATTCCTTACAGCTTCTTTTTAAATTAGTTACCTATTTTTGAATCTCTCGATAAAAAAACCTCCCTAAGCACTCTCTCAGAACAAGCAATAAGTTTTATAAAAAATTTTCTTAACTTTTCCCTCTTTATTATATATAATATATAAATAAAGTTGAACAAATGTAGCAATAGAGGTAAAAAATGAAAACCGATGTTGAATATCTGGAGTTTTTGTGGCCGATGAGACATTTTTTAATAACATGTGGAACCATAAAGGGGGAATCAAATATTATAGCGGTCAGTTTCTGTATTCCTGTATCAAAGGAACCTCCACTTATAGCTTGTGCTATAGGCAAAGGCGCTTATTCATGTAAGTTAATTGAAAGTACTAAGGAATTTATTATAAATGTCCCTTCAGAGGAGTTAAAACCAAAGATATATTATTGTGGCTTTCATTCAGGGTATCATGTAGATAAATTTAAAGAAACAGGTCTAACACCACAACCAGCACACAAACTTAAAGTTCCTATTATTGATGAATGTATAGCTCATATGGAATGCAAGCTCAAGCAAGAAATAGAAACTGGAGATAAAAATCTTTATATAGGTGAAGTGATTGAGGCATATGCAGATGAAGCTATTGTAAAGGGAGAAAAGAAAATCAATTATGCGAAAGGCGATTTTCCAAGAAAAGTATATACCACAAGATTTAAAGTCTCATAATCCACCTCAGCTAAGAGTAAAGTATGATTAAAAAGGAGGCGAAATGAAAAATATTAAAATTACAAATCAACCCCGCAAGAAAACCAGAGATTTACAACGGGGTAAAAATTAAAAAATTCTCTGAGCTCTCTGCGGTTCCCCTGTTAAATAAAGTACCAGGAGTGATTACTTGTACTTAATTAAGTAAATATTTAACAGGGTGAATCTGTGGTTAGATTTTGCACATTACCGTTTCATTTAAAAGGAGGCGGCAATGCATCCAAAATCAGTAAAGATAGGCTGGATTATGTTGAAGCAAGATGTCTTTTTGTATATCTCAGTAGGAAATATACTCAAACATGTAATTGTGAGTTAGGAAAGTTTTTAAAACGCAGCCCAACAATGGTGTCATATCTTATGAAACAATCTACAAACAAATCCTATAAGGAATTGATAGAAAAGAAACATTTATTTTAGTTTAGACCTAATACCATTCTTTTACACTTTTAAAAAACACCCAACAAAATCAAAATATAAATAAAAGAGCATGTAAAATCCAAACCCCTTACACTCCTTACTACATAATAATCGAATAATTTATCTCTAATCAAAAATTTTTTAAAAGAGAGCTCAAATGCAGTTTTTTAGAGCTCTCCAAAAAAAATACTTGACAATCTACATAATTTATTGTATAATACTATTAGACGATTTTAGTCTAATAGTACAAATATGAAAATAAAGAAAAGGGAAATAATTCTACAGATCGCCCGCAAGCTATTTGCACGCTATGGATTAAAAAAAACAAGCGTGGATGACATAGCTGCTGAGGCAAAGATTGGTAAAACAACTATCTATTATTATTTCAAGAGCAAGCATGAGATTTTTAAGGCTGTAGTTAACCGTGAGTTGAAGATACTTAAAGATGCAGTAAGTGAGGGTGTCTCAAAGGAAGATTCTCCCCAGAAAAAACTTCGAGCTTTTATATTGACCAGAATTTCCCACATGCAGAAACTTGTAAATCTGCACAGAGTAACTAAAGATATTGTAACAGAGATGCTTCCAGACCTGGAGAAAATCAGGGAATCGCACTTTAGAGAAGAGATAGATATCGTAAAGGAAATACTTACCGAGGGCGTCAAGAAAGGGACTTTTAAAGCAAAAAGGATCGGGCTTACTGCTTTAGCAATAATATCTGCGTTAAAGGGGTTAGAGTATCCTTGGGTCCTGGATGGGAAACCATTAGACATTAAAAAGAGTGTAGATGCATTATTACAAATTTTATTTAACGGGATAGAGACAAAGTAATTTTTTTAAATATAAATAGACTATAAACCAATTTGGTTTAATGGTCTATAAAAGGAGAATGCCGAGATTATATGTTCTATTCAGTCATACATTTAATCTTACGGTTTATATCCTTAGTCTACATCAGGCTGCAACCCATCGGCATTGAGAATATTCCGAAGCAGGGTGGTGTGATTCTGGCGCCAAATCATCCAAGTGACTTAGATTCATTTATCCTGGGAGTTGCTATTACAAGGCACCTACATACAATGGGCAAAGAGGAACTGTTCAAAAGACGCTTAACAGAATTTATCTTTAGAAAGCTGAACGCTTTCCCCGTAAAAAGGGCGCAAATTGATAGAGAAGCCATCCGATCCGCTATTGGCATTCTCAAAAATGGTCATGTAATTGATATGTATCCTGAAGGAACTGTGAGTAAAGACGGCTTTCTTCAAGAATCGAAACTTGGAACCGCATTTATTGCCTTGCAGGCAAAAGTGCCTGTTGTTCCAACAGCGATAATTGGCACTTTTAATGTTATGTCAAAAGGACAGAGGTTTCCCAGACCACATAAGGTAGTTATTAAATTTGGGAGACCTCTTTATTTTGATGAATACTATGATAAACCTTACAAAAAAGAAATATTGCACATTGTAACTATGCAAATAATGAGCGAAATAAAGATACTATTGAGCTCGGATTAAATGGAGGTATACCACATGTCAGTATTTGAAAGAGTGAAAAAGATTATTTTGGAAGTACTGCTCGTAAAAGAGACAGAAGTTTTACCAGAAAGCTCTTTTACAGACGACCTTGGAGCAGATAGTCTTGATTATGTTGCACTACTCCAGGAACTTGAAGCTGAGTTTAATATCAAAATTCCAGATACAGATGCAGCAAAATTTAAAACTGTCAAATATGCTGTGAACTATATAACAAGCAAACAGAAAAAGAGCAGTTGATATCAACTTAAAATGCAAGTAGTAATCTACCGAGAGGGAGGTTTTGCGGATGAGCTACGATGAATATGGGGGTGCTTTACTATTAGGTATAGATGGAATAACAATTGTATGTCATGGAAGATCAAATGCTAAGGAGATAAAGAATGCCATCTTCACAGCAAAGAGGTTTAGAGGGGTAAAGATTAATAATCT
>JAGMCL010000083.1 GCA_023129165.1 Caldifarciminota bacterium | reverse complement strand
CTCTTTATAGCCTCAAAGAAATCTTCACTTGCTTCACTTACTCCCTTTATAAGGGATTCTATTCCATTTATGTGACAACCTTTAATCTCCTTAAGAAGGTAAATGAACATAAAGTTTGTCACAGTCTCTCCAAGATGTGAGGTTGCTATATCTTCGAGATTGTGTGCCTCATCAAAGATAACAGCGTCATACTTTGGTAAAATCCTGCCGCCACAGGATAGATTGGCAAAGAAAAGATGATGGTTTGTAATTATTATTTGTGATGAGTAGAGTTTACGTCTTGCATATTCATAATAGCAATTCATCTCATTACAACTTTTCCCAATACAGGTATTTTGACCGCGGCATACATCCCTCCATATTGATATTCTACTATGTGACTCAGCCTCACTACGGAGACCAGTACGTGTAGTTTTTTGCCAGACAACCAGGCTATCTACCTCATTGTGTTGGAAGGGCAGAAATGCTCCTTCTGTTAGCAATTTTTTAAACCTCCTTCTACAGAGATAGTTCTCACTTCCGAAGGCTAAATTGGCAATAATAGTAGAACCAAGAACGGATTTTGCAAGGGGAATATCGCTTACCAGGAGCTGGTTTTGAAGTGTCTTTGTATAGGTTGATATAACAATCTTTTTATCTTTCCCCAGCCATAATATAGTTGGTATTAGATATGCTAGAGACTTACCAATACCAGTTCCAGCTTCAGCCATCAGTATATCGTCTTTATCAAGAGCATCTTTAACCCTATAAGCCATCTCTAACTGTCCACCTCTTCTCTCGTAATCCTTTAGAGTTTTTGCAAGTAGGGTGTTGAATATATAGTCCAAGTCAGGCATGGGTTGGCTAATTATAAACCATAACCGTATGAATGTCAAGGAAAAAAGTCAGTGGATGTATCAAATAAAATTAGATATAATCGGAAATCTTCAATCTTAGTATCCTGGTTGTATCACTTTTTTATGAATGTCCTGTAGAATATCAAAAGCAGGGAAAGACTTAGCAGCTTGACAAATGTTACAACAATACAGGTAGTTGTAAGACCTATAATAGGAATCATGGCTGTTCCACCTATCATACCAGCAATCCATCCACCAATAAGGTCAGAACCATAGAGAAGTCCTGATGAGTTACTTATATTACCCGCTTTCTTGAGATATATTTTATTTGCCAGAGGAAACTGGGCTCCTACTACGACTCCACAGACAAAGGAAAATAAGAAGAAGAGAACAGGAGAAAGGGTGAATGGGAGATAAAGAAGGAGCGAAAAAATAAGGGCAATCAAGATTATACATAGGTCTAAAAAGATGAATGTTTTTACTGTACATTTCTTAAGGAAGCGATTAATTGAAAACCCACCTATCCCTGTGCCTGCAATAAAGAGAGAAGTAAGCAATCCTATCATCTGATACACATATCCATAGAGGGTCTGGAATGTAAATATGATAATGAGTTCAAAAATCATACCTGCAAAACCAGATGTTACTATTGCGAATGGAATAGTCATGATTGCTGTATTCTTAGTGTGTCTTTTTCTTCTGCCAATGTTTATAATAACAAGAAATATTATAAATAGTATAATGATTGAGAAGATTACCTTTGTAAGATTGAGTCTCTCAAATGTAATAAAAAAATGACTCGTATATGGCGAGAATATTTCATTCCAGTAAGCAAGATTGTAAAATACAGCAGACGGTAAACGGTCCGTGTTTTCTTTAGCCACAACCTTCTGTATCGACTCGTTAAACCAATCCAACCAAGATCTATCAAGTTTGTATGTTATGGATGAGGAGGTGAGGAAATTCAGGTCTAAATCACCTTCTCTTAATCCACTCTGAATTGATTCTTCGATGTTGTAATAATCAAAGGAAGATGCGAGGATTATATTAGTCTCTCCAGGTATTACCCGCGTAAAAGAATATACGGATTCGATTGACTTGAGTATTGACAGGTTCAATCTTCTAAGTTGAGGTGAAATATAGGATATTGAACCTGGCAGAGTAAGAACGAGAAGCCCATTTTTTTTGAGTTTAGATTTGACTACTCCAAAGAATTCCTTAGTGAAGAGACGATTTATCTGTAAGTCAGAGGGTGATTTAATCCCTATAAAGACGGCATCATATTTCATATTAGTCTTTTTTACAAACAACCTTCCATCGATGAAGTTTATATTGACCCGTTCACTGCCCAGTTCATTTTCTGTAAGAGGAGTGGGAAACATCCGAAGAAGCTTTATTATAAGGGGATCCAGTTCACAATAGTCAATTAGTTTTACTGAATGGTGTTTAAGTATTTCATTTAAATATCCTCCAGCTCCTCCTCCAATAATGAGGATGTTTTCCGGGTTTGAGAGGATTAGCAATGGTATGTGAATAAATTCTTCCATGGAGGCAATATCTGGAACTGGTGTAGTAATTATGGGTAAACCGTCTGAAAAGAATGTGTACTGGTTTTGTCTTTTGCCAACAACTATATTTCCATATATTGAATTTTCTGAGTGTATTACATTCTGTCCACTCCATTGCTTTTCAATAGAAAATTTATTTATTCTTTGTAATATATTAGGTGAAAAGAGCATAATACCAAAGATAAAAAGAAAAAAAGCAGGGAGGATAGACCTCCTTTGTAAAAATATACATATTATTAAATTTATTAATGAAACTCCCAATGCCATCTGAAGAGAGCTAAAATATGGAATAAGAAGATATGTGATTGTTATACCCCCTAAAATGGTTCCAAGGGTTTCATATATGTAAACACTACCTATGTGTTGTGCATTGTTGTTTATGTTCTTATTAGATGAGTTCCTGAGATCTGCATATATCCTGCAGGAAAATGTGAAAAGTGCTCCATGAGAAATACTTACAGGGATGAGAATTAAAAGTGAGAATCCTGCGATTGAAAGAAGACCGAGACTTTCACCGGGAATGGGGAAAAGGTAACCTTTTAAGATACGTGTAAGTAAGATTGATAACAGAAGGAAGATGGCAAATATAGTTTGCCAGTTTATAAACCACTTGATTCTATGTTTTGTATATTCGATCCTCCTGCCTATAAATATAGAACCGATTGCCTCAAGAAGAAGCCAATTGGCAAGCACCACGCCTATGGATAGTTCATTTCCATAGAATACTAAAAGGAGTTCTCTCAAAAGTAGGGTCTCTGCAAAAATACCGCTGATTCCCATTATTATGATTGCAAGTGTAAACATATTTCTATAGCCACGAAGGCACAAAGTCACGAAGAAAAGATTAACTTAATTAAAAAGAAAAAAGAATAATATAAAATCTTAGTGCCTTAGTGTCTTGGTGGCTACTAACTTACCACGAAGGCACAAAGTTAATAGGGACTTGGTTATAAGTTATTGGTAAATTCTTAAGCTTATCAGGATACCGGCGAATCAGCAGGTAGAATATCAGATTATCAGTATATCAGAACCTGATGCTCTGGTCTGCTGGTATCCTTCCAACTGATACACTGATTAGCTGATACACTTACTTACTATAGGTCTGGTAATCTTATTTGTAATCAACAATCTTAGTGTCTTGGTGGCTGAATAGTTTTTTAATTTTGCTTAGATAATTATATCATCAAATTTATTGAATGTCAAGTGAATTCCTTATATAAAATTATCTGTATAATTTTCTTGACTTTTCTCATTTCCCATGGTATAATCTTTTTTAAAAAAGGAATTAGTAGTGGATAAATTATTATATGTCTTTCTTTAACCAGATATTTAGTAACAGAATCCTCCTTTCTGCAGTAATTGGTTGGGCTGTAGCTCAGTCTATAAAGGTGACCATTGGTATAATTAAGAAAAAAAGGTTTGATTTTAGATGGTTTGTAGGAGCAGGTGGTATGCCAAGCTCACATGCATCTGGTGTGGTGGCAATGGCTACGTCAGTTGGATTTAAGTTTGGCTTTGATTCGTCGATCTTTGCAATTGTATTGGTCTTTACCATGATTATAATGTTTGATGCCCAGGGTTTTAGAAGAGCAGCAGGTAAACAGGCAGAGGTTTTAAACAGAATTATGGAGGATATTCAATATAAAAGAAAGGTTGGTGAGGATAGGCTCATTGAATTGCTCGGGCATACACCCTTCGAGGTGCTTGCAGGTGCATTGGTTGGTGTGCTTGTATCGATTTTTTTCTTCAGGTAGTTCTTTTAACGAGTTTGATATTTAGAACACTTTGCGTTTCTTTGGTTATTGGTGCTTTATTTGACCTTCTAACTCCAGCAATCCATAAAATATTATCTTCTGAATCTACTACAAGTGGTATTAAATCTCTCCTGTATACTGGAACCTTGTCTTCTATCAATACCTTCTTCAATTTCTTCTTGCCCCTAAATCCAAAGGGTGTAAATACATCACCTGTTGTTCTATATCTTATTTTTAATGGTAAAGAGAGATTATCATAATCAAAATAGACAGTATATTTGGAATAAGTTTTATATTCGGACATATTGATGGATTTGGTTTGAATGATTTCAGTTTCAAGAAAGGAGTCTTGTAAATGAATTTTCTTACCTGGCGAGAGTATCTTTGAAAGATGAGTGTCAATGGATTCCTTACCTTTTGGTTTAAAGTCTCCCACCTTTCTTTCAATCAGCAGTTTATCATAGTTTCTACGGACAATAACTCCTGGCAGGTCTATTTTTTTCCCTGTTTTGTTCTCTTCAAGCAAGGTTAGGATATATTCTACATACCTCTTATCATGTGAAACATTAAGGTAACGAAGTGCCTTTCTAATGATTCTCATTCTTATACCCATATCGTACTTAAAGAGTTTAGTTGTATTTATAGTTATTTTATTCATATCTTCAGTATCTTAAACATAATCTATCATTCAATATCTACAACCTCATTCCAGATATCTTCTATCAGGGATTCGATTATTTCCTCGTCAGTCTCAAGGCTATCGCGAAGACGGGTCAGCTTTTCCCCAAAATCTGGCAGGGTTTTGAGTAGATAAGGAACGACTTCGTGTCTAATTAGATTACGTTTAATAGATAAATCGAGATTTGTTTCGTCCATTCTATAATGGATTGAACGACTGGTTAAAAACTCAAGTACATCCTTTTTATATGTGCATATAAGAGGGCGGATTATTCTGTCTCTTTTGGGTGGAATTAAGGCAAGTCCCTTAAGTCCTGTGCCGCGGTCAATTCTCAAGAATAACGTCTCAATCTGGTCATTAAGTGTATGGGCAGTTGCAATTAAATCAAGGTTTAGCTGCTCTTGTTTTTCGTTAAGAAATTTATATCTTACCGTTCTTGCTGCATCTTCGAGTGATAGGGAATTTTCTTTTGCAAATCCAGGAACATCAACTGACTGAAAAACGCAGTTAATACCGTGTTCCTTACAAATATCTTTAACAAAATCAGCATCCTTGTATGAATCTTTTCTTATAAGGTGGTCAAGGTGAGCAACCTGAATATCTCTAATAAAAAGTCTTTCTTTTAACTCAAGGAGGATGTGAAGAAGGGCAACAGAATCCGCCCCACCAGAACAGGCAAGTAGAATTGTATTGCCCTTTTTAATTAAGTCGTAATGTTTTATAGTCTCTATTACAGCATAGAGAATGTCCATTATTATTTGCCAGGGACAATTTAAAGTTGACCTTATGAAACAGCCTTTTTGGATAATCGAATTTTTCCCTGTTCATCTATAGCAGTAACCTTGCATTTAACCTCATCGCCGATCTTCAGGACATCTTCAACAGAGGCAACCCGATTGTGAGACAGCTGAGATATGTGAATCAAACCCTCTTTCCCTGGTAGTATTTCAACGAATGCGCCAAATGGTAGTATGCGTTTAACCTTTCCAATATAAACTTTTCCCACCTCTGCATCCTCAGTTAGTTGTCTTACCATTTCTTCGGCTTTCTCAACAGATTCTTTCGTTGGTCCTGATATTGATACCTTCCCATCATTATTAATCTCTATATTTGCACCGCTTTCTTCACAGAGATTTCTTATTATTTTTCCACCCGGACCTATTACCTGTCCTATCTTTTCTGTGGGGATTAAGAGCATTTTTAATACTGGTGCATATTGGGATATATCTTGTCTGGGAGAGGATAGGGTTTCATTCATGATATCGAGAATTTTAAGTCTTGCCTCTCTGGCTTTTGATAAGGCTTCTGCAAGAACTTTTATGTCTATCCATTCTTTCTTTATATCGAGCTGTAAAGCAGTTATACCATCAGTTGTACCTGCAACCTTGAAATCCATATCACCATGATGGTCTTCCTCTCCTGTTATATCAGTAAGTATTATATCATCCACAAGACCCATTGCTATTCCTGCAACATTGCATTTCATTGGAACCCCTGCATCCATCAGAGAAAGGGAGCCTCCGCATACAGCTGCCATAGAAGAAGAACCATTAGAGGCAAGTATGTCGGATACAATCCTTATTGTATAAGGAAATATCTCCTCAGGAGGAAGAAGTTGTGCGATTGCTCTTTCAGCAAGAGCACCGTGACCTATCTCCCTTCTACCAGGACCCATCATTCTTCCGGGTTCTCCTACTGAAAAAGGAGGGAAGTTATAATGGAGCATAAATGATTTGAATGACCGTCCCTCAAGTGCCTCTATCTTTTGCTCATCTGCCATTGTTCCAAGTGTGACAGTGCATAAGGACTGTGTTTCGCCACGCCTAAATGTGGCAGAACCATGGGTTCTTGGTAGAACTCCAACCTCGCATGTGATTTCTCGGAGGTCATTCGGTTTCCTTTTATCTATTCTTGAGCCTTTCTTTATCTTTTCTCTGATTATTTCAGACCCAAGATTATCAAGAAGATGTTCAACCACTTTTTCATATTCCTCATCGAATTCCTTCTGTACATCTTTTAACAGTGAGTCATAATGCTCTCTTCTCTCTGTCCTTATAGGAATACCAAACAATTCTTTGAGTCTCTTTATAGAGATATCTCGTATCTTATTAGTTGTGTCCTCGTATGTTTCATCTGGAAGGGATATTTTCTCTTTCTTGGATGCCCTGATTATCTCTTCCTGTAGTTCAATAAGCTTGGCTATTTCTTTTTCAGCGAGGTGTAGGGCATCAATTATTAGTGATTCAGGAAGTTCGTGAGCTCCAGCCTCGACAGTTGTTATTCCTTTTTTAGTGCCGGCAGCAATCAGATTTAGTTTTGATTCTGCAAGTTCGTCGAAGGAGGGATTTACTATAAATTCATCATTTATCCTTCCGATTCTTACTGCACCGATTGGACCCATAAATGGTACTGGAGAAATAGCAAGTGACAAACTTGCACCTAACATACTTAATATATCCGCATCGTTTATTCCATCCTGTGAGAGAACAGTAGATATAAGTTGAACTTCCCTCCTCAACTTTTCAGAAAGGAGTGGTCTAATTGGTCTGTCCATAAGCCTTGAAGAGAGGATTTCTTTTTCTGTTGGTCTGCCTTCTCTCTTAAAGAAACCTCCAGGAATCTTTCCAGCTGCGTATGTCCTTTCCCTGTAATCACAGGTGAGTGGGATAAAGCCCCTAAATTCGGATTCCTGTTTTGAAAAACAGGCAGTGGAAAGCACGACTGTATCCCCATATTTGACTATACATGAACCATCTGCCTGAAACGCAAGTTCCCCTGTCTTTATTGACAAAGGTCTTCCACCTAATTCTATTTCTATTTCCATTCTCTTTAACCTCCTATCTTTTAAACTTTAGTTTTTCATCACTTTCTCAACCCAAGGTTTTTAATAACCTCGTGATACCTTTTGGTGTCTTTCCGCAGTAAATAGTCAAGAAGTTTCCTTCTTCTATTAACCATTTTAATAAGTCCGACTCTCGAATGAACATCCTTAGGATGTTTTTTAAAATGTTCCGAGAGCAGGCTTATTTTATTCGTTAGTAGTGCGATTTGAATTTCTGGAGAGCCAGAATCATCTTTATGAATTCGAAACTTCTTAATTATTTTTTGTTTCTCTCCATTCTCCATACTGCCTCCTGTTGATAGCGATTTAAAAAATCTTTCGATACCCTATTTATTAAATTATAATATAAAACGGTCTTTCAGAGCACTTCTTGCTATCTTTTCATCCTTATTAATTGCCTTTTTCAGTTGTCGGGTGTTGCTAAATCTAATGTGTCTACGCAGAAAGTGAACAAAATAGACCTCAAGTTGTCTACTCAGGATATCCTGATCAAAATCCAATAAATGAACTTCAAATGCGTTTTGATATTGATACTCCTTGAATGTTGGTCTGGAACCCAAAGAGATCAGACAGTCGTATTTCTTCTTTCCCAGTCTTACTCTACCAACATATACTCCATTCATTGGAATACATTTCTCATCAGGAACCTCAAGGTTTGCGGTTGGTCTACCTATCTTCCTTCCCCTTCCATTTCCTTTTATAACCCTACCTTTAATAGAATATCGTCTACCGAGCAACCTGTTGGCAATACAAACAGTTCCCAGTTCAATGTCTTTTCTAATGCGAGAAGATGATATTTTGGTTCCATCAATAGTTGTCAATGGTAAGGCACTCATTGTTATTTTTCTTTTCTTACAGATTGTAGCCAATGTTTTTATTGACCCCTTCTGACCCTGCCCGAATCTATGGTTTTCACCAACTATAATCTCCTGAATTTTTATATGTTTTAATATATATTTAACAAACACTTCTGGACCAAACTGAGCCAGTGTCATACTGAAAGGCAGTATAAGTAGATTTTCTACATTAAGGTCTCTTAAGAGTTTCATTTTTTCATCATCAGTGCTTAAACTACGAAATAGGCATCGTTCAAGTACTTTTTTTGGATGAGGTCTAAAGGTTATTAAAAGATTGCTACCCCTATTTCTCATCGCTGTTATTATTTTCCAGTGTCCTCTGTGTACTCCATCAAATGAGCCCCACGTGAGCGCTTTAACAGATAGTCCTTTTATATCTTCGATACTGTTAAAAATTTGCATTATTGTATATTGAAAACAAGTTCTGTAAATATAGATGTCAAAACTTAAAGTTACCAGTAGATAATGATGTTATATCACAGGAATACATCTCGAAAATATTTTTGTTCCATCTCTTAAATCATCAACATTGATCGCATCCTGAAGAGTATACTTCCCAATTCTTATCCTGACGAGATTCAATGTATGTGCTCCCGTGCCTAATTTCTCTCCAATATCTCTTATCAGTGCACGTATGTAAAAGCCCTTTCCACAAACCACATTAAGTTTAAAGAATGGAGGAGAGTAGGAAAGGATTTCTATCCTTTTAATGAAGACTTTTCTCGCTTCTCTCTTTAATGTTTTACCCTTTCGTGCTATTTTATAAAGTCTCTCGCCTTTAACCTTTATTGCGGAATACATCGGCGGGATCTGATATATCTCACCCACATACTTTAATACTACCTTTCTGAGACTATCCAACGATATATCATCGAATTTTTTTCTTTCTATTACTCTACCCGATGCATCATCTGTTTCTGTCTTTTCACCAAGCTTGCCCTCTACCTCGTACTCCTTCTCCATGAGCATAAAATTTTCTACGAGTTTAGTAGCCTTCCCTATACAGAGAATTAAAAGACCACTTGCCTCTTTATCAAGTGTCCCGGTGTGTCCTATCTTCTTTATGCCTATGGTTTTTCTTGTTAATTTTACTATATCAAAAGAGCTCCAGGAAATGGGTTTATTAACGATGAGAAAACCATCCATAAAATAAAAAATTATTCAGACGAAGAACCGGGTTCGATTGAATAATACAGGGAGAATCTGTAATTGTCTGTAGGGAAATCGTATATCTCAGAATCAACTCCTATGTCAAACTCAAGATTTGCGAAACGTATTCCTCCTCCAAATGTTGGTCCAACTCTTTCTCCAATCACATCCCAGAAATAACCACCCCTTATAGAGAGGAATTCAGAAAGTGTATATTCTATACCAATTCCTCTCCAGGTATCTGCCCATTCATCACTAACATTTCTGGTCACTCCTACAAGTATTTTCGTTAATTCTCCCATAATTGTTAGTTTGTTTGTCTTTGTACGAAGAGGAGAATATGCAACTCCTATTCTGAGTGTACGGGGTAAGGGATCTGATTCACCAGACTCCAGATATTTTATATTTGGACCAATATTCTGAAGTGATGCACCAATATCAAGACCTTCAATAGGAGATTTATAAAGAAGTGATGCATCTATTGCCCAGGAGGAACCAGACCCGCCGCCTTTTTCCTGGGGTCCATATATCTTTTCCAAAATCCACCTTGGAACGAGATAACTATATATAATTTTTCCTCCTATGCCAAAAGAGAGGTTTTCATAAAACTTTGCAGCATAGGATACTTTAAAGGATAGATCGAAACTTTTAAACCTGCCAATGGTATTACCATCAGGGTCAACCGCTTCTGTCTCACCTGTAGTAAGATAGATTAAGTTCGCACCAATTTTCCCGATTCCCTTAAGTTCATGGACAATACCTATATATTCATAATACATATCAGGGTAAAGACCGGTAAGCCAGTTGGCATGCATGAGTGTAATATCGGTCTTATTCTGAAAAGCCATACCCGCGTCGTTGTAGTATGTAGACATGGCATCATCTGCAATAGCAGTAAAGCACGTTCCCATACCATTGGGTCTTGCACCCGGGTATATTGCTAAAAATATAGCACCTGCTTGAGAAGCTGCGCCGTATAGCGGCAATGATATCAGGAATATACTTCCAACCATCATCCCTATTATCGCTTTTTTAATCATATCTACACCCCCCCTGGATAAATCTGTAAATTATAATCTACAGATACCAACAATAAACTGAACAGAGAAACACAAAAACATCGATGTAGAGATGATGGTTCAATTATAATATCTATCCCATAAAGAACAGATTGATTGAAATTATAGTATGATATCCGAAAATAGAGTTATTTGGTAAACTTTAATTTCAGGTTGGCTCCACGAGAAATAATTCCTGACCAAATTCAACTGGTTTTTCGTTTCCCACAAGAACCTTTACGATCTTTCCTGAAACTTCTGATTCTATCTCGTTCATAACCTTCATCGCCTCTATGACACAAACAACCTTACCATGAGTTACCATATCTCCTACTTCTACATATTGAGGAGTACCAGGAGCCGAAGCTCTGTAAAAGGTTCCAACCATCGGTGCCTTTATAGGTACCATATTACCTTGTTCTTTCTTCTCCTGTAGAGTAGATGGAGACTCCTGTCTTCCAACAGGTAGTAACTGTATAGAGGATGGCATAAATTCATGACCTTTGTTTTTAGTGATACGAACCTTAATGTCGCCCTCCTGAACCTCTAATTCCTGTATATCTCGTTTCTCTACAAGACTAATTAATTTTTTCACGAGACTCAAGTCCATGACTACCTCACAGTGATATAAATTTCTTTACTTCTGAAATCCTATTTCCTTCTTGATCACATCGTCGATCTTTATTTCTTCAAACTTCTCTTCGAATTTTTTAATGTTTTCTGTTAGGGTTTTGAGTAAGGATTTTGCGTGCTTTGGTGAGAGAATTATTCGTGTATAGACCTTTGCCTTTTTCAAACCAGGGAGAACCCTTGTAAAGTCAAGTACAAATTCTGAGGGTGAATGACTTACAATTACAAGATTAGAATATATTCCCTGTGCTGTGTCATCGGGTATTTCTATCTGTATCCGCTGTCCTTTTTGTTGTTCATTCATAAAGCCCCCATAAAAAAATAAATTGGTTACACCTAATTCGCTATTGTTTAAAAATTAAGCAAACATGTTAAAAGTATCATATTTAAATAGCTATTTATACTTACTCTCCTGGATGGATTGTTTTACATTTACCAGATTAGTTGGAGTCGCTTTTCTCTTAATATAGGATAACTGTGCTATATTGAAGACATTATAAGACAACCAGTATAGAACTATCCCGGATGGTAGAGAGATGAATATGAACGTAAGAAATACAGGCATCATGTAACCGAACATACGCTGACTCTCCCCCTGGACTGCTTGTGTTCCCATAATTCTCTGTTGGAAGAACATGGTTATACCCATTACGATTGGTAAGATAAAGTAAGGGTCGGGTTGTGATAGATCTTTTAACCATCCGAAAAATTCCGCACCCCTGAGACCTATCGTGGTCTGCAGTATGGCATATAGGGCAAAGAATATAGGCATTTGTACCAGTAATGGCAAACAACCACTTACAGGATTTACCCCGGATTTCTTATAGAGTTCCATTGTTTCCTTATTGAGTCTCTGGGGATCTTTTTTATACTTCTTCTGAAGGGCTTTAAGTTTTGGTTGAATATCAGTCGTTTTTTTCATCGTTTTCTGATTGAACATTGTAATGGGATAGAATATGAATGTTATAATGAGTGCAAACACGATGATAACCAATCCATAATTTGGTATAAAACGTGCGAGTGAGTTAATTATGAATAGGATACCTCGTGAAATAGGTTTTATAAATTTCCATCCCATATAGGCGGCGTTTTCAAGACCATAGCCGTATGATGTGAGAAGTTGGTAATCAATGGGACCAACAAAAAGTTTAAATTCCATTTGGGATTCTGCCCTTGTGGTAAGATATATACCCATCCTTGCTTCATTAGGGTCGATTGTAGTTCCTCCTGTTGGACTGCAGCCTCTCCCACCAGGAATACATCCACCTCCACGTGGTGGAGATTTGCTGAATCTTCTCATCTTTATACTTTTCGTTTCTATGTCTTCTGGAATGATGGAGGCAAGGAAATATTTATTCTTAATACCAACCCATCTCACTGCCATGATTGGTATTATTTCACCCTCATATGGTACTGAGGATAGTGAGTTTGTTATAAGGTCTCCATCAGATAGGGCGATTGCTGAAAAAAATCTCAATTCGTCCTGCTGATTCTTTTCGGTAAATAGAAGTCCACCATCCCAGGCAATAGTAAAGGATTCGAGCTCAGGTAGATCAATCGAGAGTGTAGCAACATAATCTGTATCAGAAAATGTAAATCTTTTTATAATTTCTCTATTATCAACTAACGAGAGTGAATAGGTTATAGAGTTACCACTCCTATCCTTTATGGTGTAAATTGAGTCTTTCAGGTTATAAGTCTTACCATCCATGGTGATCACATCAGTGATACATCTACGCTCAGGTGGAATTAATTGAACTATACCTCCTTTAAAATGGTTGTATTCTTTTAATGAATATTCAACGATACTACCACCGACATTTGATAAAACAACAGAAACTAAAGAAGTTTCAATGGTGTCAAAAATTGCAGTAGCAGGAAGGGTTTTTTCCTCCTCGATTGTGGGTTCTTCTTCCTCAATTAGAGTTGTATCTGGCGTTTCTTCTTCTACTATAATAGGTTTTGGGCTTATTCTTGGCATGACGAAAACAAACCATACCCCCAAAACGATAATGATGAGTATTATGGCAAGGCAACTTGTTTTTTCCATAGATGGGATATTATAACATAAAAACAATCAAAAGTCAAGGAAAAATCATCTACTGGTTTTTTGAAGGACATATCCTATTATTGCTAATGAAATAAGTATTGCTATACCAATTATAACACCTGTTGTCGAGAGACATGATATCAGAGTTACAATAACTCCTGCAGTAAGGACACCAATTACAACTCCGGTCAGTGCATGTTTGAAATTAAGGCCAATGAGAAATGCTGCTATTGAACCAGTCCAGGCACCAGTTATTGGTAAGGGTAGTGCTACAAAAATTGCAAGACCAAGTGTCTTATATTTTTCAACGATTAGAGAGCGAGATTTAGTATGTGAGAATAACCAGTCAAAAAAACGCTTAAAAGGACTCCATCTTGAAAGAAACCTGGAAAAAGGACCAAGAAACAATAAAATCAGAATTGCAGGTATAAGATTACCAATCACTGATATAATATAAGCGTAAGTAATAGGCATTCCGAATGTATGGATTGCAATAGGGATTGCTCCCCTCAATTCAGAGATAGGCAGCATAGATATTAAAAATACTATGATAGGTCCTTTTAATCCAGATTGGATTATGCGTTCATCAATGCCAGAAGATGCACATATAAGAAATATTTGAATGATTTTGTTCATTTGATTTCTCTAAAATAAATCTCATAAAGTGAGTTTAAGATGGATAAAACAGGCTTATCAATATCCGTATCTACAGTAGGATATAAAGATAATTCATCCTTTGGAATTGATATTTTAATAAGGTCAGAGGTGATATATTCATTATCCCTTTTGCCAATCAGAGTATAATTATCTGGATACAAATTCTGAAAAGTAAACCCTCCTGTAGTATCAGATACAACAAACTGTAATGGTATTCTGCTTTTTGTTATGAGAATGATGCCCGAATCCTTTGTGGTTCCCTTTATCCATATAAGTGGTAGGTTTTTCTCTCTTGTTAGACTATAGTCACCTTCAGTATAATTGCATGCCCTATCCCAGAATAATCCATAGATATGATAAACAGTCATCGAATCTATCATCGATATTGATATTTTCAGCTCAGTCTTTTGATTATTCCAGTCCCAGGAGAATTTTATATCAGGCATAATGTAAATACGAGACTTGTCAATCTGTTCAGAAAATTTTAAGACAAGGTTTGTATCAGCGGGACTATTTGTCAGAGTAGTGGAAGGGGATTTTACTATATCAGGGGGAATAGTATCTCTATTCAATGTTCCTCTAAACTTAATTACGTATTCGTCCTGTTTATTACCAGATATATCGCTTATATTAGATAATTTAATTTGGTAATCTATCGTATCCATGTCATCAGTTGTAATAAAAATATTTTTACCAGTCGCAACTGAGGCAAGGATATATAGGCTGTCCGACTTGAAATTATAAAGACTTTCAGCAGATAACATATCTATGTTCTCATCAAAGGTTATCGTTATGTGACTCTGGTCTAATACATCTACAGATATTAAAAACGGAGGAGTTCTATCTGGTGAGGTAGGAGGTCCCTTCTTTGCACAGCCAAATATCAAAAGAAATAGGAAGAGGTAAAATATTTTGGTCTTCATTACTATATCTAAATCCCTGTTAGCAGTCTAACCAATAGACCAACCAGTGGGAAGATTGTGAAGTCGAAAACAAGAAATACAAGCGCAAAGATTATTATGAACCCAAAACGTTCTAAGCGCATATATCTTTCATACATATCATATGGGAGAAAAGCACCAATAATTCTTGAGCCATCCAGGGGAGGTATGGGTATTAGATTAAATATGAACAGCAGAATGTTTAGATATGCTCCGATAATGAGTAAGTTAGAAAGTATTCCAGTACCAATTAATCTAAAGATAATAGAAAAAACTATTGCCAGCCCAAGATTCGAGAGTGGTCCTGCTGCTCCTATCTTGGCCATGTCTATTCTTGGATTTCGGAGGTTATAGGGGTTGATAGGAACGGGTTTTGCCCAACCTATAAGGAAGGGCGATCTTATGATGATAAGTAGAATAGGAAGTATTAAAGTTCCAAATGGATCAATGTGACGAAGCGGATTTAGGGTCAATCTTCCGGAGAGTTTTGCTGTAGGGTCACCGCTTCGAAGGGCTGCATAACCATGTGAAACCTCATGAATAATAATAGAGAAGAAAAGAATTGCCAGTTGAACTAGTATTTGTGTGAATGTTCGCATCTATCTTTGCCTTGCCTTCATTCCTGCCCAGAAGGAGAAAAATGCAATCAGTGCTCCAAAAACCATATTCGAGTATTTTACACTTCCACCAAAAAGAAATCCTGAGGCAAGAATCCATAAACCTGTATAAAATATTACCCAACTCTGCCACACTATCTACTCCTTTTTATTTTTAGTTTTTAATTAAGAACGTATTTTACCATAAAAAAACCGATTTGTCAAGTAATATTTTGGGGGTCAGGCTAAGAGATAAGAGATAACTACTTGACATAAAGGGAAAGTTATGGTAGTTTTGTAATATGCTTAGAAAACCGAGGATAGAATATGAAGGAGTTTTTTATTATGTGATATCTCGTGGTAAAAGGAGTGAGTTTATATTTTATCTCTTATCTCTTAGCCTGACCCCCATTTCTTACAAGTCAGCCAGGTTCAATACCAGGAAATACATTTCCCATATGGTCATATGATACTATCTGATTAATATCATCTTCTTCGTACTACAGAAATCTTCAGTTTCAAGGCGATAAAAGTAGATTCCGGGAGACATCTTCATCCCCTTATCATTCATGCCATTCCACATTATATCATAGTAACCTGCCTTTTTTTGTTCGCTTACAAGTGTAATAAGCCTTTGACCCGACAGGTTATAGATGACGATGTTAGCATAGGATTCCCTTGGAAGTCCAAATTCTATATTGGTATTAAGGGTAAATGGATTTGGATAGTTCTGTTCCAACGACAAAGTTACTGGCAGAAAAGTGAATTGAATGTCATTTGAAACTGGTAATATGAAGTCAGAAGCAACAGGCAGGTGGTCGGAGGCCATAATCACATCCTGCGGTTGAAGACCGTAGGAAGCAAGTGAATCTGCGGACATCTCAGGCGTAAACAGAATGAAATGATTGCCCGGGGTTATAACACTATCGGTGTAAATAATGAAGTCGAGCCGTCCGGGCCAAAAGGAACTATTATCTCTATACCAGGTATAGGTCATTGGCAGATCAGTCTGGCGAGGTGAGAGGTCTGCTAAGTCGGTTCCATCCCAGTCCGGTGCAAATGGTTGCCCATATATGTCTACATTTACAATTTCGCCGGTTAGTAATGTTTCAAGCTGCTGTCTATAACCGACCAAATTCATATCCCCCATAATGATTATTGGTGTTCCCGCATCAAGGTCAAGAATCCCACCCGGCGCTTTGGCGTCACGAATAAACGCCATAATAGCATCAATTTCGAGCTGTCGCTCAAAGTTATTCTCGCAGCATGGCAGATGTGCTACAATAAGAAGTAAATCCGTATCATACTTTGGTCGCAAGTCAATGAGAAAAGCACCATTCCCATCAATAGCATAAGTGCTGCAAATCGGATATCTGCTGATTGTAATAATATCCGGTTCAACCCTGGAGCTATACCACTGCTGTTGTCCGGTTGAAGGGAGCATAGATTCAATCAGATCCGCTGTCTGCTGAGCAGGGTATCCGTAAATCTCCTGAAAACCGATAATATCGGGTATAATGGCATTTAATATCCGATCGAAATACTGCACGCGAGAGGGATCAAAAAGCCCGGAAAATAAAACATTGTAGGTTAGAAGGCGTAGGTGGTCTGTATCGTGTCTTCTCAGTGTAATCGATGGTAGAGGTGGAAGTGATGTGTCGTCAAATGTGTAGGTTATGCTAATTCCACTATCTGGAAGCAGGTCCCCGCCAGTCAGGTCGGCGAACACAATCTTTAAACTATCTTCAAGAAAAAGGGGTGTCAGGTCCACCGGTTCGACGTATCGATCAATTGCAATCTCGAACTGCGTGGAGGTTACAGTTGGAGCCGTTACCAAATCTATATGTCTGTGAGAAATGGAAAAGGAATCAACCCCAGACACGAAAATACCAGTTCTATCACCAAAATTCCATTCAAGTTCCGCACCGATTCCATGAATCTGTGTACCTGTTGCCGGGTTATTATCGGTGTCGAGGAAGAGAATAAGGTCATTATCGTTCTGTAGATTAATCTCAGCTCCGACCTCAATGCGAATGAAAAGAAATCTTTCATCATTTGCAATCCAGAGCTGACCGAAGTCAATATCACCAGAAACCTGATCACCAATGGGATCTGTATATATAGGTATGAGATTTTGCCAATCTGAAAAGTCACCATCTATAAAAATACGAGCAGCTTGTGAAAATGCGGGCACCGGAAGCAGCAATAAGATAAGTGAGGTAACAACGAGACCTGCAAATGCAATTTCAGTCAGGATATTTATAAAATAAAAGTTTTGGAAAGCCAAACTCACTTTCTTGAAAGATGTTTTACTTTCAATATTGGTCATATTATCCCTTATTTGACAAAAAAGTGGTCTTTTTTAACTGGATAGGTTACGATTAAATCCCCGTATAAAGAAATGTCTTGTGAAGCAATGCTAATGTCTCAGTTCAGCTCAGGTTTTTACGGTTTGAGCTACAACAGATTGTCAGGCACAATTACTATTCTGCATTCTTCTTCAATCGAGTTCGTATAATGATTCTTCCCCCAAAATGTTTGATGAAGCCTTCTGCGAGCGATTCCAATTTCCTAGGAAACCCAATGGAGATCCAATTATCGATCCCTCCAAGAAAGCAACATTGTCTAAATACTTCGCTGTAGGTCTTTTTATTTTCCACTCTATTACACCTTAGATACCATACTTGTATTGTACGTTATTATATTATAATGCAAAAACACCAATTTGTCAAGTTGTTTCTGTCGACTCCATCATCCTGGTGTTGTGGACGCAATACAACCACTGTGGAATTTGAAATAGAGAAAGAGATTGTGAGGATTTAAGAACTTCAGTTTTTAATTCGTTATCTCAATTTTAACAGCTTCTTGGTTACACTGTATCCTCCAGCATTAAACTTAAGAAAATATACACCTGATGGACGCGACGAGCTATCCCATAAAACGTTATATTCGCCAGCATCTATCACATTGTCAATAATCGTCTGTATTAGCCTTCCACTAATATCATACGCATCAAGCTTTACTCCTGTCTTCTTTGAGATTGTTAAAAAGAAAAGGGGTCGGGCTAAGAGATAAGAGATAACTACTTGACATAAAGGGAAAGTTATGGTAGTTTTGTAATATGCTTAGAAAACCGAGGATAGAATGTGAATAAGCTTTTTTGTTATGTGATATCTCGTGGTAATAGGAGTGAGTTTATATTCTATCTCTTATCTCTTAGCCTGACCCCCATTTCTGATTTAATTTTTAAATACCCTTTTTTAATATAAGAAAGTTCTTATTGCGGTCTCTTCTGTATTCGATTTTATCCATTAGGTTTCTGACTATATGAATCCCCAAACCACCCATGGTTCTATCTTCAATTGGTTTATTGATATCCGGTTTTGGTGAGTTTAAAGGGTTAAAAGGTTTACCATCATCCTCTATCTCTGCAGTTAATATTCCACGGGAAAGAGAGATGTGTATCAAAATAGCATGTTCAGTATCGTCATTATAAGCATATTTTATTATATTTGTGACAGTTTCCTCTAAAGCAAGGTTCATCTTGAATAATATATTTTGAGATAAGTTATTTATCTTTCCAAATTGAAAAAGGATTATATTCAATCTTTCAATCTCGGAGATATTGTTCCTCAATTTTACAGTTATAAAATTGCCTTTTTTTATCATAATTGTCAGTCTTACTTTGTGAAATTTTTATGATTGTCTTTTTTATCCGGATTACTTTCTTTAAAAGTAATCGTTGACAGGTATGGCAACTCACGGTATCTACTATCGTAATCAAGTCCATAACCCACTATAAATTCATCAGGTACTTTAAATCCCACATAGTCTGCCTGGATGTCAATCACCCTTCTATCGGGTTTATCAAGAAATACACATGTTTTCAGTACTGCAGGTTTCTTCTTTCTAAGATGTTTTGTTACATAATACATAGTTCGTCCACTGTCAAGAATGTCATCTATGAGAAGTACCCATTTACCCTTGATATCTGTGGTTATGTCTCTTGTGATAGTAACTTTTCCAGAGGATACTGTATCAGAGCCATAAGAGGAGGCAATGATAAAGTCGATTAGAAGGGGTATATCGTGTAGGTATAGAAGTCGTGATAGATCAGCCATAAACATAAAACTACCCTTGAGTAGACCTATGATTACGAGTTCATCTCCATTATAATCACTGGCTATTTCCTTAACTAAAACACCTATCCTGACCTTTAAGTCGAATTCTGTAATCAGGGGTTTGAAAATAATATTTTGTTTTTGATACATGTTTAATTCTCCTTCCAGTTTCAAGTTTCGTTACCTGACTGCCGTCAGGCAGGCGAGTTTCTACACCATCATCCGAGTTTCGATAACCTTGGTTTTATGAATCACCAACAATCGATTTATTCAGTAAAGAGTGGTACGAAATCGAACTTTGTGACATCGACCAATCCCCTGTCTGTGAGTTTAAGCTCTGGAATCACTGGTAGAGCAAGGAATGAGAGCTGCATAAAGGGGTCTTCTAATGTGCAGCCCATATCACGAGTGATTTTTTTTAGCTCCTCGATTTTATCTTTAACTACCTCTAATGGTTCTTCAGACATTAATCCTGCTACAGGAAGAGGTAGAGAGCCCAGGATTTCATCTTCAACAACTGCCACGAGTCCACCACGCATCTTTACAATCTCGATAACTGCGGTCATCATGTCAGCATCATTAGTTCCTGTAACGATAATATTGTGAGAGTCGTGTGCTACTGAAGAGGCAATGGCTCCCTTTTTTAGTCCAAATCCCTGGACAAAACCAATTCCAACATTTCCTGATGCCATATGTCGCTCTACTACTGCAATCTTCAGGATGTCCCGCTCCAGGTCGGCAACTGCTTTGTTATCTTCTATTTTGGGCTTAAGAATTGCCTGCTTAGTAATTATCTGGTCAGGTATTACCTTTATGATACGTGCTTTTTTATCATCCTCAACTGTTATGCTAAAATCTTTCATTGCCATCCAATTAACATTGATTGAGCTTCGGAGCATAACTTCAGGTAGTTTCTTTTCCCTAACCACAAACTTTTCTTCTTTAGCTACAATCTGTCCATTCTTGATAACAAGGTCTATATTCATATTTTCAAAATTATCGAATACCACAATGTCTGCCATATACCCAGGTACGATTGCACCCTTCTCAGGAATACCGAAGTACTCTGTAGTGTTACATGTAGCCATCTTGATTGCCTGAACAGGGTCTATACCCAAATGTATAGCTTGTTTTATTAGGTAGTTTATGTGTCCCTGAGTTTTAATATCATATGGATGTCTGTCATCTGTACAAAAAACGAAACGGCAGACATTCTCGCGTGTAACCAAAGGTAAAAGGTCCTTTAAATTTTTTGCAGCCGTCCCTTCTCTAATCATAACCACCATCCCAAGGCGAAGTTTTTCCCTTGCTTCATCTACAGTAGTACACTCATGGTCCGAACGGATTCCTGCTGCTATATATGCTACCAGGTCTTTTCCTGAAAGACCAGGAGCATGACCATCAATGAGCTTTCCATCAGCAACCTTGATTTTATCCAGAACTTCATTGTTCATATTGATCACACCAGGGAAATTCATCATTTCACCTAAACCAAGCACCCACCTTTGTCCAAAGAAAGTACTTATATCTGATGCAGAGATAGTTGCGCCAGCCGTCTCCATATGACTTGTGGGAACACATGAGGGTATCATTATATAAACACTTAACGGGGTTAATTTTGCTGATTGTATCATATATCTAATACCTTCTAAACCAAGTACATTGGCTATTTCATGAGGGTCTATTATAACGGAAGTTGTTCCAAGTGGTACAACTGCTCTGGCATATTCAGGCACTGTTACCATAGAACTTTCAATGTGAACGTGACCATCAATAAAGCCGGGTGCAATGTATCTCCCCTTGATATCTATAGTTTCTTTAGCCCTGTAATCTCCAATGCCTGCAATGCGATCTTTAAAGATAGCGACATTCCCCTGATGAATCTCTCCTGATAGGACATTAATGATTTGACAGTTCTTGAGTAAAAGGTCTGCTTCCACATCTCCCCGAGCCACTTCAATTTTTTCTTCTAAGTTCATATTTTCCTCCTGTTTTGTAAGAACCAACCACAGAGGTCACAGAGATTTTTTATTCCATCAAAATTTGTGAATGATTTTTATGACTCCTCTCCCTGCCCCGCCAAGGCGGGGTACGAGACTTTTAAGAGACTTAATCTTTGTTTCAAAAGACTTATTTAACAGGGAGTCCCTTTTTAATTTTTAAAATGATGGAATATTATTCACCTATTAGGTTTAGGTAAAGCTTTTAACAGCTTTTTCTTCTGAATCATAGACTTTATAGAATTGAGTGAAACCTGCCATATCAAATACCTGTCGTACCTGAGTTTGTATTGAGGTAAGTCTGAGATCACCATCTTTTTCTTGCCTTGCTCTCTTGGTTGCACTAAGGAGAACCCGAAGTCCAGCACTACTAATGTAATCAACACCACTGAGATCAACAATCATTTTGAAATGACTGCTTTCAAGCATTGAATTAAGTTTCTCTTCAACTGAATGAGCTGTCATTGAGTCGAAGCGACCCTCAAGTACTACTGTATGAATATCACCAAGTTGTTTTGTTGTAATTTCCATAAAACCCCCAGATTATAGAAAATTAAATGTAGAAACTTCAAATGAAAAAATTTTAGCATAAGACTGATAGAAAGAATGAGATTGCCACGTCCGTCAATAAGTGCGACGGACTCACAATGACAAAAATCGTCCCGCCATAGGCGGGGCTCCTACCAATTATCGTCCGTCAAGCGACGGACTCGCAATGACGAATGCCTTGAATGAGATTACAACAATGCACTACCCCCACCACAGCGGGATTTCCATTACACTCCAACAAGGTGATGC
Organism: Caldifarciminota bacterium; assembly: GCA_023129165.1. Taxonomy (GTDB): domain Bacteria; phylum Hydrothermota; class UBA3073; order UBA3073; family UBA3073; genus JAGMCL01. The sequence continues at coordinate 5,725 of JAGMCL010000083.1, read as the reverse complement.
CTACCTCGCCAAGGCGGGGCACTCCAGTATATTTATTATTTGTAGGTATGCCTGTCCTACCAGAGAAAGGGAAAATCAATTCATACAGGGATATATACACCCTTGCTTATAATAAGCTTTTGTAGTAGTCTGCAGTCTTCAGTCTGTGGTCTGTTGTCTAATATTTTATAATTTAGCTTGATATAAGTAGTATGGTAGTATAAATATATCACGAAACTACCACTTTGTCAAGAAAAAAATAGCAGTTAAATCAGGTCAGAACTAAATAACCTTTACTCAAAGTTAGCAGTTCCACCAGTACAGCGACCACCAACTCCTCCAGTAGCACCGGCATCGTCGTCACGAGTATTCGTGCCGTAATCAATGTAGCTGCCGCCGGTATTGCCTTTTAGCATATTGTTTTGAATCACATTCTCTTTACATGTTGCTGATGTTATACCAATGCCGTAAGAGGTATTATTAATACAGCGATTATCATTCACGACATTGTAGTCACTATCGCCCGTTATTAAAATCCCCCTTGAACCATTATCGGCACAGACATTGTCTGTCACTGTATTGTTAGAACTTGCACACAGGTATATACCACTGGAATTATGATTATAGCAGATGTTGTTGCTTATTGTATTAAAGTCGCTTCCACCACCAAGATGTACTCCCGCACCTACGGTGTATTCACGAATTGTATTGCCAACAACGGTATTCCAATCACTGTCGTAGATGTATATCTGGTGTTGAAATACAGTATTGCTGCTCACGGTATTCCAGGTTGAGCTGTGCAAGTAGAGCCGCCCCTTAATGAGCGTATTGCCGGTGATGGTGTTGTCCATTGAGTTGCTCACTAAAGAAATTCCAGCACCAGATGTTCCACCATCCACTACATTGCCCACAACAACATTAGACTCTGCACCATTTAAGTATATGCAAGAAGAGGCGGCGTTACGACAGTTGTTGCCCTGGATGATATTCTCATATCCGTGTATATTTATCCCATAGGTAACACTTCCGCTACAGATGTTATTGGCAATTATATTGTAGTGTGAATTGTTCACGCCACCTGAACCAGTAATAATTATTCCATTAATCCCACTGTTATCTATCCAGCACTGCTTTATCTCACCGTCAGTTGCATCATAAAATTGTATCCCTTGAGTACAACTACCAGTTATACGCAGGTTTTCTATAACTACTCGGGTCTTATTATTCACATTTATAGCGGTTGCTGTCGTACGATTAAGTACAGTACCGGGTCCAGTACCCATCAAGATGGTATTAGAATATGGGGTGAGATTACTCGATAAGTTGTATGTTCCTTGCTTTACATAAACGACACCACCACCCAGGGTGTTAATCTGGTCCAGTGCTGCCTGTATTTCTACATCATCTGCAGTGCCATCACATACCCAATCACCGGTTGAATCCGGGGACATCGATACCGTTAATGTGGGTGCATGATATCCAGTATTGGCAGCAGTTGTAGTCTGCTGGTCGATGTATTTCTTGGTCATCAGTGCACTATCGGCGGTTAAAGAACTTTTATAAAAATCATCCGATGTGATGTTGCTGGCGACCTTTACATTGCCGTTTACATTAACATCTGCTGTTATACCAAATGTATTGTCTGTGTTAACTGTATCACCTACTCCAAAAGAAAAGGAGTTTGATGCATTATCCACAATACCGCCTGCAAGAGCAATTGAATTGGAATCAGAGGTGCTGCCTAATACTTTTGATTTTCGACCACCGGCAAAGGAATATTTTGTTTGAACAGTATCATTAATACCCCAACCAACGCCAGAGTAATCACCACTTACTAAATTGTATTTTCCACCACAAATAGTAGCACCAATACCATTGGCAGTGTTTTGTGCACCACCACCCACAGTTGCATTATCGCTGCTGGCGGTGTTATAATATCCCCCGCTCACGGTCGCATTGTTATCACTGGCAGTATTGGAGTATCCACCACTCACGATCGCATTTTCACCGCTCGCGTTGTTGTCAGCTCCGCCGCCCACAGTCGCACCATCACCGCTGGCAGTGTTGTCAGTTCCACCGCCCACGGTTGCCCAGTCGTTACTTACGGTGTTATAAGCTCCACCCCCCACTGTCGCACCGTCACCACTGGCAGCGTTGTTTTCTCCGCCACCTACAGTTGCACCCGTAAGACCACTCGCTATGTTTCCATACCCTCCAGATACTGTGCAGTATTTTTCATTCTGACCTATACTACCTGTTGTACAGGCAACACCAAAATTAACATGGGTGCTGTCAGCATTCCCGTGTAGTGTATTACTACTACGCATTGATAGACCATACTGCCCGGCAGGATGAAGCACATTTCCAGCTATAGTCCAATCATTATCACTCACACCAGCAACCTGGTCATCAACATACTTCTTTGTTACCAATGCACTGTCAGCAGTTACAACTCCCTTATAGAACTCATCTGAGGTGATATTACTTGCCACCCTTACATCACCTTCAAAATAACCGGCAAGCTGTGCCCCCTTTACATATACACCTGTATCTGAATTTGCAACCTTAAGCCCTATAGAAGAGTTATCGACCCTGAATCCTATTTTCTCTACACTGTCTATCTGCACTCCAGCGTATTTGGCTTTGTTAATTCGAATTCCCCTACCATAAGCGGATCTCAATATCGTAATTGCATCATACCCCATACTACCTAATGTAATCCCATAGTAGTTTGGATCAATGTATATGCCCTTATCTACACCTGTAATTCTTAGACCTTCGCTGGTCACGCCACCAACACTGGGTATGTGAATCTCTATACCTATACTGCTATCGCCCTCAGCATTCTCAATTCGAATTACAGGACCCTTAATATTGGCTCTTACTGTATCTGGTCCCACAAGATGAGCTGAAGAATCAGCATAAGCAACACTGACTGACTGGTCATCCACATATTTCTTTGTCACCAGTGCACTATCAGTTGTTACTGTTCCTTTATAGTACGCGTCTGATGTAATATTGCTCGCCACCTTCACATTTCCTTCAAAATAGCCGGCGTAGTTGCCAGTGCCAGAGGTTGATTTGGCATAGATGCCAAATGAGTCTGATTCGGCATAAACTCCATAGTGGACACCTGTACCACCACTTGTTGTTTCAAAATAGCCACCATAGGCATTACCAGTGGAGTTGTTTATACCATAGCCTTTAACACCGTAAGAAGGGCTGCCAGATGAACCATAACCAGCGCTGTAAACCCCATAATGGTCGCCTGTACCCGAAATTGTAGTTTGGAAGTAACCACCATAAGCGTTACCGGTTGAAGAGTTATTACAATACCCCTTAATACCGTAATAGTGGCTGTCAGATGAACCACTACTGATGCCATAAATCCCGTAACTTTCGCCTGTAATTGATGATGCAGCATCAAAGTAGCCTCCATAAGCAGTTCCTGATGTGCTGGTAGCGTTGGTCCTTATGCCGTATGCAGAGCCCTTAGAAGAGGAAGTGACTTCTACATCAATTCCGCTTTCACCATTTGTATTGACCACCCGGAACAGGTTCGTTCCACTACCTGTAATTGAATCCGGGCCCTCGGTATTTACATACCTTACATCAAATGCAGTTGTATCTTTGCCCTGAAGTGCATGTGCGTTTGCAGCCACTCCAGCAGAATCTGCATAGGCAGTACTTCCACCACCGATTGTATACTGTGCAGTATCAGCGTATGTTGCATGACCTGCCTCATAAGCATAGGCTGCTGCATCACTTGAATCAGCAAAACTTGATGTAGTAGATGCACCCGCATTTACTGCATAGTTTGCTGTGTCTGCATATATAGCTGAATCCACACTCACAACATTGGCTGCGAGAGCATAATCGGCAGTATCTGCATAGGGTGCCTTGAAGTCTGAGGCTACATCTGCACTTACAATTGTTCCGTCTGCTATCTTGTCTGAGGTTACTGCACTTGTAGCTATTTTTGTTGAATCCACTGCACCATCTAATATCATACCTGTAGTGATTGAAGATGCCTGTCCCTCATTCACCCATCTTGTATCAAGGTTTGTAAGTGAGTGTCCCTCCAGTTTATAGGAATTAGCTGAGACATTGGAAGAGTCTGCAAAGGTAGCAGCTTTAGCTCTTTTTGCATAATCAGATGTATCAGCATGTGCTGCCTTGTATGCACGACCCACACTCACGATCTTCTGACGTGGAGTGAGTACATCTCCCTCTATTGTAAGCTCAAGCCAGAGACCTGTGTAGTCTAAGAATACAGAGTCGGGTATGGGCTGGGTCTCTCCAAGTATGACATTGAATATACCTCCTTCTACAGATACGTCTGTCCATGATTCGGTCCACAGGACATTACCATTGGTATTGGCATCGTATATCTTGAATATGATATCATAATCACCTGAGAGTGCAGTATCTGCATCTGCATCTGTAAGGAAGCCCTGGAAGTTTAGCTCCTGTGGTATAGCTGCCTTGTCCCCGACCTTTACAGAGACTATTGCCCCATCTGACAGCTTCAAAGGACCAACTTCCTTCACAGCTTGTGGGCTGGTAGCCAGTATGAGTAGTATAAGATATGTCAGCATATGATACCTCCTTCAACTGTTGTTAAAAAATGTCAACCACAGAGTACGCAGAGGACACAGAGAACACGAAATCTAACCTATATTTATGAGCTATAATCTCTTTATAGGGTATCTCGATCTCAAATTGCCGTACAAAGCTGAGCCTTCTTAGATTCAGTTCGTGTGCAAACGCTTCCTCATAAACGTCTTCTGTAAATCCAGGACCTAACAATTTATGAACTTCTATTGCACATCCAATAATTTCTTGGGTCAGTTGATGCTCTGGAAAATCAAAGTAATTTATTTTCATACTTGAATCCTTATTTTAAAGATAATAAAGCGAGTAGAAAACTAAGAGAATAATTTTTTTTATTTATTCTCTGTGGACTCAGCGACCTCCCTGCCTGACGGTAGGCAGGTGCGGTTAAAACACTAAGATTAGGGTAAAAATTATCTTACCAAGACCAGCTTCTTTGTGGCAACAGGTCTGTTATTTACAACAAGACGATAGAAGTATACACCAGCTGGTACTTGTCTGTTGTTTACATCTCTACAGTTCCACCTCAGGTTATATTCACCTGACTTTATACGTCCATTCTGTAACACCTTTATGAGTCTTCCAGTTATATCGTATATCTTCAGTGATACGAATCCTCTTTCTGCGATGGTATAGCTTATACGGACAGGACCAGAGGATGGATTTGGACTTATACGGTATAGGGCTGTTTCAAGTGTTTGGGACTGGTTTTCTTCCACACCGAGTTCTGTTTTAGCCAGGTAACCGAAGAATCCAAATCTTGTTCTGTAGGCATCAGATGTGCTGCTGCCAATGATAGTAGATTGACCTCCAGCACCCCATATCCTGTAGTTTGAGGAACTGACCTTAGAACCAAACTCATCGAGGACAGCCACCCTGACAGAGTAGCTGCTCAGCAGGATGATACACATAAGTACAGGCATAATACCCTCCTGGTATAATATTGTAGTAGTGTGAAAAATCTCTCAACTGATTTTTCGTAAACCATAGTTTTGGAAGTAATTATCAATTTTTTGCTTGCTTCTCCCTGATTCTTGTAGGGATCGGATTCCTACCAGACGCCTGCCTGCCGGTAGGCAGGGCAGACGGGTATCCGACCCGTTTCTTTTGCGGGTTCGATGAATCTAACCCC
>JAGMCL010000082.1 GCA_023129165.1 Caldifarciminota bacterium | reverse complement strand
TTCTTCATAACATCTGTTACTACAGGTACAAGACTATAGAGAAAAGGTTTATCCACCTCTAATCTGTTTCCCTCCAGCAACGCCCTTCTTAGAATTTTTCTCACAAAATAACCCCTTTTCTCATTTGAGGGGTATACACCTTCGGAGAGTGCAAAAACAAGTGCTCTTATATGGTCGGCAATGATGTGGAAAGATTCCTTTCTTTCAATATACTGACAGGATAGAAGTCTCTCTATCTCTTCTATAATTGGCCAGAATAGATCTGTTTCATATGTGGTCTCTTTAAACTGACATATCATTGTCAACCTCTCAAGACCCATTCCTGTATCAACACCTTTATTCTTCAGGGATTTCTTTCTTCCTGTTTTATCCTGATAATATTGTGGGAATACAATATTCCAGATCTCGATTAGTTCTTTAGAGTTTTCATAGAGTATCTCTGTACATGGTCCACATGGACCAGAACCACCAGCAGGACCCCAGAAGTTATCCTCATCTCCCATCCTCATAATTTTTTCTACGGGTATGCCTATCACATCTTTCCAAATATCATATGATTCGTCATCCGACAAATGCACAGATATACTTAGTCTGTCTTTGTTTATATCCAAAACCTCAGTTATAAATTCCCATGCCCATTTTATTGCCTCAACCTTAAAATAATCACCAAATGAAAAATTACCAAGCATCTCAAAAAATGTATGGTGTCTACCGCTAACCTGGACCTCTTCAATATCACTACCCCGTAGACATTTCTGTATACTTACTGCCCTTTTATAGGGAAGTGGCACATCCCCTCGCCAGAGATTCTTAAACTGAACCATCCCTGCAGATGTAAAAAGCAACGTTGGATCGTTCTTTGGGACAAGAAGTGAGGATGGTACAGGTGTATGTCCCCTTTCTTTAAAAAATTCTATATATATCCTGCGTAATTGATTTGACGTATACATAGCCCTTCGATTATTAATTTTCAACTGTTGATTTTCAATTTTTTTTTCTTTTTACTTTATCCTTCATCCTTTTTACATTTTACCTTTCTACTTTTTACTTTTAACTTTATCCTTATAACCTATTATACCATAAAATGCATCGTTTGTCAACGAAAATTTAAATCCAGTTTACATCAAATAATTAGGTGCTTCTCCAATTCCTTGCCAACATACGATTGCTTCGTCTGTCGGCAGGCAGGTCGTCCGTCAATCCGTCGCACTTCTTGACGGACGTGGCAATCTCATCGCTTATTATCAATTTTGGTTCTTCCCCATTTTAGTAAGAAGTAATTCATTTCTACCTGTCGCCTGCCTGACGGTAGGCAGGGTAGACAGGTAAATGCTATAAGTGAACAGTTTCATATACGAATATGCAAAGAGCAAGAAAAAAACTTATTGACAATTTATGTTTATTATGTTATAATTACAAAAGTTTATTGTAAGACCTAAGGCTTATTAAATAGTCTGTATCTAAGTATTGGATAAGGTTGTTCTGCCACCTTTCTGCTATATATGAATAAAAAACTATTGGTTTTTCTTATCATTGTAGGAATAATCTACGTATTCCTTATTTCAATAAACCTAATGGGCCAGGCATTTAAACTGATGGGTAATGACTTTGCTGCTGTACTTATTAAAGGAACAACTAACCCATTTGTTGGCCTGTTCATTGGAATCCTTGCAACCTCATTAATTCAGAGTTCTTCTGCTACTACCTCAATACTTATAGGTCTTGTCGCATCTGGCAGTATGACGATAACAAACGCTATTCCAATAGTTATGGGAGCAAACATAGGAACAACGGTTACGAACACAATTGTATCACTTGCACATATAACAAGAAGACAGGAGTATAAAAAGGCAATAAGCGGAGCGACTATTCACGATTTCTTCAACCTAACCTCTGTTGTTATATTACTTCCATTGGAGATAAGATTTCATATAATAGAGAGGGCAGCCAGATTTCTATCTCCCACAATGACACAGGGAACAGGATTAGACTTCAAAAGCCCACTGAAAATAGCAACCCAGCCAGTAGTCAATTTTTTATCTGGTCACCTACAACATCCTGTAATTATTCTTATATTTGCACTAATTATTCTATTCCTATCCCTCTGGCTCTTTTCCAGCATTTTAAGATATTATGTATCAGCACGTACAGAGTTCTACCTTGAGCAGAAGATTTTCAAGTATCCTTTTAGAAGTTTTACTATAGGACTTATCTTAACGGCTATTGTTCAGTCAAGTTCCTGTACTACATCTATAATGGTTCCTCTTGTTGCATCAGGTATACTCACTGTGGAGTCCATCTTTCCATATGTACTTGGTGCAAATCTTGGAACTACTGTGACAGCGTTCCTTGCTGCACTTGCCACTGGTGTACCTGCATCATTAACGATTGCTCTATCACACCTGATATTTAACATACTTGGTATTTTCATAGTATATCCATTTAGATGGATACCCATAGGTCTTGCAAAAGGACTGGGAAACATGGCATTTAAGGGGAAATATATTGCAATTGCATATACAATACTTATATTTTATTTATTACCTTTTCTACTCGTGCTTTTAACTCATTAAATACATGATATCTGTGATTTGTATACAACATTGTATACTAAAATTTGAAATAAATTAGATCTGGAGGTTCTTATGTTTGAGGATTTATTTACCTGGTGGAAAGAAGATATCCTTCTAAAAGGAGCACTTGAGGGTATTGCAGATATGCTTAAAACAATCTCAGAGATGTTCGACCTTTCAACTGGAAGCTTTCTTAAAGGAATTAAAAGGGATGAGGATATATATGAGATGGATAGGTCAGTAAACGTTCAGGAAATAGAGATAAGAAAAAAGATATACGAACATCTATCAATTCATCCAAAGCAGGATATAACATCATCACTGATTCTCAGCACTATTGTAATAGATATTGAAAGAATCGGAGATTACTTAAAAAACATATATGAATTGTCTCTTATTCATACCGTAGATGATCAAATCAGATACTATGAAGAGGCGAAAAGAATAACTCAACATATTAGGAATATGCTCCTTAAGGTTAATGATGCATTAAAAGATGGAGACATAGAAGCGGCAAAAAAATTGATGGATGAGAAAAACTGGATTTGTAAGAAGTGCGATGGATTAATCAATGAAATAATTATAGATGAGCTAATCAGGGTAAGGCCAGCAGTAGTCTATTCACTCCTATTCAGATATATTAAGAGGGTAACTGCTCATATTGGTAATGTTGCATCCAGTATTGTAAATCCGTTCCACCAAATAGGGTTCAAACCAGAATAAGCGGAGAAATGGGTTCAGGTTGTCAAATTCCGAATCTATCAAGAATGTATGAGATATTTTTAAGTACCTTCTCAGTGTCAAAGCAAGTATCTAACTCCTCAGCGGATAAGTAATTACGTATCTCTTTCTCATCCAATAGTATCTCTTTAAACTTCCTATCTTCTTCCCTACTCCTGAATGCTGCCCTCTGAATGATATTATATGCATCATCTGGTGACATACCCTTTTCTATTAAAGCCAGTCTAACTGTCTGAGAAAAAACCAAACCTTTCGACATCTCAAGGTTCTCGTACATCCTTTTTTTATCCACATCAAGATTTTCTATTATATATCTAAATTTGTTCAATATATAATCTAATAGAATTGTAGAGTCGGGTATTATAATTCTTTCCACAGAAGAATGGGATATATCTCTTTCGTCCCATAAAGCCATGTTCTGCATTGAAGAAAGTGCATTAGAGCGAACTACCCTTGCTAATCCACTTATTCTCTCAGAGATTATGGGGTTTTGTTTGTGAGGCATTGCTGAAGATCCCCTCTGACCCCTTGAGAATGGTTCTCTTACTTCTCCCCTCTCTGTCTGTTGCATGAGTCTTATCTGAACTGTAAAGTTCTCAAGAGATGATGCAATCACTGCAAGTACAGAAAGATAATTAGCATGTCTATCTCGTTGAAGAATCTGAGTGGATATTGGAGCCACCCTGAGCCCCAATCTCTCCAGTGCAATTCTCTCAACCTCAGGACTTAGTATCGGATATGTTCCACATGCACCTGATATTTTACCTACTCGCAATTCCTCTTTCGCTGATTTAATCCTCTTAAGATTCCTCCTCATTTCATCCATCCACACACAAAGTTTAAACCCGAATGTTATTGGTTCTGCATGAACTCCATGTGTGCGACCGACCATAATGGTATCCTTAAATTCCTTTACACGCTTCTTCAATATATCTATAACTGATTTAATATCTCTTATTATTAAACTGGAAGCATCCTCAATAAGTAGAGACAGAGCAGGGTCCTCAATATCATATGATGTAAGACCATAGTGAAAATATCCTGCGTATTTTTCAAGATAACTTTGTACATTCTGTACAAATGCAATTAGGTCGTGATGTAGAGTTGCCTCTAATTTTTCTATCTCCATAATGTCAAAATTAGCCTTCTTTCTTATCACATCAAATACAATAGACGGTATCTCTCCCAATACTGCCCTTGCCTCAATTACAGCAAGCTCAACCATAAGCCACCTTTTATACTTTCCTTGCTTACTCCAGATCTTCTTCATCTCCTTGAGACAGTATCTATCAATCATAAAATCTCCATTGTAAAGAGAATGAAACAATTAAAGACATTTAACTAATTCCTCTGCCTCATTATCTATCTTAATGAATAGAACCTCCAGAGAGGATTTTTCTATTTTGTGTGGGTCTATTGGAGGAGAGATATTAAGAACACATTTTGAACCATCCTTTAACTTACAACGTTCGCCTTTGGGCCCATCCGGTGTAATAGCAATTATAGATTTCAAATTCAGAAGACCTCTCAAAGTTCCCAGACCCCTATCTTCAGAGGAACCCCTGAAGACATTATAACCAAGTCTCTCCACAAAATTTCTCTTTGGATATATCCCAAGTACTTTGAATCTCAAAGTAACGCCTATAATTAAAACTAATAGACTACCAAGGATTCCTATAGTTCTGAATTTTTGTTCAGTAAATCTCATAATATGAAAATTCTTCTATCTCAAACCCGCAATAATCTCAGCAGCTTTTCTTGATGCACCTTTCTCACCCAACATTCTCCTGACCTTATACAACTCGACCTTCATATCTTCTCCTTTTTCCTTAATAATTCTTCTCATAACCGGTACAATATTCTCAGTAGTCGCTTCTGTTTGCAAGAATTCAGGTACTATTTTCCTTCCTGCAACAAGATTAACCAGACCAATATAAGGTACTTTTGCTACTGCCTTTGCAAAAATTCGTGTAAGGGGAGATACTTTGTAAACAATAATCAGCGGCACTCCAATTATTGCACACTCAAGTGTCACTGTACCTGAGGCAACTACGGCAAGTCTGGCATGTGTTAGAATCTCCATCGTTGAGCCCACCTCAACATCCACCATTGGATTTCCTCTCTTTACCAGTGAATCTACATAATCTTTATGTTTATAAGATGCCAGGGGAATCACAAAATTTTCTTCTGGAAAGTTATTTGAAATAGATAACAGGAGGGGAAGTATTTGTTTGATCTCGCTCATCCTCGAACCAGGAAGAAGTGCGATAAGATGCTCATCTTCCTTCTTTATATCTATTTCATCTAAAAGGGGATGCCCTACGAAACATACATCTATACCGTGTTTCCTGTAAAAGGGAACCTCAAAAGGTAATATGGTTATAATCCTATCAACCCACTTCTGAAGATATTTTACCCTGTAACAACCCCAGGCCCAAATCTGTGGTGGTATATAATAAACCACCTTCAAACCCATTCTATGGGCATACCTTGCAAGTGAAAGATTAAATCCTGGGTAATCAACAAGAAGAACCACATCTGGAGGTAAACTCTTCAGTATTTTTCTTGCACCTCTTTTTGCTCTCAGAATAGCTGGGAGTCTTTCAAAAACCTCAACTATCCCCACAACGGATAGTTCTTCAAGATTGAAATAAATATGGGCACCTTCATTCTTAAGTTCATCTCCTCCAATACCATAAACCTCCAACCCCTTTTTTAGACTGCGAAGTTCCTTTATAAGCCTTGCTGCATGTCTATCTCCTGAAACATCCCCGGCGGAAACGAATATCCTCATAGTCTCTACCTAAATACCGACGATTTCGCGGTGCCTATCCATATTATCTATTATTCTGTATGCTAATTCTATAGCCTTCATTCCATCCTCACCGGTAACAATAGGAGTATCTCCTTCCTTAATACATCTGACAAAGGACTCAATCTCTGATCTTAGTGGATCCTTCGGGATTATCTCCAGTTTTTCCTTTTTTATGAACGATTTTCCGTTTATTTTAATCTTCCTCCATACGCCAGCAAGATGAGAGATATAATCTACCGAAATAAACATGTCCCTTTGAAAAAATCTTATTTTTCTTTCCTTCCTATCTGAAACCCTTGAGCTGGTAAGGCAGGCTATTGTTCCATTTTCAAACTCCAGTCTTGTTTGAGCAAGATCATATTCATCTGAAAGTACAGGTACTCCTACTGCATCAATTTTATTTACTTTACTATGGATAAAGGCGAGAATAATATCAATATCATGAACCATTAGGTCCAGCACTACTGCAACATCTGTCCCACGCTCATTATAAGTGGCTATCCTTTGTGCCTCAATGAATAAAGGATTGTTTATAAACTTGGATACTGCGATTATTGCCGGGTTAAATCTCTCTATATGTCCGATCTGTAAGACAAGTCCCTTGCTTTTCGCTAAATCTATAATCTCGCTTGCCTCTTCCACCTTCTCGGTTATAGGTTTTTCCACCAGGGTGTGTTTTCCGGAAAGTAATACCTCTTTTGTCAGTTTGTAATGTGTTGATGTCGGAGTGGATATACTTACTGCATCCACCTCTTTAAGAAGTTTAGATGGAGATTCATAAAAATAGATACCAAGGTTCTTTGCAACTTCCATCCCTATATCTCGATTGATATCACTGACACCGATGAGCTTTACACCTGGTATTGCACTGTATATTCGAGCATGATGCTTTCCAAGATAACCAACTCCTATAACACCAGCCCTTATTTTCTTACTACCTGTCATACTATATAAAAAAATAAATCAACCTTTCACATTCAACATTAAACATTTAACATTAAACATTCCACATCTAACATTAAACATTCCACATCCAACATCCATCCTCTATCGCGACTGGGAAGTCGCTCCTACCTATTATCGTCCGTCTAACGACGGACTCCTACCCTTCCTTTTTGTAGGAGGGGTTTCCCAACCCCGATTAACCAGTATGGGAATTTATCGAGACTAGCCTGTCTACTGACAGGTAGAGAAGTCTCTCCTACCATCACATCCAACATCAAACATTAAACATTCCACATCTAACATTCCACAATCAACTAATTAACTATTCAACCAATCAACTATTCAACCAATTAACTATTCAACCAATCAACTATTCAACCAATTAACTATAGTTACATTCTATTTCAATGCCACTCCTCTTTCTGATGATTCAATAAATTCTACGATTCGCTTTACCTCTTTGGTCATAGGAAATTCATCTCTTATTCTATCGATTGCCTGACGTGTATTAAATTCCTTTGAAAGAAGGAGATTAAACACCCTTTTTATAATACCAATAGTTTGTTTACTAAAATTATGTCTTTGCAATCCAATGATATTAACTCCTACTGCAAGAAGTGGATTGCCTACAGAAAGACTATATGGCAAAACATCCTTTGGTACTCTATATCCACCACCGATCATCGAGTATTCCCCTATTCTTACAAATTGATGAATAGGACAAAGTCCTGAAATAAAGGCACAATCATAAATCTCTACAAATCCTGCAATTTGTGTAGCATTTACTATTATCACACCATTCCCAATCCTTACATCATGTGCCAGATGGCAGTATGCCATAATATAATTTTCATCTCCAACAACAGTTTTTTTATCCTTTTCTGTAGCACGGTGGATGGTAACATACTCCCTTATAATATTGTTTGAGCCAATATAAACATAACTCTTTCCACCTTTAAATTTTATATCTTGAGGTGGATTTCCAATAACAACTCCCTCATATATCTTGTTATTCTCACCTATCTTTGTTCCATTCTTTATACATACATAATTGCCTATCTCACATCCGTCCCCTATTTCCACATCGGCTTCAATAAAGGAATATGCACCGACCTTTATATCTTTACCAAGAGACGCATTCTTATCTACTACAGCAGTTTTATGAATCTGCATAAATTTCCCCCCTTATCTCCTCCATCAATTGCATATAGTAGTGGATATTATGTAACGATGTGAGTATTGGACCTAGCATCTCACCAGCATTGAATAAATGTCTGATATAAGCCCTGGTGTGATGACGACAGGTAAAGCAGTCACAATCAGGGTCTATTGGGGTAAAATCATTTTTGTATATTGCATTTCTAATCACCAGCTTTCCGTTTTTTGTAAAAACGGTACCGGTTCTTCCATTTCTTGTAGGAAGCACACAGTCGAACATATCTATCCCCATCTTTACATATCTTTTTATATCAGACGGTTCTCCCAGGCCCATAAGATATCGAGGTTTTTCCTCTGGCAGGAGAGATGCTGTGAATTCTGACACCTCAAACGAAAGACTCTTGGGCTCACCTATAGATATGCCACCTATAGCATATCCATCAAAATCAAGCTCTGTTATTTCTCTTACAGACTGCTCTCGTAAATTTCTATAAACGGAACCCTGAACTATCCCAAAAAGGAGACTCCCATCTCCACTTCCGCTCTTCTGTCTATACTCAATTGACTGTCTTGCCCAATTTGTGGTATTTTCTACTGCTATCCTTGTTTCATCATCGCTTACAGGCCAGCCTACACAGTGATCCAAAACCATTCTTATATCTGAACTGATTATTTCCCCTGCCTGCAATACTAACTCTGGTGTAAATTTATGATTCGAACCATCGATGTGGGATTGGAAAATAACCCCATCTTTTTCAATCTTTCTCAGGTCTGCAAGTGAAAACACCTGATATCCACCTGAATCAGTTAATATTGTTCTGTCCCATCCTATTAATTTATGAAGGCCTCCTGCCTTTTCAATTGTTACTAAACCAGGACGAAGATACAGGTGGTATATGTTGGCAACAATAATATTTACATCATTATCTAAGAGATTTGCAATTGTCTGTGTCTTTACAGTACCCTGTGTCCCAACTGGCATAAAGCAAGGAGTATTAATAATACCATGTGGAGTATACAATTTCCCGAATCTTACTCCAGATTTTGACTTTTTTACCAGTTCAAAGACCCCATTTTTATTACTCATTGTAAGATGTCACAAGTGGATTTAAAAGTTTTCCTCCTTTAGATGCTTATAAAGAATTCCTCTAAGGATTTCAAACTTAATAACTAATTATAGACATTCCCTAATTATAAATATTAAATAGTTGTATAGAAATAAGTATACTACATTTTTCATTAAAAGTCAAGTTTTTTCCCTTGACACAAAAGTGACAAAACATAGCAAACTAAAACTGGATTTGATTAGAAACTAAACCTCGGAGAGGGTCATATTAGGTGGGTTTTAAAAATTACCCCATATCTCAGGTTTAAGAGTCCTTTCCATAAGTGCCCTTATTCCTTCTTCAGGGGATCTTGATTTAAAAAGCACGTTATAGACTTCCTCTGTTATAGGCATCCTTACTCCCCATTTCTCGGAGAGTCGAATAGCAGATCTTGTTGTATAGATACCCTCAGCAACCATAACCATGGAAGAAAGAATTTCGTCTAATTTTCTACCTTTACCTATTTCTTCACCCACAAACCTATTTCTTGAATTCCTGCTCATGGCAGTAGTAACAAGGTCACCCATACCCGATAAACCAGAGAAGGTCAAGGGGTCTGCACCCATCTTTACCCCAAGTCTACTTATTTCTGCAAGCCCCCTTGTAATAAGAGCACCTTTTGCGTTTGCTCCGAACCCTAGCCCATCAGATATTCCACAGCCAATTGCTATGATATTCTTCAGTGCTCCTCCCAGCTCCACTCCAATCACATCTGAGCTTCTATAGGTCCTGAATATCTGCGTCTTAAGTAAAAACTGTATCTTGTGTGCTAATTTTTCATCCTTTGATGCACATACAGTAATTGCAGGCATACCCGAAGCTATCTCTCGAGCAATGTTTGGTCCTGACATTACAATAATAGCTGCGTTTACATCACCCATTTCATCCTCTACTATCTGTGATGGACGCAGAAGAGTCTCCTCCTCAATTCCCTTGACGGCACTTACGATTATAGAGCCCTTGTAGTATTTTTTTACCTGTTGTAGTGCATCTCGAAGGCAAATACTTGGAACAACTAACATTATTATGTCACTGGCAACCACAGATTCTTCTATGTCGTCTGAAATTTTAACCTCATCTGGGATTTTAAACCCTTGGAGATATTTTATGTTTTCCCTTTTTTGGAAGATATCAAACCCCTCTTTTGAGTAAAGATAAACCTCCTCAAAATTCCTTGAAAGAAGTATGGCGAGGGTTGTACCCCAATTACCTGCACCTATTATTGATAATTTCATATCCTATTAGTTAAAGATTAAAATATATTATCATATAGATGTTAAATTCTATATTATATATAACATACTTACAGTCCATGAACTATCTAATCCATCTGTCTACGTATGAATGTCGGTATTTCAAGGTCTTCTTTGCTATATATTGAGGGTTTTTCTCTATCACCTGTCAAGTCTTCTCTTAATTCTCTTCTCTGGAATGCTGGAATTTCAAGACTGTAACTCTTCAGTATCTTACCCTCGATTTTGGTTTCTCTTTCAATACCTGTAGCAATCACTGTTACCTCGATTTGCTTCTTTTCCTTATCTGATACAGCTGCGCCAAATATTATATTTGCATCACCACCTGCAGTATCTTTTATAAGAGAAACTGCATCCTCTACCTCATGTAATGTCATATTAGACCCACCCTTTACATTTACAAGTATTCCACGTGCACCCCTTATGTCTGAGTCTTCGAGAAGGGGACAATTTATGGCAATGTCAGCTGCATGAATAGCCCTGTCTTCACCCACAGCACTCCCAACACCCATAACTGCATTACCCTGTTCAGCCATAACACTCTTAATGTCTGCAAAATCAAGGTTTATTAGCTCCGCCTCCGTAATCAATTCAGAAATACTCCTCGTTGCAAGTAGTAGTATATTATCAACCATCCTAAATGCCTCTGCAAAGGTTACATTCTTTGGAGCCACCTCTGTTAACTTTTGGTTTGGTATTACAATGACAGTAGATAATCTCTGCTTTAGCTCTCGTACGCCTTCCAGAGCCTGCTGCATCCTTTTCTTTCCTTCAAACTGGAAAGGTTTGGTTATAACCCCAACAACGAATGCATTCTCCTCTTTCGCTATTTCAGCAATGATAGAAGATGCCCCTGTGCCGGTTCCTCCTCCCATTCCACATGCTATAAAAACTAAATCAGCTCCCCTAAGTGAGGTCTTAATATCTTCTCGGCTCTCCTCTGCTGCTTTTTTCCCTATTTCAGGATTACCACCTGAGCCAAGCCCACAGGTGAGTTTAGCCCCGATTTGAACCTTTATTGGAGCTCTATTAAGCGAGAGAACCTGCATGTCTGTGTTACAGGTGACGAATTCTACCCCCTTCAATCCTGCATCAATCATCCTGTTAACGGCATTACCACCACCCCCTCCAACTCCAACAACCTTTATCTTACACTTTCGCGAACCATCATCTGGAAATAAAAACCGCATATTTCCCCCTTATTATTGGTTATTAGTTATTCGTTATTGGTTATTAAGTTATTAAGTAATAAAGTCATTGTGTCTTAGTGTCTTAGAGTCCTTTTCACCGTTTCTCTTTGGTCTTTTATCTTGGGTCTGTTGTCTGATGTCTGTGGTCTGTGGTCTCAAATTAGTCATTCAACATTTAACCTACTTTTCGCAACGAGGACGTTGCTCCTACCACTTAAAAGACAAGTCAAAAGTAAAAAGGTAAAAGTAAAAAGTAAATTGTCAATAGTCAATCTTTAATTGGCATTCAACATCTAACATTCAACTAATCAACTATTCAACTATTCAACTAATTATTCCAAAAGCCATCTTTTCATTCGCTCAAGGATTTTTGTAAACAAAGAGCCATCTACTCCCGGCCTTCCTATACCAGCTCTTCCTCTGTGTTCATATCCATATAAAACGAGTCCTACGCCTGTAGAGTGTATGGGGTCCCTAACCATGTCTGCCATACTTCCTGCTCCACTGGGAATCCCCACCCTTGTTGGTAATCCAAAGATACTTTCGGCGAGTTCTTCTATGCCATCCATCTTGGCAGCCCCACCTGTCAATACTATACCCGCTGATATGAGATCTATATAGTCACTTCTACGAAGTTCTCTATATACGAGTGTGAATATCTCTTCAAGCCTGGGTTGTATTATGCTGGCAAGAAGCTTACGTTTTATTTTTCTATCTGGCCTTCCTCCGATACCAGGAACGTCTATTGTTTCAGTATCACCTACCAGGTTATTTCTCGCCACACCCTGACCTATCTTTATCTCTTCAGCATACATCCTGGGTGTCCTCAATCCTACAGCAATATCATTTGTTACATTTACACCACCGAGTCCAATAACGAAAGTATCTCTTATGGTGCCATCATAGAACAGTGCAGTATCTGTTGTTCCTCCGCCTACATCAATTAGTGCTACACCAAGTTCCTTTTCTTCAGGGTCTATTACAGCATAGCTTGAGGCAATGGGTTGCAGGACAAGATCCCTTACCTGAATTCCAGCTTTCTCAACCGACCTGTATATATTCTGTGCCGATGTAACTGCACCAGTTACTATATGGACGTCTGCCTCGAGTCTCACTCCTGACATTCCTGCCGGATCTTTTATGCCAGGTTGGTCATCAACGATAAACCCCTGTGGGATTGCATGTATTATTTCCCTATCCATGGGTATAGAGACTGCCTTTGCTTGTTCTATCACCCTGTCAATATCTGATTTACTAATCTCCTTTGTAGGTCTTGATATTGCAATAACCCCTCTTGAGGTCTGACCCCTTATATGGTCTCCTGCAATACCGGTATATGCCTGTGTGAGCTTTATCCCCGCCATTTTCTCTGCCTCATTTACTGCATTTCTGACAGACTCTGTAGTTCTTTCGAGATTGACCACTATTCCTCTTCTCAAACCTGTTGAGGGACTAATTCCTAATCCTATTATCTCGACATTGTTCTTTTGTATAACGTTGGCTATAATACAAGCAACCTTTGTTGTGCCGAGGTCAAGCCCAGCAATAATTTCATTCTTCATAATTCCCCCTGAATAATTGACAATTTACGATTGACTATTGAAGATTGATTATTTAGTCATTCGTCATTAGACATTAGTTATTATCTTTATTTATCCCGTTTACCCTGCCTGCCCTGCTTGCCCTGTGAAATGTAGCCTGCCCTGCCTGCCATATGTAATGTTTCACTTTATTACATTACGGTGGAAGCGACTTGTCCTGTGAAATGCTTCTCGCCCCGTGGAGTGTGTAAACTACTCCATGGGGGAGCTATTTCTGCAGGAAGCTATTCAACGGGGTATCTATTTCATCAGGGTCATTTTTCTTCAGTCTGCTGTCTGCGGTCTTCAGTCTGCGGTCTTTTCCTTTTGACATTAGTCATTTGTATTTAATTAGAAATTAGAAATTCGCTCTTCGCAACGAGGACGTTGCTCCTACCTATCGCCCCGCCAAAGGTGAGACTCCTACCACCTAACACCTGTATCCTAAAACCTCTCACCAACATTCAACTAATTAACTATTCAACTAATCAACTTTTATCCTACAATCTCAACCTCTAACTCAAGTTTTACTCCAAACATCTCAAAAACCTTTTCACTCATCATTTCTATTAGAGACAAAATATCTCTAAATGTCGCTTTCCCAAAGTTGACTATGAAATTTGCATGTTTTTCGGATATTCCAGCATCACCAATTCTTTCTCCTTTTAATCCCACCTTCTCAATTAGCCTGCCTGCATAATCTCCTGGAGGGTTTTTGAAAATGCATCCTGCTGTTTTTTTATCAATTGGTTGATGTCCGCGTCGCCATTTACGAAATTCTGACAATCTTTCTTCTGATTCACCCCTTTCAAGTATGAGGAGGGCATCTATTACAATTACAGACTTAACGCCAACTCTATCTGAGAAGATAATATCCTCCCTTTTTAGGGATTTAATGCCTTTATCATCTTGATTTACAATTTGTATCTCCTTGATATATTCAAGAAATGAAGAACCAAATGCACCTGTATTTGTGTGACAAGCCCCCCCCACACTTCCAGGAACTCCCCATAGAAATTCAAGTCCATGTAACCCTTCTCTTACACACTCTCTAAGAAGTCTCTTAAGGGAAACTCCACCCCCAACTTTTACAAGTTTCCTTTTACTGTCGATTTGTTCAAAAGAAAGTGCATTAAAACATTTTTCCAAAGATATAACTGTACCATCGAAATTATTGTCAGTAAATATAAGATTACTACCCCTTCCAATGATGAAATATCTTTCCTTAAGGAGCATGAGAAATTCATCGAATGTCTCAGGATATGCGAACATTCTTGCATTTCCCCCAACACCCATAGTCGTGTGATGCCTTAGTGGTTCATTCTGAAGTAATTTCATAGGATTTTATTAATTTCTAATGCTACCTTTCGGATATTACCTGCCCCAAGTGTTAGAATCATATCGTCTCTCTTTACCATTTTTTTAACATATTTCGCTATCTCCCTACTTTCCTGGATATACAAAGCCTTTTTTCCATTTTTAATCATCTTATCTACAATAATCTTTCCAGTTACCCCGGGAATTGGCTCCTCTCTGGCAGGATATATATCCGTTACTATAACTTCGTCTGCCATACCCAAACTTTTTGCAAAACCATCAAGAAGTTTAAAGGTCCTTGAGTAGAGGTGTGGTTGAAATATAACAATTATCCTCTTATCCTGTATAAGTCTCGCGGCTTTTATAGTTTCCTCTATTTCCTTTGGATGATGGGCATAATCATCTATAATTTTAATATTCTCTTTCCTGATGAATTCAAATCTCCTTTCCACTCCTTCAAAACCTGCAACTGCATCTCTCAAACAACCTCCTGGAATCTCCAATTCTAAACCAAGGGCTATTGCACCAACAGCATTTGTTACATAGTGCTTACCCGGAAGGGGAAAAGAGAACCTACCAATTTTATCCCTATTCTTCTTCACACTAAATTCTGAGGTCACACCAAGAGACAAGTCATATCCTAGCACATTCACACCTCGAGAAAGACCATATGTAATGGTTCTTCTTCTCACCTTCTCTATTATACCCTTAACGTTTTCATCATCATAAGCAAGTATTAAAAACCCATAAAAAGGAACTCTATTAGCAAACTCAACAAATGCAGCTTTTATTTCCTCAATATCCTTGTACTTATCAAGATGATCAGCGTCAATTGATGTTATCATTGATATTACTGGAGATAAACATAAAAAAGACCGGTCACTCTCATCTGCTTCACATACAAAATACTCGCCTTCTCCAAGTTTTCCACCCGTTCCTATATTCTTTATTCTACCTCCAACTACAACAGTAGGGTCATAACCAGAAAATTCAAGTATTCTGGCAACAATCGAGGTTGTGGTTGTCTTCCCATGCGTTCCCGCAATGGCTATACCCTGTTTCATTCTCATTAACTCACCAAGCATTTCTGCTCTTGGTATAATTGGTATTCCCTTCATTTGAGCAGCCACGATTTCAGGGTTGGAATACTTTATTGCGGACGAATAAACAAGCACTTCTGAATTCTTTACATTTTCTCCTCTATGCCTGTACACTATAGCTGCACCGAGTCTCGTAAGTCTATCGGTTACAGCTGACCTTTTTATATCAGACCCTGTAACCTTATAACCTGAGTGAATAAGTACCTCTGCAATTCCACTCATTCCAGAGCCGCCAATACCAACGAAATGTATATGATTTATATGCCTAAACATTTAGCTATATCTTTGGAAATATTCTTTGCCCCATTATTTGCATCAGGAAAACAGTTTGTCATAGTCTTTCTTAGGTCAGCATCCTCTATTAAATCTTCTATCTCTTCTTTCAACTTCTCAGCCGAAAGAACCTTTTCAGTTATTACCCTTACACAACCCATCTCCTCAAGAGACCTGGCATTTCTATATTGATGTTGTAGTGTCGCATAGGGAAATGGTATCAAAATAGCAGGTTTTTTAAATTTAATGATTTCTGCAAGGGTTAGTGCTCCTGCCCTTGATATTAACAAATCTGCTGCACTGTAACCAAGTCCCATATCATCAATAAATGGATATATCTTCACATTATTATAACCTTCCAACTTTTCGCTTATTTCATTATAATCCCTTATACCTGTAGATAAAAGAAACTGAATACCCCCTAACTGGGGCACTAAATTAACCATTAGATTATTTATTCTTCTTGCTCCGCTTGAACCTCCGAATACAAAAACTAAAGGTAAACTGGAATTAAAACCGAGCTCTTCTTTTGCTGTATTGTTATTTATGAACCTTAACGCCCTCACCGGACAGCCGAACACCCTTATTTTGCTTTTTGGCAACCATCTTGTTGCATCCTTATAACACAAGTAAATCCTTGAGGCAAAAAACGAGAGCAATCTTGTTGCCATACCAGGTACAGAATCTATCTCTGTAATAAATAAAGGTATGAGAAAGAACTTCGATGCAAGAGCCGGTGTAACCGAAGGATAGCTACCCGTACCAAGTACTGCCTGTGGTCTCTCCTTGACAATTACAAGAAATGACTCCACCATCGATAAAGAAAATGAGAATGGGAACATTAACTTCTTCATAATATTTTTCCCCAAAAGCCCTTTCATATGTATGTAATAGCAAGGCCATTCCTTAAAATCATCCTGGTTACCTGATGCTGTAAAAACTGTATTAATACCATACTTATTCAACTCACGAGCTAATGCAAGAGCTACAAATATATGTCCACCCGTTCCCCCAGTTGCTATTAGAACCTTCATAATTGTTTGGTTTATTTAGTCCCAGTGAAATATGCTTCCCGATGAAATAGTTAGACAATTCACGGGACAAGTCGCATTTCACGGGATAAATTTGTTGGGTTCATTTATAAATTAGATATTTGTAATTAGAAATTCGCAATTCACCGTTTTTCCGTTTCTCCTACCTTCCTTTTTGTAGGAGGGGTTTCCTAACCCCGATTAAATTATCTCAACGAGGATGTTGCTCCTACCTCCTGATAATCTGATATTCTGCCTACTGATCTGCTGATATACTGATATACTCTGGTACTCGTCAATCGCCTTACGCCATATGCTTCTCACATTCCACATTAAACATTCAACCAATCAACCAATCAACTATTCAACTAAACAACTATTCAACCAATTAACTATTCAACTAATTAACTATTCAACTAATTAACTATTCAACTATTCAACACTTTTCCCTGTTTTGATATATTCAGAAGTATTCCTACAGATACAAGGTTGACTACAAGTGAACTTCCTCCATATGATATAAACGGCAAAGGAATACCGGTGGTTGGAATTAAACCAGAAGCAACACCTATGTGTAGTAGCGCTGAGAGAAATATGTTTAAGGATAGCCCAAATGCAAGAAGACTCCCAAATTTTGTTGGAGCATGTGCGGATATTCTTATCCCTCGTAAAAAGAATATAGAAAAAAGACCCAATATCAGAATAGAACCAACCAAACCAATTTCCTCTGCAAAACTTGCGAAGATAAAATCTGTATGTGGGTAAGGTAAAAAGAATAATTTCTCTTTACCCTGTCCAAGACCCACACCAAAAATTCCACCCGAGCCTATGGCTTGCATAGACTGGGTTACCTGATATACCTCACCTGATAAATAATTATCAAACCGTGTTTTTGCATATGGAGTTTTGGACATACTTAATAATAACATGATTCCAACAAGACCTGTAAAGATAATAATATATTTCATTTTAACCTCTCCAACAAACATCAGGATTAACACAGAGAGGCAGATTGTGAACGCCACACCAAAAGATGGCTCAAGTATGAGTAAAACAATTACAGCAGAAGAGACCAAAACCACTGGTAAAAGCCAACACAGCCTTTTTATCTTTTCCCTGTATCTGGTGAGATAATAGGAAAGCCAGAGAATAATTGCTATCTTGGCAAATTCACTGGGTTGTATGGACACACCACCAATTTTTATCCATCTCTGAACATCATTTATTGGTTTGCTGAAATATACAACATAGAAGAGTAAAAACAAGGCAAATAACAGAAAGACCGGCGAAAGTTTTCCCCAAATTTTGTAATTTATCTTACTTAATATTAATGCAAGTAGACCTCCTATAAAAAGTGGCCTTAACTGATTTACAATATAAAATAGACTGTTATCCTTACTCCTAATAGCATGGAATGAGCTTGAAGAATAGATTGCAAGTAACCCCAGGAGAAGAAGGGTTACTGTTACAAGTAATAGAGTTACGTCTAATCCTTTTTTGGCTTGTTCCATATGTTCACCAATCCTCAAATAAATTATCTACCTCTTTTTTAAAGGTGTTTCCTCTCTCCTCAAAATTTTCAAACATATCGAATGATGCAAACCCTGGTGAAAGTATAACTATATCACCAGGTAAGGAAACTGAATATGCCTTTCTAACAGCATCCTTCATTTCTTTCGCAACATAGAAATCACAGTAATTCTTCTTCTTTAAACCAGTTATAATGAGCTTGCTTACCTCACCTACAACAACGCAAAATTTTACTTCCTTAACTATCGAATCGAGAATAGGTTCAATATCAACCATTTTTGATTTACCACCCATAATCAAGACGGGTCTTTTGGTAAGAACCTCGAGTGACTTTACAAAGGATGAGGGATTTGTGCACATCGAATTATTTATAAATGTTCTTTTGTATATCTCTCCTATATGTTCCATTCTATGAGGTGCTGCCTTAAATGTGCCAAGCCCTTCTATTATTGAATTTTTTCTGATACCACATATACCTACCACACTGATTGCTGCAAGTATATCCTCAAGTGGTACATCAATTGCAGGGATCTCCATAAGTTGTTTTTCATTAAAACAAATGAAACCATTTTTCGTATACACACTCATCAGTGGACCTTCAGTAATTGAAAAATTATATCTCTTTGACCTTGTGTTAATTGGTAAATTCCTTATATTTATATCGTCATAATTCATAACAGCAAAATCTTCCTCTGTCTGGTTTTCAAAAATTCTCGACTTTATTTTTATATATTCCTCCATAGATGGGTGTCTGTCAAGGTGATCAGGTGTTACATTAAGTAAAACACCAATATATGGTCTGAACTTCTCAATTGTTTCCAATTGGAAGGAAGAAACCTCAACTATAACCACAGTATCAGGGGATATTTTATCAACTATAAGAGAAAGAGGTGTTCCAGGATATATATTACCAGCCACCACAGAATCAACTGATGCAGCCTTCATTATACTATCTATTAACAGACATGTTGTAGTCTTACCGTTTGTGCCGGTTACAGCTATAATTTTAGATTGTATATAGTAGGATGCGAGCTCAAGTTCGCCAATAATTTTGATACCCTCTTTCTTGGCAGCCTTAATTATCGGATTATTTAAAGAGACACCCGGGCTCACAACAATAAGGTCTGCATCGAGTATCCTCTTCGTATTCCTACCAAGTTCAAGTGGTATATCAAGAGATGACACATCCAATGTCCTATCAGTATCACTACCAAACACGAATGCACCTCGCCTTTTAAGAAGAGATACAACCGCACTTCCACTTCTTCTAAGCCCAACCACAGATACTCTTTTATCTACAAGATTCATACTGTTTGTTGTGTTTATTGAGTTTACTCAGTTTATTGGGTTTGTTTAGTTCGTTTAGTTTATTGAGTTTGTTTAGTTAAAAGACAAGTTAAAAGTAAAAAGGCAAAAGTAAAAAGTACTTAAGTTTGTTGAGTTCATTGTGTTTATTGAGTTTACTTAGTGCTTACTGCATAGTGCTTAGTACCTACTCTCCTCTCCGTTTCTCCGTTTCTCCCATTCTCCCTTTCTCGCTATACGCC
Organism: Caldifarciminota bacterium; assembly: GCA_023129165.1. Lineage (GTDB taxonomy): Bacteria > Hydrothermota > UBA3073 > UBA3073 > UBA3073 > JAGMCL01. The sequence continues at coordinate 23,153 of JAGMCL010000082.1, read as the reverse complement.
TTACACTCTACGCTCTACACCCTACGCTTCACGCATTTCACATTTAACATTAAACATTCAACATCTTGCAACTCATCTAATCTTTAGAGTAGATATTGCAATCAGTGTAAATATTATCCCCACTATCCAGAACCTAACAACAAGCTTAGCCTCAGACACTCCCATGAGCTCGAAATGATGATGAAGTGGAGCCATTTTGAAAATTCTCCTACCCGTTCTTTTATAAAATAAAACCTGTATTATAACGGATAATGCTTCTGCCACAAAAACTCCACATACAATTATCAACAAAATCTCTTGTTTTATGAGAATGGCTGAAGCTCCCAATAATCCTCCAAGTGGAAGTGACCCCATATCACCCATAAATGCCTCTGCAGGATGTGCATTAAACCACAGGAATCCTATAGCTGTTCCCACAACGGATGCAAGAACAACTGCAACCTCTCCACTGCCAGGAATGAAGAGAATATTCAGATAAGAGGCAAATTTGTAATGCCCTGTCAGATATGAGAGTACTACATATGCAACCGTAGCAATTCCAACAAGACCACAGGCAAGACCATCTATTCCATCAGCAATATTAACGCTGTTTGTAGTTGCAACTAAGACAATTATTACAAAAGGTATGTAAAAGATTCCTAAATTCCAGAACATATTCTTTAAAAATAGAAGCGTGGTCATAGTAGCAAAATCGGGTCTTCTGGGGAAAACCACCATAAATACTGCAATGGGTATAGCGATTAGAATCTGCCACAAAAACTTGTATCTACCATATACACCTTTTCCCAATCTTATTTTCTTTAAATCATCTGAAAACCCAAGAATTGCTAACGTAGTAACAGTATACATCATAATCCAGAAATAGGGTTCTTGTATGTATGTCCACAGAAGGGATGAAACGATTATTGACATAATAATAAGGGGTCCCGCAAGTGGAGTACCTTTCTTAACCTCATGTTTTTTGAGGGAAGGTTCTCTTATACCTGAAACGAACCCCTTGTTTTTGAGCCATCTTATTATGTACGGTCCAAACAAAATCATGATAAGAAGTGAAGTTGTACCAGCGTAAGCCGCTCTGAAGGTTATATATCTGAAGAGGTTAAATAGCCCAACCTCTTCTGCAAGTGGATATAAGAAATAATAAAGCATAGCTGATAATTGGCGATTTACAATCTACGATTGACTCCCCTCTTCCCCGTTTCTCTTTGATCTTTTGTCTTGAGTCTGTGGTCTGATGTCTGCTGTCTCAAATTAGTCATTCAACATATAACATTCAACATATAACATTTCACACTCCACATCTAACATTCAACTAATTAACTATTCAACTATTCAACTTCTATCCCATTCAACTAATTAACTATTCAACTAATCAACTTTTATTCCATTCCACATTTTACTTTTTACTTTTTACATTTTACTTTTTACTTCTCCCTTATCCCCTCCACCACTCTCTCCATTTTCATCTTCCTTGAACCCTTGACTAAGATGACATCCCCATCTCTTATGAATTTCTTTAGTTCTCTTACAAGCTTATCAATGTCGTGATATGAAGAGACAAATGGAAGCCTTGCATACTCTGCAATTTCTCTTGCTAATTCTCCATAAGTAAAAAGCGCCTGAATATCTAATTCTTTTAATCTTTTACCAACTTCTCTATGGTACTGAGCCGCCTTTTTACCCAATTCAAGCATATCACCAATAACTGCTATTTTTCTTCCCTTTATTAACCTTATACCCTCAAGTGATGATATAAGCGACACAGGGTTAGAGTTGTATGTTGAATCTACAATTATGGAGTCATTTATGTATATCTGTTTATCCCTTCCACTCTCTGGGGTTGCCTTCATAAGAGCGAACATACTGTTTGTTCTGCCTACCCCAAGTATATCACCTAAGGCTATAGAAACCAATGCGTTATATATATTATGTTTTCCAAAAAGTGGCAGAAAGAAATCATTATTATTTAATTTAAATTTAGAACCACTTTTGTCAAGGGTGATATCTATTGCTCTAATATCACCTGTCTTTATTCCAAAGGTTATAACCTTTTTTGAATTTATATCCTCTAAAGCTCCCATTAGCATATCGTCATCTGCATTTAACAAAACGGTATTGCAAGACCTTGCAAGTTGGATTTTTTCTCGTAGTATTTCATCAATGGAACTGAAATTAGCAATATGAACAGGAGCGATATTCGTAATTACCCCGATATCTGGTTTCGCTATATCGGATAGATGTTTAATCTCATTCTTGTGGTTCATGCCAAATTCAAGAAGAAGAACCTCATTCTCTTTCTGAAGCTTAAATATTGTAAGTGGGACCCCAATCTCGTTATTATAACTACGGGGAGATGAAAGGACATTGAATCTTTGTCTAAGAACAAGATTGGTGAGACATTTACTTGTAGTCTTGCCATTCGAACCTGTTATAGCTATTGTTATGGGTTCGAATTTACTTCGATAATATCGGGCAAGATGACAAAGAGCTAACTTAGTATCCTTAACCAATATACCCCTTGAGTTCTCGTCTTTCTCGATTACACTAAACACTCCCTCTTTTTCCTGAACTTCATCAAGAAAATCGTGTCCATCATATCTTTCCCCCTTTATGGCAAAAAAGACCTCATTTTTCCTTATTGTTCTTGAGTCCACAGAAATCCCAGCGATTTCAATGTTATCATAGGATATTCCTATTGCCTTTCCTTCTACTACCTTGATAAGCTCGTTTGTTGTAAGCTGCATATCTCATCCATATTAGTTATTGGTTATTGGTTAATTGTTATTCGTTAATCTTCAATCGTCAATAGTAAATAGTCAATTGCAATTCCGCTCCTCTCCGTTTCTCCGTTTCACTCCCTATTTATCCCGCCTGCCCCGTGAAATGAGTATCTATTTCAACGGGTGCCTGTCCTGTAGCGATAGCGTACGGGGTGGAATGTGTCAACTATTCCACTGGGACGCATTTCGCCATACGCTTTTATCGAGACTATGAAGTCTCTCCTACCTATTTTTGTAATGAGGACGTTGCTCCTACCATTAATTTACTATTTTCGATTGTCGATTTACGATTGCTTTCCAATATCATTTAACCTAATCAACCAATTAACTATTCAACTAATCAACTCTTATCTCATTCAACATTAAACATTTAACATTACACATTTAACATTCTACTCAACATTCTACATTAAACATTTAACATTCCACCTTCAACATTTAACATTAAACATTTAACATGTAACATTTCATTCCACCTTCAACATTTAACATTTTCCATATAACATTTAACATTTTCCATATAATATTTCCCTCACAACCTTCCTATCATTAAAGGGTCTTTTCTCTTCGCCAATTATCTGGTATGTTTCGTGTCCCTTACCAAGTATAAGCACAATATCATTCTCACGAGCTAAGTTTAACGCCTTTCTTATAGCATTCTTTCTATCTAAGATAACCTCATAATTTTTCCCACTTATCCCTTCTTCTATGTCTTTTATTATTGTATAAGGGTCCTCTGTTCTTGGATTATCTGATGTTATGAATACGTAGTCAGATAAACTGGCTGCAACTTCTCCCATTAAGGGTCTTTTACCTTTATCTCTATCTCCTCCACACCCAAATACGGTAATTAACTTTCCTCTTGTAAAACCCTTTGCCGATTTCAAAACAGCAGTCATTGCATCCGGCGTATGAGCAAAATCCACGATGACATTTCCAATGCGTTCGAATCTTCCAGGAATCATACTAACCTTTTTAATACCTTCAATTATATCTGATGGCTGAAGACCATCCTCTTTTGCGATTGTATATGCCAGAAGTATGTTTAAAGCATTGTGTCTTCCAGTCATCCTTGAATGAAATCTTTCCTTACCATAAGGTGTTTCAAACTCCAACTCCATACCCTCCATTCCTATTGAGATTATATTTCCACAATAATCCAATCCACCTGTGTAACCATAGCTTAATGTCCTTGCACGGGTACTGGATTTAAATAGTTCAAAATAATCTCCCTGTGGTAACACTGCTAAACCTTGCTTCTTTAATCCCCTGAAGAAAGATAGCTTGGTCTCAAGATAATTTTCAAATGTCAGATGATAATCAAGATGGTCTCTGCCAATACATGTAAGACCTGAAATATCAAAATCTATTCCTTCTATACGACTCTGTGCTATGCCATGTGAGGATACCTCCATAACAATATTATTTACGCCCCTTTTTAACATCCTATGCATCAACCTCGCAATATCAAGTGACTCAGGGGTTGTCAGATTCGCAGAAAGAGTAGATGAGGATATTTTGTAAAAAATGGTTCCAATAAGTCCGCATGGAATACCACTGGTTTCGTAAATTGAATGTAATATGATGGTTACTGTGCTTTTTCCATTTGTACCGGTTATCCCTACAACCTTCATTTTCTCTGAGGGACTACCATAGAATCTGCCGGAGAGAACGGCAAGCATTTTCCTTGAATCTTTTACAACTATTTTTGGATACGGATTGTCAACATCCTTTGTTACTATAAACAAAACTGCACCTCTATTATGAGCATCCTCAATATAATTATGCGTATCTATCTTCTCGCCCTTTCTGGCAAAAAATACGTACCCGGGTTTAACATCTCTTGAATCATATGCAATTCCTTTAATATCAATATTAGCAAGCTCTGAATCAATCTTCAACTCCTCTATTGCATTTGGTATAATTTCCCTTAGAAGCATAACATTTTCCTATTTGGGTTTATTGGGTTCATTGAGTTAAAAGACAAGTTAAAAGTAAAAAGGTAAAAGTTAAAAGGACAAGTTAAATGTTAAATGTTATATGTTACATGTTGATTGACGAATGACTATTGACAATTGACTATTTCTTTAATGACATAATGACTCAGTTACTAAATGACTTGAAGCCGGCGGATTGCTAATTGCTAATTTTGCATTGTTAATTGACTTCCCTCTTCCCTCTTTCCCTTATCGCAACCAGGAGGTTGCTCCTACCATTTGTCTTTTTAACTTTACACATTTGCCTTTTTCCATTTGTCATTTAACATTTCCCGCTTCTCCGTTTCCCCCATTCCATCTCTCTTAATACTGCATACTGCCTACTGCTTAGTACTTACTCTCAGTTTCTCCGTTTCTCCGCTTCACCGTTTCTCAATATCTCGCGATCATCTCTGAGGAGATTATTCTCGTGACAATATTTTTAAACAGTGGAGCAGCTACAAGACTTCCAAAATGTATATCCTCTGGTTCATCAATCAATACCCCCACAAGAAAGGATGGATCATTTGCAGGGAAAAACCCAATAAAACTTGAAATATAATCCTCTGTATATTTCCCATTCTTAAATTTTTGCGCTGTTCCTGTCTTCCCAGCGATATTGAGACCCCTCACCTGTGCAAGAACTCCTGTTCCAGTATCACTTACAACACCCATTAGAAGGTCAATCATATCTCTGGAAGTTGATTCATCAATAACCCTTCTGACTACCTCTGTTTCAGTGGTATATAATACCTTTCCATTGCCATCAATTATCTCTTTCACAATATAAGGTTTGAGCAATAAACCCCAATTTGCAATACTGGCATACGCCATAGAGAGTTGAAGGAATGTACATGAGACCCCCTGACCAAATGCGACATTTGCCAATCTAAGTGGTGTCCACTCCGAAGAAGGATAAATATTTCCTAACACTTCACATGGCAGACCTATACCAGTCTTTTGACTAAATCCAAACATAATTGCCATTTCGTATAGTTTCTTATTCCCTACCATATTTGCTAAATTAACAAATGCAACATTTGAACTTCGTGCAACTGCCTGCCTAAGAGTAAAAGGCCCATGCTTTCTTTCATCCTTTATTACCTTTCTCCCTACAACACAACTTCCAGTACCATCTTCCACAATTGTATCAAATGATACGAGACTATCTTCAAGAACACTGGCAAGAGTAACTATTTTAAATGTAGAGCCAGGTTCAAATTGTGCTTCAACAGTACTGTTACCATTCTTACCTATAGATGTCATAGCAAGAATCTCACCTGTCTTAGGATTAACCACAATTGCCATTCCCCCTTTTGCTTTGAATTTTTCTACCCCTTTTTTCAACTCTTCCTCTATTGTGGACTGAATTGTAGCATCTATGGTAAGTATTATATCACAGCCCCGCTTGGGTTCTTTTAGTACATATAAAGGATGGGGGTATAATCGTCCAGCAGGTGTTTTTCCCATGGTTATAGTACACGGCTCTCCCTCTAACATCTTATTAAATTTATATTCAATACCAGCAAGTCCTACTCCGTATGGATCTGTTTTACCTATAACAGATGTTCCTAACTTAAGAGGATATACCCTTTTAACATCATCAGAAATATAAACACCCTCAATCTTCTCATCACCTTCTGTGTTGATATGCCTTTTAATCCAGATGAACTTAGGGTATTTTTCGAACCTGGCTCTATATCCCTGGTATGAACCAAAGCCTTTTTCTTCAAGGATTTTTGCGGTTACTCTGGGGTTTTCAAGTATTGCAGGAATTGTATAAAGTGATTTTGTTTTTATACTCGTGGCAAGAAGCTCAAAATTACAGTCGTATATTCTCCCTCTTTTTGGTCTAAAGGTTATATTACAGGTCGCTTGATCATCTACCATCTTTTTATATTCTCCCCACTTTGCAGTCTGAAGCCAGACAATCCTGCCAAGTAGAAGTACCTCTATAGCTAATAAGCAGAAGATCGTAAAGAATAAGCGACGAGTATGCATAAAATATAAGGATAAAGTGAAATATAATTATAACAACTTTTATATTAAATTATATTTTTTACATCGGATAATAGATTCAAACAAGAGGTCACCATTATAGTTATATACACAGCATATCCTCAACCCGCAGAATGGATGAGTGATATTTGTAGATTATTAATTAAAAAGTTAGAATCGATGTTTTATTATGGGATGCGGACTAAAATTGCTGTTGTGAAATCAATTACCTATCATAGGCTATCGAAGCTTTGGCTATCAACAACTGTCGAATCTATATCATAGATAACTATTATTTCTTTAGCTGAAGGATGCCTGAAACCTATTTGTAAGGCAACTTCCTCAATTCTTGGGTAAGAAAGAAGACGCGCAATGCTAACTCTCAATTTTTCTACTTCATCATCGATGCTTGAGAGTTCCTTTTGCTTCTCGTCAAGTCTAAGTGTGAGCTGTATTGTTACTGAGTGTAAATAGAGATATAAAAAGGAAAGTATAAATATCCCTGCAATTATTAATATGTACATAGGAGCACGCATAATATCAAAGTATTGGTTATTGAGTTAAAAGGCAAGTTAAAAGTAAAAAGGCAAAAGTTAAAAGGACAAGTTAAATGTTATATGTTACATGTTGATTGACGAATGACTATTGACAATTGACTATTTCTTTAATGACGTAATGACTCAGTTACTAAATGACTTGAAGCCGGCGGATTGCTAATTGCTAATTTTGCATTGTTAATTGACTTCTACCCTTCTCTCCCCTCCGTTTCTCCGTTTCACTCCCTAGACCTTACGCCTTATTTATCCCGCTTGCCCCGTGAAATGTAGCCTGCCCCGTGGAAGCGGAGCTATTCAACGGGGTATCTATTTCATCGGGTGCCTGTCCTGTAGCGATAGCGTACGGGGTGAAATGCGACTTGTCCTGTGGAAACGAAGTTATTCAACAGGAAGCATATTTCACTGGGACGCCCGACGCCCTTCGCAATCGTCAATCATCAATCGTTTACCCTGTGAAATGAGTATCTATTTCATCAGGGTCAATAGTCAATTGCAATTCCCTTTTCTCCGCAACTCTCATCTTGGCACTTCTTGCACGGGAGTTTAAACTAATCTCTTCATAAGATGGTGTTATTGGTTTCTTCGTCAAAATCCTAAGATTATCATTATCTTTAAAAAATTGCTTAACAATCCTATCTTCAAGCGAGTGATAGGATATAACAGCGACTCTACCACCCTCCTTAAGCTTAGAAACAGCAAATTGCAGTCCCCCCTTAAGATTTTCTAATTCCTCGTTCATGAATATCCTGAAAGCCTGGAAAACCCTTGAGAGTGTTTTGGGATTCCTCCCTATAAGGCTTCGAAATTCACCTGTAGTACGAATTTTATCCTTTAAATCGTATAATCTCCCTGCTATCACTCTCGCATACCTTTCCTCACCATAATTCCTGATAATCTCCTCTATCTCCATCTTTCTAAGATATTTAAATCGTCTATATAGTGCTACGCCACTGTTTCTATCCATTCTCATATCAAGGGGACCATCAAATCTAAACGAAAACCCTCTTTTTGCATCATCCAACTGGAAAGAAGATACTCCGATGTCAAAGAGCACTCCATCAAAATAACCGGGTATGAGTTTATTTAGATTGCGGAAGTTCCCCTGGATTAATTTGAACCTTCCCTTAAATTTTCTCAACCTCTTCCGAGCAACATCGAGCGTTTCTCCATCTATATCGACACCATATATAAATACTTCTTTATATCTGGTAAGTATAGCCTCTGTATGCCCTCCTGTACCAATAGTAGCATCTACCCACACCCCACCCTTTACATACCAGAGTACTTTATCGACTAAAACTGGTGTGTGAAGCATCAATCCTAAAAGGTTCTACTTGCCTCTCTAACACTTGTGTATACTAAAGGATAGGCTTCCCCTGTTGCAAACTTCATTATCTCAAGAAGATAAGGGTCGTCACATACAACACGTAGTTCGGCGTCATAAAGATATAATGTATCCTTCAGCCTGTCTATCAACTCACCAATTTTATAGTGTATGTGAGTGGTTTTACGCATATCGAGTACGAAATATTTCTTTCCCATGGTGATAAGCCCCTCAATTAGGTCTTCTACACCATAGAAACATTTCTCTGTAAGCATACCCGATATCAAAATCTTGACCACTCTATCTGTTACCTCTACTTTTTTCATAATACCTCCAATCCATCTAATCCCTCAATTTCTGAGGGATCGCCACTAAGATTCTGTTTCTCATAGTACTCTACGCTCCAAACCTCAAGATGGTCAAGAACACCGGTTATGACCACCTCTTTCTTAATTCCCGCAAATTCAATAAGATGTTGCGGTAAATTTATTCTACCCTGTCTATCCATTTTTAAGACCTCTGCATTACTTGAAAACCACCTTTTGATTCTTCTTGCTCTTGAATCAGCCATCGATAATCTGCTTAATCTCTCCTCAAAAGAACGCCATTCATTTAATGTATATACTGTAAGACACCCGTCATAACCCCTTGTTGTAACCACCATGCTATCCTCGATAGTCTTGCGGAACTTTGCAGGTATAGCAAGCCTTCCTTTTTCTTCTATATTATGTATCTCAAAACCATTAAACATAATCACCACTTTTCACCACTTTTCACCACTCATATATAATTTACACCAAAAAACCCGGTTTGTCAAGGAAAAAAATAAAGAAAATTTACCCATTTATAGAATTTTTTCAAAATGGTCTTAATGGCTAATTTCCACCTTATTTGTTTACTGGCCAACTTTTACGTTAAAAAACTGAAAAAAATAACACTAAAATAATTTTTTAGGGGGAAGATAAAAGGAGGGTAGGAGCCCCGCCTTTGGCGGGGCGAAAAGGGAAGGAGGAAGTCAATTAACAATGCAAAATTAGCAATTAGCAATGCAAAATAACAGAAGGGGAAAGAGTATAACGTAGAGCGTAGGTCGTAGGGCGATGAATTGAGAAACGGTGAATGGGAGAAATGGAATAAGAGTTAATTGGTTGAATAGTTAATTAGTTGAATGTTGGTGAGAGGTTTTAGGATACAGGTGTTAGGTGGTATGAGTCCCGCATTTGGCGGGGCGATTGGTAGGAGCAACCTCCCGGTTGCGATGAATGAAGAGCGAAAAGCGTAGTGCGTAAAGCGTCCCCGTGAAATGCGACTTGTCCCGTGAATTGTCTAACTATTTCATCGGGAAGCATATTTCACTGGGACTCAATAAACCGTGTCATATATAAGATTCTAAGACTCAATAACTTATCTTTGTAAAGGTAGATATAATTTTTGAATACTCTGTGTCTTAGCGGCTAAAAAACTGCCACAAAGACACAAAGAAAAGATATAATTTTATTTATTTAAAAAAAGAATAAAAAAACTTAGTGTCTTAGTGGCTTAGTGGCAAATAACAATTAACCAATAACTCCTAACCTGAGACCATTGCCTCTATAAAACCAATAAAGAGGGGTGCTGGTGCGGTTAAATCTGAAGTAAATTCGGGGTGAGCCTGAGTTGCTACAAAATACTTATGTTCTGGAAGTTCTACAAACTCCATCAAAGTAGGACCATTTAGAGGTTGATGTAAACCCGAGAACACCATTCCAGCTTTTTCTAATATTGGAATAAAATCAGGCGAAATCTCATATCTATGTCTATGTTTCTCAAGAACATATTTTGCATCCGGTATAACCTTTCCAATCCGAAAAGAATCAATCCTAATTGACATATCCTTTTCGAACCTCTTTTCTCTTTTGTAAAGACGCTGAACTAAAGTTCCCTTTCTTATAAAAGCAGCATATGCCCCGAGTCTCATGGTTCCGCCATATCTATCTTCTTTTAATAATTTTCTCTGGTAGGGAAGTATATCAACGACCGGGCATTTTGTATCTGGGTTAAATTCTGTTGAATCAGCATCCATATCCAACACATTTCTTGCAAATTCTATAACTCCTAATTGCATCCCCAAACAAAGACCTAAAAATGGTTTATTATGCTCTCTTGCATATTTAATTGCTCTTATTTTACCTTCTGTCCCCCCCTCACCAAATCCTCCTGGCACCAATATACCATCGAGTCTGGAAAGGTCTTTAGAAGTTATAGTTTCAGAGTTAAGCCACTCAACATCTATACCTGTATTTAGTCTTGCCCCAGCATGAATAAGTGCCTCATTTATTGAAATATAGGAGTCTTTGAGACTGTAGTCCCCAATCTTCAGATACTTCCCTACAATTCCAACACTTACACGCTTCTTAGGGTTTCTGATTCTTGACAGGAGATTCTTCCATCTGTACCAGTCAGGTTTCTTCCGTAAAGAGAGATCGAGTTTGTCAAGAAGTTTTAAGCCAAGATGTTCTTTCTCGAAATTGAGAGGAACTTCATATAAAATCTCGATATCAGGTGCAGATATTACGTAATCACTTTTTATATTTGCATATATCTCTATTTTCTTTTTTCTAACCATATCAAGGGATTTATGACCCCTACAAAGTATTACATCTGGATTAATACCATTCTCTTGAAGTAGCTTTACTGCCTGTTGAGTTGGTTTTGTCTTCATTTCTCCAATATGGTCTGGCACTGGCAAAAAGGTTATTAAAACGTAACATACATTTTCTTTACCCAATTCCCTTTCTATGCCTTTCACAGCGAACAAAAAAGGTATATTTTCATAGTCCCCAACTGTCCCACCTATCTCAATAATTGATATATCGTACCCCTTACCTGCTTTTTTTATCCTTCTTTTAATCTCATCTGGTATATGTGGTATAAACTGGACAGTCTCACCAAGATATTTACCTCCTCTCTCACCCTCAATTATAGCACTATATATCTGTCCTGTTGTAATATTATTTTGTTTTGAAATAGAAATCCCCAGGAATCTCTCATAATTTCCAAGGTCTTGGTCTATCTCACCACCATCATAAGTTACCCAAACCTCACCGTGTTCAGTAGGACGGAGGGTTCCTGCATCATAATTTATATAAGGATCTATTTTTATTGCAGTTACTGAATAACCATATTCCTGGAGTATCTTACCTATAGAAGCAGCCGCAACTCCCTTCCCAACACCCGATATAACCCCTCCAATTATAACTACATACTTTTCCATAATTTTTTTCCTTTTTCTTTTTCTCCCACGAAATGCACCCCGATACGGTCATTCCCCATTAAATATTGCTTCGCATTTAACGGGATAAACCTCCCTACGGGGCAGGCACCCGATGAAATAGATACTCATTTCACGGGGCAAGCGAAATGCACGAAATTTTTTAATTCTTTTTCTTTTTAATTTATATCTTTCGTGTACTCCGCTTGCCCCGTAGGGAAGAATGACTGTATCGGGGTGTCCTTCGTGGGCAATTCCCTTTTTTCCTTTATACTTTTATAGCTACACATGGAATATACTTATTCAAATTATATCACAAATTCGTTCCACTGTCAAGGAAAAAATCATCGGATTAAACGGATTAAGCAGATTATATAGATATTGAAAAAAACTTACAGTATTATATACTTTTAAAATAAGGATGTAGTCTCGTCCAAGTCCCTGTTAAGTTAAAAGACAAGTAAAAAGTAAAAAGGCAAAAGTAAAAAGTACTTAAGTTTGTTGAGTTCATTGTGTTTATTGAGTTTACTTAGTGCTTACTGCATAGTGTTTAGTACCTACTCTCCTCTCCGTTTCTCCGTTTCACTCCCTACGCCTTACGCCTTATTTATCCCGCTTGCCCCGTGAAATGTAGCCTGCCCTGCCTGCCATATGTAATGTTTCACTTTATTACATTACGGTGGAAGCGACTTGTCCTGTGAAATGCTTCTCGCCCCGTGGAGTGTGTAAACTACTCCATGGGGGAGCTATTTCTGCAGGAAGCTATTCAACGGGGTATCTATTTCATCAGGGTCAATTACAAGTCCCTGTTAAATAAATCTTTTTAAATAAAGATGTAGTCTCTTAAGAGTCTCGTCCAAGTCCCTGTTAAATAAGTCCCTGTTTTTAGTTCTTTTTTTAAAAATTTTCTTGCAAAATCCCAATTTTTATGCTATAATCATATATAGGTTTCCTTATCCTAAAAATGGAGGACATTATGTTCAGAAAATGTGCTTATATTATTGTTTGCACTTTATTGTTCGCACCACCCTCTATACTCCTATCCGCCAATCTGGCTAACAATCCAGGTTTTGAAAACTGGACAGCAGGGAATCCTGATGACTGGAGCAGCGACAATAAAATAATCCTGAGTCAGGAGACAAATACTATACATGGTGGCAGTTACAGCGCTCAGGTTGTCTGCACCACACAAACACAAGCAGAAACAGATTTCTGGCATACCTCTCAGATATCAGTAACCGCAGGTCAGGAGTATTCCTTTACTGCCTGGGTGTATGATAACGACGACGCAGGTAGAGTAAGGCTGTGCATACAATACAACGCAGGTATTATATATACTGGTATTTATAGTGTTGATAATTCTAATTGGCAGCAGCTATCCTATGAATGGACCACACCCATAGGTGCAACCTGGGCCAAACCTACTCTTAGATTCTATGATGTAGCCGGCAATTGGGATGGAGATGCTGTTTTTTATATTGACAACGTGTATTTTGGCTCGTACCCGAGCACAGACTCTGGAAATGTTGTTATAAACGAGATAATGTATAATCCCTCATTGACTCAGGGCAGTGATGCCAATTTTGAGTGGATAGAACTATGGAATATCGATTCAGATACTATGGATGTGAGTGGATGGACTATTACTGATGTTGAAGATACTTTTGATATCCCTGGAGGTGCAATAATACCTCCCTGGCATTTCATAATCATACCCTCAAATCCTAATTCTATAATTAATGAGAGTGAATACAGCGATAACCTTGGAACAGGGAACGACTATGTTACTACAGCCTCAGGACTTACATTGAGCAACAGTGGTGATGAGGTAGTAGTACGTAATGGAGATAATAAGTTCATTGACAGTCTCTCATATGGGATAACATCTCCCTGGCCCACAGAAGCTAATGGAAATGGTCCGTCTCTTGAGCTAATCAATCCAGAGCTCGACAATACACAGGGTGCAAACTGGCTTGCTGCAACGGAAAACTATGGCACACCAGGTGATACAAATTCAACCTTTAGATGGATATCAACTACTGGAAATTCTGGAACTTACTGGGACCAAACATCTACCTGGACACCAGAGGGTGTGCCTACCCAGGACTTTGGAGCTCAAATAAACTCCAGCAAGACAGTTACAATAAGAGATGCAGGAGGAGATGCCTATTGTAAGGATTTATTCATAGATGGAACACTTACATACAGTGGTGGAAGCGACGATACATTGTTTATATATGGAAACTGGGAGAATGATGGCACGTTCAACAGAGGAAGCTCAACAGTAGCATTCATGGGTTCAGGCAATAAGGAAATAAACAAGAATACAGGTGCTGGCGCAAGGGAAAGATTCCATAACCTTATTATTGGATTATCTTCTATAAATGATACGATAATGGCAAACTCGAGTGACTCCATATGGGCAAACAACTTCAATATAAATCAGGGAACATTCAAGCAAGAACAGCAGGATTTTACTGTTGACTCAGATTTTACTCTTGCTGGTGGAAGATACGTGATGTTAGGAAATAATGGTAAGATTGACGTTGCAGGGAGTGTAAGTATTTCATCCCATTATATTTTCCTAAAACCCCAGGCACGTCTGGAATGTGCAGGCAATCTTTCCATCTCAGGAGACAATATCTTTACATCAGACAGTGGTCAGGTTCGTATGAACGGAAATATTGACTACAATACAATATCCGTATCCGGTAGTGGTAATTATTTCAATTTCCTCAAGATAGAGGCAACTGCTGCTGCCGATTCAATGGATAGTGTTACGGCACTTACTGATATAACTGCAGATAGTTTCAATATAACCACTGGTGTCTATTCTCCTGGAGGGCACAAGACAGCCGTTACAGATGCAGTACTTTTTGTGGGAACCAATGGTGGACTCAGAATGAACAATGCTGCAGATACACTCGATTTAGATGAAGGTATTATATTGAACAAAGGACCATCTCATCAAGCAATAACAGAAATAACAAATGGAACGATACTTTGTGACGGGGATTTTCATGACACAACCGATGCAGGATTCCAGCCGTCTGGTGGAATTGTGATATTCGATGGTAATATAAATAGTAATGTATATATGGGTGACAGCAGTTATTTTAGTAACATAACAATAAACAAATCTCAGAACAGTGATAGTATTAAGCTCAATTCTAACATAACAATCAAGGAAAATTTCATAGTTGAGAACGGAACATTTTATCATAATAACAAGTGTGTGACTTTCAATAAGGGTGGACTGGCAACAGTCGCTGTAACAGGTTCTCCAGAATTCTATGACCTAACAGTCGATGGTACTATATTGGATGTTGACTCAACTGATATAACTAGTTTTATCTCGGTAACAAACCTTGATACCTGTTATAACTGGGGCTCTATACAGAAGATACAGAAAAAAAAGGTGAGCACCAAGAGTGCCACATTCAATGATGGATTTGGAAGAGATGCACTTGTATTTACACCAACCAGTGGAAGTATAGATTCTGTAAGGGTTCATACCCGATGTGGCTCCATGATTCCACAGAATGCATTTGGAAGCGGTTGTGCTTCTGGTATAACAAGTGTTAGTAGATTTACTAACATTGTACCAGACAACACAGGAACTGCCACAATAAGGATATACTACTATGAGGGTGAACGAGGTAGCACACCTGCGGACGAAATGCCGATGAATAGATGGAATACTACCATCTCTCACTGGCAGCTTTTACCTGAAGAAAATACAACCAATGGTGTTGGGTTTGGAGAAAATCCTCATTGGGTCGAGGTAACAAATATTAGTGAATTTTCACCATTTACACTTGGTGGTGTGGGTGCTTTATCTGTAGAACTCGTTTATTTCGATGCACTACCCGGACCTGGATATATTACCCTACAATGGATAACCGCATCCGAGACACAGAACAGCAAATGGGTCGTATACAGGACAGAAGAAGAGGAAGAAAATTACATAAAAATAACGGAACTAAATGGACAGGGTACCATCCCCCATGAAACAGAATATCGATATGATGATACGCTTGTCCTGGCCCAGGAGATTTACTACTATAAGTTGACATCAATAGATGAATATGGTGATACTGCCTGGTTTGGACCTATATGTGCAGTAGCAGAGTTTCAGCATCTCAAACCCGGACTTGAGACCAATTATCCCAACCCGTTTATTGGCGAAACAAGTATAAGATATACTGTTCCAGGGCTTATAAGTGGTAGTAATAATAGTAAATGTGTAAATATATCTCTAAAGATATACGACATAGGTGGAAGGTTTATTAAAACTATATTAGAAAGAGAGGAAAAACCAGGTATTTACACAACATCCTGGGATGGAACAGATAGTAATAATAAATCACTACCAGGTGGTTTATACTTCATAAGATTTGAAACAGGCGATTTTGTGGATACAAGGAAGATGGTAATAGTGAGATAGAGCATAAGGTGGAATGTGGGATGTTTAATGTGAAATGTTTAATGTGAAATGTTAAATGTTGGATGTTAAATGTTTAATGTTGAATGTTGGATGTTAAATTTTGGATGTTAAATGTTTAATGTTATCAGTTGACCGTAAATTGTCAATCGTAAATCGTCAACAGTCATTGGTCTTATTAGTGCTTACTGCTTACTCCATGTGGTCTCATGTCTGCTTGCCCCGCCTGCCCTGTAGTGTAGTGTACAGGGTGAAATGTAGCCTGCCCTGTGGAAGTAGAGCTATTCAATAGGGTATCTATTTCATCATGGTCATTAGTCATTGGACATTGGGATTTAATTAGGCATTAGAAATTAGAGCAATTAGTAATTCTGGTCTGCTTAGTGAATAGTGCCTACTTCCTTGCCCTGTAAAATGTAGCTCGCCCTGCCTGCCCCGTTGGAGCGGAGCGACTTTGCGGGGTGGTCTGATGTCTATAATTTTTAATTTTCAACTTTACCCCGGGGGTCTTATGCGAATATATATCATATTATTTTCTATAATATTCACCCTAAGTATAGTAGGAGCCCAAAATCTCCTGATAAATGGTGACTTTGAGACCTGGTCAGGAGGAGCGACTGAACCACCTGATAATTGGGTTGAACTTACTGATGATTTCAATGCAACCCAGCATTCAGATACAATCCATGGAGGTAGTTACAGCGTTAGACTCTATCTTACCTCTGCAACAAGTACTCAGAAGTTTACTCAAACCGTAGGTAACATAGCCTCCAATACGGATTATACATTTGAATTCTGGGCATATGATAACGACCCAGCAGGTAGAATGCGCGTTTGGTTGACCTGGTTAGATGCATCGGGAAGCTTTATAAGCAGTGAGGGACCAGATGTATATACTGAAGATAATACCAATTGGCAGCAATCTTCATACACTGGAACTGCTCCTACTAATGCTGAATCATTAAGGGTTGAAATAAGAGGTTATGATGTAGTAGCAAACTGGGATGGAGATGCTCTATTCTATGTAGATGATGCATCTCTGATAGGTGGAGGTGGTGATGTAACCCCACCGGATATTGAATGTGCATTCTCATGGGGACAAAATTCTATTGAGGTAATTTTCAATGAACCCCTTGATCCAACGACTGCAGAAAACATACTCAACTATAACATAGACCAGGGTATTAGTATAACAAACGCAGAGCTTGATGCCTCCGATGCCACACTTGTCCATCTTACATCATCAGCCCAGAGTAATGTTTTCTACACCCTGATTATTACTAACGTGGAGGATGTTGCAGGAAATCCTATGCCGGGTGATACAACCTACTTCTGGGGTGGTATTTCTACTATTGCATCTGCAAGGGAAGATCTTGATTCAGACTTTATACCAGATAAGAAAGGAGATATAATAACAGTAGAAGGAACTGCGACTGTTGAGTGGTATATTATATCATCGAGTGCCTGTTTCATTCAAGATGCCACAGCGGGAATTAATATCTATACCCCAGGGTTTGATCCAGGTATATTAAGAGGAGACATAGCAAAGGTTGCAGGAGAGGTTGCTCAGTATACAGGAACAACTGAAATAAAGAACCTGGCGAGATTTGAAATAATTGGTCAGGCTGGTGTGCCATCACCTCAAACAGTTCTTCTATCGGAATTTGGAGAGGACAATGAGGGCAGTCTAATAAGAGTCGAAAATGTATACTATGCAGGCGGTGATGACTGGCCTGGTACCGGTAGCACCGCTAATATGCTTATAACAAATGACACAGAATCAGATACGGTAACATTGAGAGTATATTATAAAACGGATATTGATGGTAGTCCAGAACCAAGCTGGCCTATAGACATAGTAGGTATAATGGATCAGTATGACAACTCAGCACCGTATGACTCAAACTACCAGATTCTACCCAGAGATGTGGGAGACCTCACTGCTGTTGGAATAGAAGAAACTCGTTGCTTAATCTCCCTAAATAATATAGAGAATCCTGTTAGAGACAATACTAAAATATCATTTACACTATCAAAAGAGAGCGCCATCTCATTAAAGGTCTATAATATGTTAGGTCAGATGGTGACTGAACTCACCAAAGGGAAATACAATGTTGGCGAACATGCCATTGAATGGAACACAAAAAATATACCTACAGGAATATATTTTATAAACTTATCAACAGGACAGTCTATAAAAACCCAAAAAGTCGTCATTCTAAAATAATACCCAAATCAACCAATCAACTTGTATGTTTATTGAGTTTGTTGGGTTTATTGTGTTAACTTTTTCCATTTGCCATTTTACATTTTACATTTGCCATTTTACATTTTACATTTGCCTTTTTACATTTGCCCTTTTACTTTTTCCATTTTACATTTGCCCTTTTCCATTTGCCTTTTGCCATTTTACATTTTACATTTGCCTTTTGCCATTTTACATTTTACATTTGCCTTGTCTCTATTCGTCAATATTCAATCGTAAATAGTCAATCAATCAACCCGCCGGGATGGTGGAATTGGTAGACACAGCAGACTTAAAATCTGCTGGCTTTTAGAAGCCGTGTCGGTTCGAGTCCGACTCCCGGCAAGTCTTTTGCCTGAATAGTGCCTACTTCCCTGCCCCGTGGAAGCGACTTGTCCTGTGATATGCTTCTCGCCCCGTGAAGTGTGTAAACTACTCCATGAGGGAGCTATTTCTGCAGGAAGCTATTCAACGGGGTATCTATTTCATCAGGTGCTTGCCCCGCCTGTCCTGTAGCATAGCGTACAGGGTGAAATGAGTATCTATTTCATCAGGGTCATTAGTCATTGGGATTTAATTAGGCATTAGAAATTAGAGCAATTAGAAATTTATCCTTTTCCCTTTATCCTTTTTCCTTTCACTGGTATCTGGAGTGCCAGCCTACCGTCAGGCAGGCATTACCTTGGTAATGCATAGAGGATTGAAGTGTTATGCTATAGTAAATTATTACCTTTGGTCATTAGAAATTAGTCATTTTCAGTTAGTCTGCAGTCTGCTTGCCCCGTGAAATGAATATCTATTTCAACGGGGTGGTCTACCCTTATTCTATGAACAAAATTATCATCATAATATTATTAACTCACTTATCTACCATTGCACTCTCTGAAACGTATTACAATACCTCTCCTGCGATAATGGGTAATACGGGATTCCTAAGGGTAGAACCTGCAATTGGTATCAAAGAAGGCATCTTCAGTATTGGACTTGCCTTAAGAGGATTTAATTATAGTCCAAATAATGAGTCCTGTAATTATACAGGTGGGAGTCTTATGATTGGTCTGGACTATGGAATGGAGGACAATGTATCTTTAAGGTTCTGGATGCCTCATTACCTGGATGCGAAGTCAAACCTGTCTCATAGAGAAAGTGGGTTTGGTGATATTGGTATCGGATTAAAATATAGTATCGATGACATATTTGCAATTGAACCCATTATTATACTCCCAACAGGTAATGGAATATTCGGTCCAGAAAAAGGGGAAGGTAAATTCAGATATTTTACTACAGGAAGGATAGACATCGGTGTGAAGGCAGCTATAACCTATACAACAGAAAATATACTGCTCACAGTTGGTGGGGGGTACATATACCATGGTACTATTGATAAATATATAGGGTCACTTGGTTTGAGTTTTGACTTTGGAAAGATTAAACCCTTCATAGATTTAATTGCCGGAGACAGAGGGGGATTTGGCACAGACGAGAGCACTATAAGTGGACCTGACCTTGCGTATCTCACACCTGGATTTGTATATAATCTCAATCCAGATCTCTCAATACTTTTTGGTATTGATATTAGAGTAAATTGGGAGGAATTGTTCGGTGGTGAATATCTTCCAGACTGGAGGAATGAGTACTTTATTACTGCCGGTCCTGGAAAATCCCAACCCTGGGCAATTAATCTTGCAGTTAAATACTCATTTAAAATACAATCAGCTGAAGAATCCCTTTTTGGGCGTGAGTATTGATACACGAAAAAAGTCCCCCTGTTAAGTTAAAAGACAAGTAAAAAGTAAAAAAGTAAATCGTTTACCCTGCTTGCCCTGTAGTGATAGCGTATGGGGCTTGCCATACTTGCCCTGTTAGATGTGTTAACTATCTAACAGGGTGTAATGTTTCACTTTATTACATTATGGTTAAATAAGCCTTTTAAATAAAGATATAATCTCTTAAGAGTCTCGTTCAAGTCCCTGTTATAATTAGTCTTTTTAAATAAAGATATAGTCTCTTAAAAGTCTCTTACAAGTCCCTGTTAAAAAAATCTCTTAAAAATTCCTGTCAAAGGAGAAATATGAAATGGGACGATTCTAAATATAGACCCATCACTGACAAAATCATTAAGTCATTCTACAAGGTTCATGATTCTCTTGGTCCAGGCTTGTTAGAAAAAGCTTATCACAACGCTCTTTTAATTGAATTAAGTAAATATTTTAAAGTTGATTCTGAAAAAGAATTTCCTGTTATATACGAGACTCAGGAAGTTAGTAAGTACGTACCTGACTTGTTAATAGAGCATAAAATTATAGTTGAAGTTAAAGTAGTACAGGGATTTTGTGAAGACCATAAAGCACAGATAATATCACAGCTGCGAGTAAGTAAAATACTAATTGGGTTTCTTGTAAACTTTAGCAAAAAGGAAGTGGAATTTAAAAGGTTTGATAATTTTTATGAAATAGAAAAGAATGGATTGAGACTTGATTAATGAATCAAAATATGTAAAGTCTCTTAAGAGTCTCGTTCAAGTCCCTGTTAAAAAAGCCTTTTAAATAAAGATAAAGTCTCTTAAGAGTCTCTTGCAAGTCCCTGTTATAATTAGTCTTTTTAAATAAAAAGTCTCTTAAGAGTCTCGTTCAAGTCCCTGTTAAATAAGCCTTTTAAATAAGGATATAGTCTCTTATAAGTCTCTGTTAAAAAAAAGAACTAACAATACCAGGAGGAATCATGAAAAAACTCTTATTTATATCCTTAAGCTTACTTCTTTTATCTCCCACGGCCTTTAGTGAACCAGGCTTCGACATCTCCCCTGCATCGATTGCCAACTCAGGATTTCTCCGTTTAGAACCTGCAACTGGAATACCTCAAGGAAACTTCAGTATCGGACTTGCCTTAAGGGGATTTAACTATGACCCAGAAGAAGAGACACAGACCTATAGAGGCGGAAGTCTTACACTTGGTCTGGATTATGGAATAGTAGATAATCTTTCTGCAAGACTTTGGATGCCATTTTATCTTGATATAAAAACAAACTGGTCTTGCAGAGATATTGGTTTTGGTGATGTCGGAATTGGACTTAAATATAGTATCAATGATATACTATCCATCGAGCCATATATAATTACACCCCTGGGAAAGGGCATATTGGGTCCAGAAGAAGGAGAAGGACAGTTCAGGTCCTTCACCACAGGTAGAGTGGACTTAGGTGTTAAAACGGCATTAAGTTATAAAATTCAAGATATTAGATTTACTGCTGGCGGTGCCTACATATACCATGGTCTTGATGATAAATATATTGGACAATTTGGAGTTTGCTATGAGCTTGGTGAGTTTAGACCATTTATAGAGGTAATAGGAGAGGATAGAGCAGGTTTTAATACAGACGATTCAGAGAAATATGGTTCAGACATTATGTATCTCACACCAGGACTGGTCTACAATCCTTTTTCTAATCTCTCACTACTCTTTGCTGTTGATATTAGAATATCCTGGGAGGAATATTTTGGTGGAACACACCCAACAGACTGGATAAGTGATAATTATATAACTGCAGGTCCAGGAAGGTCCCAACCCTGGGCAATAACCTTAGGAGCAAAATACACATTGGGCAAGCCAATCATTGATAAAACAATGTTAGTTGGTGAAATAATTGATTCAGAGACTGGAAAACCTGTTTTAGCAGATATAAGATTTCCTAATACTAATGTTAAACCTAAAAAGACTGATAATAATGGAAGATTCGATGTGTCTTTCAAAAAAGAAACGGTTGTGTTAATTCTCTCAGCACAGGGCTATAGAACCTTAGAGAAAGAGGTCTTCCTTAAACCTGGAACTACAATGAATCTTTTATTCACCCTTACTCCTGAGAATATTACTTTAGCAGGAAAGGTAATGGATAGGGATACTGGCAAACCAATTCAGGCATCGATATTGATTGATGGAGAGGATACAGCGACATTTCAAGTAGCTGCCAATATAGAAGGATATTATAGTATTTATTTAAATCCTGGTAAATATCGGTTGGAAGCAACGAGTGAAGGTTATATATCTGCAGTAAAAGAGGTCAGTATTGAGGAAGGAAAAGAATTGTGGGTTAATTTTTTACTATCCCTGGGTCCAACCATTCCTGAAGCAGGGTTCTCACTCGAGGAGATTGAGTCATTGCGCATAAAATTCGCACCGGGTAAATCCTCTCTGGATTATGCTGCAAAGGAAATTCTTGACGGGATTGTTCTCACACTCAAACACAATCCTCATTTAATAATTGATATTACTACTTTACTACCTGAAGAAAGTGAAGTTCAAAGAAATTTAACGAAAAAGAGGATAGAGTCTATAAAAAACTATCTCATTTCAAAAGGAATACCCATCACTCAATTCAAACCCTAATCCCTGGTCTGCTTGCCCTGCTTGCCATACATACCCTGTTGCTCCAAAGGAGCTTCACAGGGTTGTCTTTTGTCTTTCGGTAGTACTTACTGCTTAGTCTATAGTGCTTTACTCTATTCGCCTTATTTATCCCGCCTGTCCTGTAGCGATAGCGTACGGGGTGGAATTCACTATCTATTCCACTGGGACGCCTTTC
>JAGMCL010000081.1 GCA_023129165.1 Caldifarciminota bacterium | reverse complement strand
ATAGGTCTTCCCATTTCTATAGTAGGATTAATTACCTACACGGCAGTTATTGTGACTTCTACTACTACTCCAATTGATAATGAACCGTTTACTAAAGGACTGTATCGTTATTCAAGACATCCTATGTACATCACTCAATTGGTGATGTTTACAGGGGTAGGTATAGCTTCGGCTTCGTGGGTTTTCCTACTATTTTCGATTGTATATACAATTCTTTCGTTTGTTGTTGCAATTCCTGAAGAACGCGAATGCCTTAAGGCATATGGTAATGAATATCGAGAATACATGAACAGGACTCCAAGATGGATAGGAATACCGAAATTGTGACGATGCCATAAATGTAGGAGGATTCTATGGAAAAAGCTAAACTTGCAAAACAGATAAAAGTTACCTCGTTTCTAACCGGTGAGTTCAAGCTGCGGTCAGGAAAAATCAGTTCGTTCTACTGGGACAAGTACCGCTTTGAAAGCGATCCAGTGTTATTAAGCGCTGTCGTGGATGAATTACAGAGACTTTTACCAGCATTTTTCGACAAACTGGCTGGTTTAGAGTTGGGTGGTATTCCACTGGCTACTGTACTTTCCCTAAAGATGGGTAAGCCTTGTTTATACGTCCGTAAGGTTGCCAAGACATATGGCACTTGTAACCTGGTAGAGGGTGAATTCAAGGAAGGTGAAACGGCGGTGGTGGTAGAGGATGTAATAACTACCGCCGGGCAGGTGTGTTCATCGGTTAGGCAAATGCGGGAACTTGGACTGAAAGTCAAGCATGCCGTATGTGTAATCGACCGACAACAAGGTGGTCGCGAGAACCTCAAGGAGATAGGATGTTCCCTTGCTTCGGTCTTTACCCTGGATGAACTCGAACGTTTTGTGCAAGACAGCAGCTAACAGCGTGCTTGCAACGCTTCGTTAAATCCTCTCTATCCTTCATAAACACCGAAACCGTTATCGGAAATTATATACTGTGAAAAATAATATGAAAGCAAAAACGTAGGGGTTCGATTTATCGAACCCGCCAATAAGGAATGAGAAAGCCTTACATAATATTCGTAAGTATATAGAGGACAATCCGCTAGTAGTAAGAATAAGATTTGAAGAATTCTATAGAAACGGGTCGGATAAATCCGACCCCTACAAGAATTAGGGGGAGACAAGTCAAAAGTTGATAACCATATAAAAAACAGTGGATTATTCCTTAGTTAACGAAACAAGAGAAAATCCACAAAAGATTTTGCACACTACCGGAAATAATCGAGGGAGAAATGTATGAAGTATAGTAACGGAAAAAAGTATGATCAGCAGATGGATAATCCATATGTCCAACTTTGGTATGAAATGGTGGAACATTACTTAAGAATGTATCTTCCTAAAAGTGGTAGAGTATTAGACGCAGGGGGTGGAACAGGTGAGTTTAGTATTAGAGTTGCAAATATAAATAAAAATCTAAAGATAATAAACTGTGACATATCAGAAGAAATGTTAGAAAAAGCACAAGAAAAATTTGAGAGTTTAGAGCTACATAAAAGAATTGAAAATAAAATTTGCGATATAATGAATCTATCGTTTGAAAATGACCTGTTTGATTACGTTATGTGCCTGGGAGATGCTTTTAGTTTTTGTGAGGATAACAACCAAGCTTTTGATGAGCTTGTAAGGGTAACCAAGCCCTCTGGTAAGATACATTTATCCGTTAATGCCTTTTGGGGAAACTTCTTCGGCATGATGGCAAAAGGTCCAGATAAAAAATTTTACTTTGAAGATGTTATGAATTATTACCAAACCCATATAATTCACCAAAATTGTAAATCAATGAAATGCAAAAGTTTTACAATAGAGGAGTTAGAAGAGCTTGGAAGGAAACACAACCTTAGGA
Organism: Caldifarciminota bacterium; assembly: GCA_023129165.1. Taxonomy (GTDB): domain Bacteria; phylum Hydrothermota; class UBA3073; order UBA3073; family UBA3073; genus JAGMCL01. The sequence continues at coordinate 24,970 of JAGMCL010000081.1, read as the reverse complement.
TAATTAAAGAATTTGCAGCACCAATTTTTACTATTTTCGGTAAATGGTTAGTTGATGCTGAAAAACTAAAAAAGATAAAGGAGCTGCAATATAGACATTGCGAAGATAAGAATCTCCTTAACTTTGGGAATCACTTAAATATTATTTTTGAGAAATGATTGCTTCATATTAAACATATCTACCTGTTGCCTGCCTGATGGTAGACTGGGCAGAAAGGTTAATGGAGCACTATTGCATAGTGCTACCATTAAAGGCGATTTGTCCCTTCCACAGAATTCTTCAAACAAAAAAGATGTAGGATGGGTAAAAGTTCCCAAACCACGGAGATTTACCCCGCACAATTTTATCCAGCACTATTAAATGGTGCTTGGTCCATTGAGCGAGGGTTTATACACATGTTAGCAATAAATCTTTAAGGAACATCGTCAGTCCTTTAGATAATTTATAGACTGGAGGAGGTAATAAATAAAAACAAAAAGAGCAGTTATATGGAAGAATCCTGCAAGTTGCGGGATACCATCGTATTGTTGGTATATCTACAACTAACTGCGGATATAAACGAGTTAGTCGAAATGTGAATTAAAATAGTCTAGATAACCTGTAAAATTATCAGGGAGAGAATATGTGTTTATTAAAAAAACGGATCCTTCTTATTATTTTCTCTGTGAACTTGTTAGTTATAGTAATTTTTATATCTGGCTGTGAGAACAAATATGAAGATTTGGATCATGCTGTATATCAATATCGTGATACAAAAGATTTGGTGAAGTTTGTCTATAATGCTGCTTTGATACTGGAAAAAGATGGTTTGAAAAGTTTGGATTATTTCCGAAATAATCGCAGTCTCTTTAACACAACAAATTATTACCTTTATATTTACGATATTAATGGTACAAACATCTATCATGCTGGGATGAAAGAGCTGGAGGGTATAAACCTGTGGGATATAACTGATAAAAATGGTAAAAAAATTATACAACTGGTCTTGATTGCATTAGAAGATAAAAATAACCCTCATGCCTGGGTTCATTATTCCTGGTGGGAACCGGGAAAATTTTATAGTGTTCCCAAATCTTCATGCCATTTTAAAGTCCAAACACCAGATGGGAAAGAGCTGTTTGTCGGTGGTGGATTGAATTATCCCCATGAAGAAAAAGAATTCATCAGGATAGTTGTGGATGGTGCTGCCCAGTTGATAAAGGAAAAAGGACAGAAAGCACTTACAGATATATTAAATCCAGCTTTGCAATACAACTATCGGGATGTGGGCGTATTTGCATTTCGTCCGGACGGTAAGATACTCATTTCACCTGTTATTCACGATACACTTTCGCAGATACAGCTTCTGGAGTGTGTCGACGAAGTAGGGCATAAACCCTTTGTAAAAGCGCTGAAGACTCTTGAGTCTGAAGATAGTGTATGGGAAGTATTTATGGCAAAAAACAGGTATCAGCGAGTGCTTGTAAAAAAATGTTTATATCTTCGCAAAACAGTCATGGATGGTGAAGAAATTTTTGTGGGGGCAATTACAGATCTTCCACAGCCACCATGGACAGGGTAGGAGCGCGTTATGGCAAAAAAAAATAAGGTATGTGAGTATTCCGTAAATCAAGTACCGCCTGCAGGACACCTGTTTTTATCATCTATCCAGCATGCTCTATTGATGTTTGTAGCCATTGGTTTTCCAGTGATTTTTGCCAGTCAAATAAGTGGAACTGCTGAATTTGCAGCTACTTTAATCACCTTTTCCATGCTTGCGGCAGGATTGGGTTCAATTATCCAGTCTGTTGGATTACCTTTTATTGGTTCAGGTTATTTATGTCCTAATGTATGTGGTCCTTCATACTTCAGCCTTTCATTGTCGGCTGCCTGGATTGGAGGGCTTCCCCTGATGCGAGGTATGATAATCATTGCCGGATTGGTCGAGATGGCTCTGGCTCCAATAGTTCAAAAACTAAGAAAAGTTTTCCCCACATTCGTCATTGGGCTGGTGGTTGCTATGGTCGGCATAAGTGTTATCAAGTCGTCGGTTACATCGGTTTTCGGACTTGCATTTTATGGAGACGCAATCCGCAATGTCGACATCGTTATAGGAATGTTCTCGTTAATGGTTATGGTTCTGTGTAATATATGGGGTAAAGGATTTGTTAAAATGTATTGCCTTCTCATAGGAATGCTGTCAGGGTGGATTCTGGCTCTGATACTAATCCCCGAATATTGGCATAACCTTGCTGCTGTGAAGAATTCTCCAATATTTGCTTTACCTCATATTGGACCCGAATTTAGACGAATCACATTTGATTTGAAAATGCTAATTCCATTTATTGTAATAGCCATAAGCGGTTCCTTAAAATCATTCGGTAATCTATTGGCTGCCCAGAAAATATCAGAACCGGAGCTTAAAGAAGCAAACTTTGTCCCAATCCGAAAAGGACTGTTGGCAGATGGTTTTTCCACGTCTCTGGCTGGATTGCTGGGGGGAATGGCGGTTGATACCTCATCCAGCAATATTGGATTAGCAGGAGCTACAAAAGTTCTAAGCAGATGGATTAGTGTCGGTGCAGGAGTTATCTTTGTGATTCTTGCTTTCTTTCCGAAATTGATAACCGCCTTGTCAATGATACCCAAACCTATATTGGGGGCAGCTCTTGTATTTGCCGGATGTTTCATGATATGCACTGGATTACTGGAAATGTTCAGTGAAGGATGGGACATACGCAAGACCTTTGTTGTAGGGATATCTCTCTTTTTCGGCTTAAGCACTGCATTTCTACCCGGACTTTATGCTCGTGCTCCTCATTTTATTCAAACCTTTTTTACCGACCCTTTGCCTACAACCACGATTCTGGCAGTTATCCTGAACCAGATTCTTAATCTTGATATTGTGTTTGGAAAATTGAAGAATAAAAAATCAAAGATGGAACAATGAAAAAATGTCTTTATTTTACCGAGATTATCAAGAATGAAACGAAAGTGTATCGGTATTGTGGAAAGGAACTTGAATAAAGTGGCGAACAAATCACTTCGCCTAACACACATATTAATGTAGCACTATTGTATAGTGCTACCATTAAAGCTGATTTGTTACTTCCACAGGATTCTTCGAACAAAAAAGACGTAGGATGGGTCTGTCATCATGCAGGCAAATCCACCTTATTCTGAACTTCAGACATGCTTAGTTTGTTATGTGCAATGGCTTTAGTAAGTTAGATGAAAACCACGAACGACATATCTATAAGAAAAGTAAATTCTTCCGACGCTCCTATCATTGTACGCTTTCTTCGGCTTATGCTTGAAGAGATGGCTTCAATGGGTAGATATGATGTGTTGAAAAAGGAATAGGTCAGTCATTGATTAAAATACTCCTTGAGTGGGGTTGAAGGCTCAGTTCATAAAGCTTGAAAATGTTAAATAAAATATATATGTTATTGATGTAAAGTATAAAAAGGGATGGTGAGAAAATGGGAAAATATAAGTTAGTTGCACCATGCAGTGATTATTGTGATGGCTGTGGACAGTATAATGGACTAATTGTTGAGTCAGCCAAGCAAATGCTGGAATTTGCGGCTCTCTACGGGTTTGAGTTTCGTTCCAAAGGGGCGTTCGATTTCAAGCAATTTGTTAAGGGGTTAAAATGGTTTATCGATAACGCAAAATGCCCAGGGTGCCAACAAGGTGGAGGACCTCCCTGGTGTGAGGTAAAGAAATGCTGTTTTGAAAAAGGATTGCGTATCTGTTTTGAATGTGAAGAGTTTCCATGTCCCAAATTTAAGGAGTACGCAGACCCAGACACGATGGATAGGTACAAAAGATTCAAGGAAATAGGATTTGAGAAATGGGTTGAGGAACAGGCACAGAAAGCCAGGGAAGGTTATGAAATACATTTGCAGAAAGTAGCATCTTTAAAACCATAGCAACTAAATTGTAAGATTAATTCATGGCAATTGAGTATAGGAGAAAAAATGGACTTTGATATTCATACTTGTGGATTTGACAAAATAAAAGAGAAACTCATTACGAACGTTAGAAGCTTTCATTCCCCAATTGATTCTTACTTAGAAAACCATATTCTAAAATCACAACACTTCGAAATACTTATAAATTTAACTCAGATCGGCTATTTCTCCGTATTCAAGAACAATCTGCTTGCCCAGTATTATATCGATAAAACATACAGAACATCGGGACAAACAATCTTCTCAAGCGTAATGCGATACGAAAAAATTCAAAAGGCTCTTGTTCCCACATGCGATGAATTCTTTCTATCACATGCAGTTGATCAATCTAAGAAAATAGAAACTCAAGCTTATTTCTTTCAAGATACACAAATGAATATTCCGGAAGATAAAGTCATACCCGATTTCAACTGTAAAATAGCTACAAATGAAGATATTTCAATCATTAAAGACAAATCAGGAGATTTTTTCGATAACTTAGAGCAAAGGATTAAGAATAAAGAAATTTATGTAGGCATCATTCGCAATCATATTGTCTCTTTTGGGATTATTGAAAAAAGTAAATTGTATGAATCATTTGCAAGTATTGGAATGTTTACCATAGGTGACCAACGTCAAAAAGGAATTGGTAGAAATACTCTACTTATTTTGAAAAGGTATTGTTACAATGAGGGAATAAAACCAATAGCAGGATGTTGGTATTATAACCATAATTCAAAGAAAGCACTAGAAAGCGCTGGTATGTTCTCTCATACACGCTTGCTCGTCATTCATTTATAGAGCGCCGAAAACTTTTTCTATTATATATCTACCTATCACCAGACACCGCCCTGGCGGGGGTAGATAGGCCTGCCTGCCGGCTGGCAGGCAAACGTATAGCAATCAGGCAAGAGTTCCAAAACAACAGAGATTTTAACCTATATAAGTGAAAAGTCTATAGAGAAAATTATCAATCCTTTGGACAATCAACAAATAGGGTTTCCAATTTTTTACAACATAAAAACGGGGGTGAATATGGTTTCTACTCGTCTAACATATGCTCTGGTAATAGGGCTTGTCATGGGAGCAACCCTGGCAGAAGGAACAATCATTCGTGTACCTGAGGACCAACAGACGATACAGGAAGGGATTGATGTAGCTAACTTTAGAGATACCGTTCTGGTTGATACCGGTATTTATTATGAAAATATCGATTTCATAGGGAAGGCGATCTTGGTAACAAGCTACTTTATCCTTAGTGGTGACACCACAATAATTAATTCTACAATCATCGATGGAAATGCCAGTGGGACAGTAGTATCATTTATAACTGGAGAAGACTCGACTTCGGCCGTTGTTGGTTTTACTATTCGGAATGGATATGCTCTTAATGGGAGTGGAGTATCGTGTACTAACTCCTTTCCGGTGATCAGAAACAATGTAATTTTAAACAATTCGACAGAGTATGCCGGCGGTGGGATTTTCATGTGTGCTGGCGCTTCTCCTATTATTGTGGAAAATATTATTAGAGGTAACAACCCAGGGTACTTGGGCTGGGGCGGAGGGATATACATTTGCGGGGGGTGCTCACCTTATATCAGCAGGAATATCATAATAGACAATGGATTAGGCAAGTCTGCTTCTTCAAGATTGAGTAATGCGATAACTAATCCACATAAAAACGGGGAACGTTTTATAGTAGAAGGAAAGCTATATGAGTCTTGCCGGATAGTTAGCCATCGTTCCTATAATGGAGGAGGTATTCTTATATCAAATTCCGAGGGTATTCCGACCTCACCTATCATTATAAACAACACTATTGATGGAAACTCGGCGAGTAATCTGGGCGGAGGGATATTTTGCTATCTGGCCACGCCTGACATTAGAAACAACATTTTTACCTCCAATACCGGCTATGGTATTTATGTGCAAGGCGATACAGTAGAGATTTTCTATAACGACATATGGAACAACACAAATGACTATGGGGGATCGGTTATTGAAGGACCCGGGAACATTCATGAAGAGCCACTCTTTGTCGACTCAGTAGCAAACGATTTCCACCTGCAAGTTGGTTCATCCTGCATCGATGCTGGGGATCCCGGCTCTCCTTTAGATCCAGATGGTACTGTTGCAGATATGGGTGCGTTCTATTTTAATCAATCTGGTGTTGAGGAGGAGACTATAGACCCTACCCGAATGTACTTGAAACTAAGTGTATATCCTAACCCGTTCACTGAGAAAACAAATATCGGGTACCAGGTACCCAGCATTCAGATTTACGATCTCTCGGGAAGGCTGATTGAAACAACAAAGGGCAATACAATTGGCAAGAATCTCAAGCCGGGTATTTATTTCCTAAAAGCTAAAGGCTATATGGCAGTGAAGGTTGTGAAAGTGAGGTAGTGAAGAAGCAAGTTCAGGTAAGAACAAGAAGTTGCTGAATGGAAAACCACCTTTTGCTGTTGCTGTCATCCACGGAGGTCCAGGTGCTGCCGTGGAAATGACACCTATCGCAAGGGAGCTATCTCTTGTTTGGGGAATTTTAGAGCCATTACAAACTTCTGCATAAAAGGAGGAATTACCAATGTTGACAGAAAAACAAGAAATATTTTTATCACAAAGGAAATCTTTTACAAAGTCGGGGTCCTGGATTGGTACGATTTTACTTCTCATTGTTATTATTTTTTGGAGTTATTTATTTCTTAATATACCGTTGTTGATAAACCCTTTCTTTGTCTTAAACCAGATAGAAAAAGGAGAAATATTTCACTCTACACTCGCTCTATTAGCAACTATGGGGTCAATGGCTTTTCTAATAATTGGTTTCGTCTTGATAGTGCTTATTGTTTCTATTTTTTTTATAGGGACGACTAATGAACGTAAACTTATCGCCATTATCAATGTCTTAAGAAAAAATAGGAAATAAGAAATGATATATAATAGAGATAAATTGATAGCCACATTAATTCTTACAGGCTTTTTCATTTTTACTTATATCCATTATTTTAGATTTTGGAATACGTCTCGTCCTGAAATACCAGAAAAACTTGAGGTGGCAGTTCTTCAGGAAATCCCTGACAGATGCAAGGCATAGCGGGAAATCAAAAGAATATTAAAACCAGGTGGATTTTTAGCTGTAACAGAATTCTTAGTAGATCCTGACTATCCGCTAAAATCAACTACCATAAAGACGGGCAAAGAAACGGGTTTTATTTTAGATGAAATACTAGGAAACCTCTGGAATTATACTATAAGATTTAAGAAAGTAAAAAATCCAGTTGACAAATCTAAAATTTTACTATATAATTATATATCATAAATTAATCTTACGCAAGATAATATTTTAACGCCTTTCTCAAAAACTTAAAAAAACCGGAATACTTTTTATCAGAGAACCCATAAAAAAGTCGCACGGTATGTCTATAAAGGAAATTCATACACTTTTGTCAAATGCAAGTTTAGAAGAAGTGGAATGTAAGGAGAATAAGCATGGCTTCCATAGAAGAAGTGCTGACGAAACTAAAGGATAAGGCTAAACCTGATCAGCTGGAAGGGATGGCACGATACAGGATGGTAACTTTGAAAAGATTAGGAGTATCTATTCCCAATATGCGAAAGATGGCGAAAGAACTTGGTAAGAACCATAATCTTGCACTCAAGTTATGGAAAACAGGGATACCTGAGGCAATGATATTAGCAGCAATGATTGACGAGCCTGAGAAGTTGACGGAGAAACAAATGGAGGACTGGGTGAAGGACATTAACTCCTGGGATGTCTGCGACCAGGTGTGTATGAACCTTTTCGAAAAGACACCCCTTGCATGGAAGAAAATACTCGACTGGTCTGAGCGTGAAGAGGCGTTTGTCAAGAGGACTGCTTATGCTCTGATAGCCTGTCTTGCATGTCATGATAAAAAGACAGAAGACGAGAAATTTATAAATTTATTTCCAGTGATAAAACATGGAGCCACAGACGAGCGTAACTTTGTTAAGAAGGCTGTCAACTGGGCGTTAAGGAACATCGGCAAAAGGAATACCAACCTGAACAAGGCAGCCATAAATGCTGCTAAGGAAACCCAGCAAATTGATTCCAAAACTGCTCGCTGGATCGCATCCAGCGCAATCAAGGAGCTTGAAAGCGAGTCTGTCCAGAGAAGACTTAGGAAGTAGGGGTTCGATTTATCGAACCCGTAAAAGAAACAGGTCGGATTCCTGCCCGACGGCAGACGGGAATCCGACCCCTACAAGAATTGATGGGAGGCAAGCAAAAAGTAGATAATTACTTTTAAAGCTATAGTTTATGAAAAATTAGTTGAGAGATTTTTGGCACTACTGAATATTAAACCAGGAGGTATTATGTATAAAAAAATCCTGTCGGTCTCAGTTTTGGCTGCTTTAACAATTTCAGGCATCTTTTTGCCTGGATGTGTTAAAAAAATGTCTGAAGTAGATAATAGTGGAATAACTACTAAGGCTTTAAGTGGCGTTATTGATGCCAACAATCAATTTGCCTTCGATCTTTACTCGAAATATAAATCAAAAGAGGGCAATATCTTCTTTTCTCCTTATAGCATCTCAACAGCATTAGCAATGACGTATGAAGGAGCAAGAGGACAAACAGCAGAAGAAATGTTATCTGTCTTTCATTTTCCAGAAGACGACAAGACAAGAAGGTTGGGTTATGCTAATTTATACAATGAAATAAATAAAAAAGATAAAAAGTACAAGCTTCATACAGCTAATGCTTTGTGGGCACAGCAGTATTATCAATTCTTAGATGAATATTTCGATATAGTAGAAAAATATTATGGTGGTAAAGTAACAAATCTTAATTTTATGGGAGATCAAGAAGGCTCTCGTATTACAATAAATAACTGGATTGAAGATCATACAAATAATAAAATAAAAGATTTAATTCCTCCTGGATTGATCACTCCACTAACAAGATTGGTCCTTACGAATGCAATTTATTTTAAGGGCGAGTGGGTCAGGCAATTCAATAAAGATGATACGATAGAACAAGATTTTAGAGTAACCTCAAATAATATTGTTAAAGTTCCAATGATGCTACGTACCGACGACGAATCAATATTTAACTACGCTGAAGATGATAAACTTCAGATTCTTGAATTACCATATTCTGGTGAAGAATTATCAATGTTAATCCTTCTTCCCAAAAATAATGATATGGAAGCTCTGGAAAACTCACTTAATTTTACCGTACTATCGAAAATTAAAGAAGAACTGATAGAACAGAGGGTTGACATCTTTATACCCAGGTTCAAGTTTGAGACTAAATATTTTATGGCTAATACACTCGAAGAAATGGGAATGCCAACTGCCTTTTCCGGTGTCGCAGATTTCTCTGGAATGACAGGTAAAAAAGACTTAACTATTAGTCAGGTAATACATCAGGCTTTCGTTGAAGTAAATGAAGAGGGTACAGAAGCTGCAGCAGCGACTGCTGTTATTATGAAAATAACTTCTATTGGACCTGATGAACCAAAAATACCAACATTCCGTGCAGACCATCCATTTATATTTTTAATTCAAGACAGGGAAACAGGAATTATCTTATTCTTGGGAAGGGTTAGTGATCCAAGTAAATAGACTTTCGTCGGTTAATGTTTTCTTAATCAAGTCCCGGTAACTCCTACCATTTTTTATCTTATATCTGTTAGCGAGAAATCGAGTGAAGAGTAAGATTAGACAGAAATTGAGTTAGATTCCAGATTCCAGCCTGACCCCATACCATAAATTACCATTTCATAACATCCGAGCAAGGCTGCCTGGTCTCCTAATTGACCAAACACTATATCAACATCTTTCCTTGTATACAACCTCTTTTGAACCTCTTTTTTAGTGCTTTCGAGTAGGATATTACCCATTTTTGATAAACCACCACCAATAATTATCTTTTCCGGGTCGAGTACGGCACAGTAATTTGAGATAGCTATGCCAAGATAGATCCCCATCTCTGTTACAACATCCTTCGCTACAGAATCACCCTTATTTGCTTCATCCTCAATAATCTTTGGTGTGATTTTACCAGCATGCCCTTTCAGGGTGGTTTTTATTCCAATTTTCACATAATTTTCTGCCCTATGAGTAATACTGCTTGAACCTATAAATGCTTCAAGGCATCCATAGTTACTACAATTGCAAAGAGGACCATCTGGATTTATTGTAATATGTCCCACTTCCCCAGCATATCCCCTACCATGATAGACCTTGCCATCTATAATTATCCCACCTCCAACACCAGTTCCAAGTGTCAGCATAATAAGATTTTCTACTCCTCTTCCTGCTCCGTATTTGAACTCACCAAGTGCAGCCATATTTGCGTCATTATCAACAAATACAGGGATATTGAGTTCTCCTTCAAGGAATTCTTTTATAGAGAGTGACTCTATACCTGAAAGGTTTGGCGGGAACGAAACTCTTCCAGCACAATCGACCAACCCTGGCATACCAATACCAACTGCCTCGCCACCCAATTCAACAATAATCTTAAGCAGGGTTCTGGGAAGCATACGTGGCTCGCCTGTATCTACCTTTCTTTCGTCCTTCACCTTACCTTTCACCACGTTTCCTGCTTTTATATAAGTACCTCCCACATCTATGCAGGTGATTTCTGTCATAGGTTTTTAATTAGTTTTTACGAGTATCGTTACCGTTTACCCCGTTAAATATTTTAACAATAAATGTCAGAGCGTTACAGTAAACGCTTCTATTTAACGGGGTGAACCCAGCTTCTAAACCTTTTTCGTTTAACGTTGTTGATGCTCGTCTGCCTGCGGTATGCAGGTATCGAGGCTCGAAGCTCGTCTACTTACGGATTTCATGTGGAATGTCTTTTTCCAGTTTCGTGCTTCCAGTTTCGAGTTTCGTTACGAGTTTCGCTACCGACAACCCAGCTTCGATACCCTTATTATGTTAAACCCTATAGTATATTATGGATTGTAAATATATTGAAGACTAACACCCATTTTATCGTCAATAGATGAGAACAGTCTGAACAAAGCCGGCGTCTTTCTCTCCTTGTAGGTGATTACATTAGGTTTGCCTTTTATACCAGCAAGTTCTCCAGCAATCGCTATTGCGTCATTTAGTGTGCCAAGGGTATCAACAAGCCCCAATTCCTTTGCCATTTTACCGGAAAATATCCTTCCATCGGCAATCTTTAAAATGCTGTCTTTATCTATTCCCCTGCCCTTTACGACCTCATCAACAAATTGTATATATACGTCATCTACAACCTCTTGAAGGAGTGCTTTTTCCTTTTCGCTCATCCTTTTGAATGGAGAGCCAATATCCTTGTATTCCCGAGATTTTATAACCATTATGTCAAAACCAATTTTCTTGGCAAGTTCCTCTATGTAAGGGAAGGTCATTTTCACACTAATTGAACCTGTGATAGTACCAGGATTTGCTACTATCCTATCGGCAGTACATGCAATATAATATCCCCCTGATGCGGCTATGTTGCCAAGGGAAGCTACAACAATCTTCCCCTTATCCTGCAATATATCTATCTCCCTCACTATTTCCTGAAAAGGTGTTACTGTGCCGCCCGGCGTATTGAGTCTAATTACAACACCTTTTACGAAAGGACTTTCCTTCACCTTTTCGAGGTTTTTGATTATTTTTTTCGATTCGAGAATCTCACCTTCGATTTCTATTAATGCGATGTTTCCTCTTGTTAAGAACCTTGACGTGATTGATACTGAGAAAATAGCAAGAAGGAGAATGATAAATATAACCACACCTATTATGATGTATATATTTTTACGCATTTATGTTACCCCCCATATCTATTGTTTTAGAGTACTATGGAATGCCTGCCTACGGTAGGCAGGCATTAACCGTGTTAATGCAGAACTGTGACCCCATAGAGTATTCCTCTACAGGGTAAACACGGTCATAGAACTCCGTAATTATTTTAAAATTGTAGTCGCAGGCTTCGGGGCACCACGCCAAAGGCGGGGTCGTGCGAATGACAGAAAACAGGTAATTGTCATTGCAAAGAGTCTGTTGTCCGTCAAGAAGTGCGACGGATTGATAGACAACCTGCCTGCCTGTAGGCAGGCGAAGCAATAGCTTTTTACAGAAATACTTGAAAATGGAGTATAAATACGACATTATTAATAAGATTATTATGCTAGTGCTCGCAATAGTAGATATCGGCAATAGTCGTTAGTGAGGAGTATGTTAGAGTAAAAAATTTTGTGTTTGCGAAAAAATTATCAAACTATACTAATTTGCATAATTCATTGCACTGTCTATTCCCTCTATAACAAATAGTTTAACTGCCTTCAGTGCCTTTTCTATAGAGTCTTTTAAAATATCCATTTCCTTGTTGGTAAATCTCGATAGTACGAAGTCCACCGCATCCCCCTCAAATGGTCCTATACCAATACGTAATCTTGGGAATTCCTCACTATTGAGGGCATATATTATAGATTCAAGTCCTCTGTGTCCACCTGAGCCTCCTTTTCTTCTTAGTCGTATATTACCGATAGGGATATCGAAATCGTCCATTATCACAAGGAATTGAGAAAGTGAATACTGTGGCAAATTTGAAATTTGTCTTGCAACAATAGCGGAATGATTCATAAATACGAGGGACTTAATAATTTTACAGGGATGTCCTTTTATGCCAATATCCGCCTCGAGATATTCGCCTTTTGCACCTTTAAGAGGGGTTTTGTACTCTCTGGATAGGCTGTCTATTAGGAGGTGTCCCACATTATGTCGTGTGAATTCATAATCTTTACCAGGATTGCCTATACCGAGGATAATATTCATTTTTCTGTGACTTCCTTCTCTTCCTTTTCTTCTGTTACTTCTACCTCTTCCTCTACTTCCTCAACCTCCTCTTCTTCGACTACTACCTTCACCTCTTCTTTTCTCGGAGCCATTACACTAACGATAGCGTCATCGGGTCTAGCAAGAACTTTTATCCCTTCTCCTATGGAGAGGTCCTTTACATGCAGAGATTCACCAATATTTAGCTCAGTAATGTCAAGGTTGAATTCATTTGGAATGTCCTTTGGGAGGCATTCTATATCGAGCTGTCTAATCCAGTGCTCCAATACTCCACCAACCTTCACACCCTGGGAGGTGCCATCAATAATGATTGGAATAGATACCTTTAGTTTTTCTCCTTTGTGAATATGCATAAAATCTATATGATTAACTTCATCTGTTATAGGGTCATATTGAATCTCTTTTATCACAACATCCTTTCCCTTGCCAGGACCTAATCTTATAATCTCTTCTTTGTGTTCGTGAGTGTAAGTTTTAAGAATACTTTTAGAAATTACAATATTTTCAGTCTTCTCACCATGTCCATATATTACAGCAGGTATTTTGCCCTCTTTTCTCAATCGTCTAGCATCGCTTTTACCGACCCTTCCCCTTTTTTCAATCTTTAAAGTCTTCATAATACCCCCGATAATAAATAAAAAATTAAACATCAAAAATCAAATATAATAACAAAGCTATTATGTAGGCACGAATTCAATTCGTGCCAAATATATCCGCACGGTTTGAAACCGTACCTACAACTTATCTAAAACCATTTCTTTAATCTAAACTAAAATAGCGGGTAATACTATAAATATTTTGATATAAGAAGTCTTGTTTTCAATCCTGTATCGTTCCTGTTAGTATTTGAGAGAAGTAATTAGGAAAAGAACATATTTTTATGCTTTAATTTACAATAATTATAACTGCTTATAGTTGATAAGCCTCAGACGAATAAAGAACTTACGGATTCACTGTTGTGTATTCTTCGTATTGCCTCACCAAGGAGTTTTGAAACAGAAAGAATGTTTAATTTTTTAGAATTCCAGTTGAGAGGTAGTGTATCTGTAGTAATAAATTCTGCTATTACTGAAGAATCAATGTTCTGCTTTGCGTTCCCAGATAATATTGGATGGGTACAGAAACAATATACATCAATTGCTCCTGCTGATTTTAATGCCTGTGCTGCTCCTATTATAGTACCACCAGTGTCTATTATGTCATCAACTATTAATACATTTCTGTTATTTACCTCACCGATTATGTTCATTACATAAGACTGATTTGGTGCTGGTCTTCTCTTGTCTACTATAGCTATTGGTAATCCTCCAAGTCTCTTCGCAAACCCCCAGGTTCTTCTTACTCCACCTGTATCAGGTGATACAATGGTAAAATTAGAAAGGTCTTTTTCACCCGCATATTCTAAGAATACCGGCAGAGCATATAGGTGGTCGAATGGAATGTCAAAGAAACCCTGAATCTGTTCGGCATGAAGATCGCATGTAAGGATCCTATCAGCTCCAGCCGTAACAATGAGATTAGCAATCAATTTTGCAGATATTGGGACCCTTGGTTCATCTTTTTTATCCTGTCTTGCGTAACCAAAGTATGGAATAATAGCAGTGATTCTCTCTGCAGACGCCCTTCTCGCTGCATCTATCATAAGTAGAAGTTCAAGAAGGTTTTCTGCAGGTGGTTGGGTAGATTGAACAAGAAAAACGTTCTCTCCTCGCACGTTCTCGTTTATCTTCACGAATATCTCACCATCAGAAAACCTTTTACAGGTTATGTTCCCAACAGGCAATTCAAGGTAATCACATATCTTTTTTGTCAATGAAGGATTCGAATTACCACTAAATACCTTTATTTCTTCAGGCATTATCACCTCCTTTAACATATAAAGATGGTATAAATCTTTAACCACAGAGGACGCAGAGAACGCCGAGATTTATTAATACTTTGATATATTACTTCTTAATGATATACTTAAAAGGAAACTCGTTTTTTTCTATAGTCTCTGTAGTTGAACTATTTTATGTCTTTTAGAAAGATAATTCAGTTTAATAGTTTGCGGGTGTATTATATCATATAAAAGGAGAAAAGTCAAGATTTTTTTCTTGACTTTTAATAGAGCGTATGGTATACTTCAACAGAAATTATTTGGGACTAATAATAATTAGATACTGTGAAAAATAATATGAAATAATATAAAAGCAAAAATGTACGGGTTCGATTTATCGAACCCGTAAAAGAAACGGGTCGGATACCCGCTCTACGCCTGCCTGCCGGTAGGCAGGGCAGACGGGAATCCGACCACTACAAGAATTAGGGAGAGACAAGTCAAAAGTTGATAACTATATAAAAAACAGTGGATTATTACTTAGTTAACGAAACAAGAGAAAATCCACAAAAGATTTTGCATACTACCAATAATTAATATAGGAGGATTTATGTGGATTCCCTTTGTTGCAAGTGGATTAGCACTTATAACAATTCTTATATTTTCAATATCCCTTCTTAAGAAACCTCAGGGGAATGAAAAGATGCGGGAGATTTCGTCACTAATTCAAAGTGGTGCAAGGACATTTCTAAAGAGAGAATATTTCTTTGTATTTATAGTTGTAGTAGTGTTTACAATTTTTCTTATCTTATTGGGTAGAACAGGGCTCGATGTAGACTGGCGAACCGCTGTATCATTTGTGACCGGTGCTGTTGCATCAGCTATATCCGGCTACCTTGCCATGTCCGTTGGAACAAGGGCGAATTCAAGAACTACAGAAGCGGCTCGAAAGGGGTTGAAGGAGGCACTATCAGTCTCATTCACTGGTGGTGCTACTACCGGCCTTGCAGTGGTTGGAATAGGACTTCTTGGTCTTTCAGCGGTCTTTATAGTTTTCAAGGCTGATCCAGTAGCAATAAGTGGTTATGCAATGGGAGCATCTCTTTTTGCCCTTTTTGCACGTGCGGGTGGTGGTATATATACCAAAGGCGCTGATATGGGTGCAGATTTAGTTGGTAAGGTCGAGCAGAATATACCAGAAGACGACCCGAGAAACCCTGCCGTGATTGCGGACAATGTAGGTGATAATGTCGGGGATACTGCAGGTCTTGGGGCAGATCTGCTCGAATCCTATGTTGAATCGATAATAGCGACGATTGCAATAGCAGCAAGTTTAATCGTACTGAGAGGCAGTCTCATTTTACTGCCAATAATGCTTGCTTCCTGGGGTATTGTGTGTAGTATAATTGGTGCTCTATGGGTTAAAAGCGGGATTGTGAAAGACCCACAAAACACCCTGAATTCCGGTGTATATATATCTGCTGTACTTATGATTCTGGGTAGCTTCTTTATATTAAGGATGTCAGGAGTAAAATATATAGATGAAAATATAACATTTTCTGCAATGCCACTTTTGTGGTGTATAGTAGCAGGTTTAGCATCAGGTATTATAATAGGGCTCGTATCAGAGTTCTATACATCCTATAAGTATAGACCCACCAGAGAGCTTGCAAAGGCTGCCAAGAGAGGACCCGCAATCGTCATTGTTGGAGGATTAGGTCTTGGTATGGGGAGTACACTTATACCAGTAGTTATCATAGGTATAAGTATATTATTGGGTTATAAATTCGGAGGTGTTTACGGAATTGCACTCGCTTCCTTTGGTATGTTATCTATACTTGGCATAACACTTGCAGTTGATTCATATGGGCCTGTTGCAGATAATGCAGGAGGTATTGCACAGATGGCTGAGCTGCCGGAGAGTGTCAGGAAGATTACGGATTCCCTTGATGCAGTGGGAAATACTACAGCCGCAATAGGCAAGGGATTTGCGATAGGAAGTGCTGCATTTGCAGCGGTTGGGTTGTTTGTTGCATACCTTGCTACCATAAATAGATTTGCACAAGAACCCATACGTCTTTCGTTGGCCGATCCCTGGCTTGTTGTTGGACTCCTGTTTGGTGGTATGATACCATTCCTTTTTGGCTCTCTTCTTGCTGGGGGTGTAGAAAAGGTTGCTGGGAAAATCATAGACGAGGTGAGGAGACAATTCAAGGAGATAACAGGTCTTATGGAAGGCACAGCATCACCTGATGTATCGTCGTGTGTTGATATTGCCACAAAAGGAGCTATTAAAAGTATGTTATTACCGGGCATACTTGTCATTGTTATACCAATACTAGTTGGACTTTTTCTCGGACCTGTAGTCCTTGCAGGTGTTCTTATGGGAGCACTTGTTACAGGGCTAGTTCTCGCAATACAGTTTGCAAACTCTGGTGCAGCACTTGATAATGCAAAGAAATATATAGAAAACGGGGCTCTTGGTGGAAAAGGAACTGAAGCTCATAAGGCAGCAGTAATTGGTGATACAGTGGGTGATCCTTTGAAGGATACAATTGGTCCTTCAATAAATATACTAATAAAACTTATGACTGTTATCTCTTTGGTTCTTGCCCCACTTTTTGTGAGGTAATCTCCTGAGGTATTTTAAGTCTATAATAACAGTAAAGATATTCCTGAGCATATCCGCAGTATCTCCCAAAATGCTTTCTTGCAAAGGAGTATAACTTTTTATCGTTTACCACTTTATTTGAAAAGTATAGTTTCTGCAGAATTCTCTTTATCCATACATCTACGGGAAATGATTCACTCTTTTCAAAGGCGAATAACGCTACGCAGTCTGCAACCTTTGGTCCCACACCTTTCAGCTTGAAAAGTTTCTCTCTTAAGCTCTTGTAGGGCAGTTCCCTTAATCCTTCTAAATCTATATCTCCATTTGTTATCATCTCAGCCGTTTCTATGAGGTAGTCACGTCTAAAACCAAGTCGGCAGGTGTTTACAACACCCTTGTTTTTAACTATTGAATATGGCGATGGAAATGAATAACCCTGATGACCATTTAATTCTATTTTTGAGCCAAGTCGCTGAGAAAGGGTCTTTATCATCCTTTTAATGTTCTGGATACTGTTGTTGGAGGAAAGTATAAATGAGGCGAGTGTCTCCCAGGGTTCCTGTCGTAAAATCCGAAGACCGCTGCATGATTTGATTGCCGTGTGTATATACTCATCGGTATCTATTTTGCGAAGAATTCTCTCAAGGTCGATATCGAGAGCAAAATAAATTTTTGCCCAGTTAATTGAGTCTTCAATTGTCGAAATAATTTCTAACCTTTCTCTTTTCTGGTATATCAGAAAGGCATTTTTACCAACAATTCCGAAATACGAGCCATCGTGTAGTTTATCCCATCTGAATGCCTGTCCGCATTCAAGGGTATGATAAAGAGATAAATTATTTACCTCCAGCTCCATTCTATAGCATTTCTCTTGCATACTTTCTTACATTCCATGCATCTTATACATTCAGGTGAATTAGGACTCTCATATATTTTTATATCTACAGGACATACAGTCATACATATGTTACATTTGTTGCATTTTGAATCGATAACTTTAAGCTTTAAGAGACTTATGGGGTTAAAAAGACCAAGAATTGCTCCAAGCGGGCACATTGTCCTGCAGAAAATTCTTTTTATAAATATTGAGAGGACAATAACTGATAATAATATAAAAAGCTTTAGATAAAATAGAGACGATGTTAGTATCTGAGACTGTAGATATTCACCAAGGAAGCCAAAGGCAATTGGCAGACCACCCCCAAGTGTCCCCTGAGGACAAAGCTTGCAGAACCAAGTTTCAAGGGTAAAGAAAGGGATAAGAATAACCATAAAAATAAGTACTAAGTATTTAGATAGGTTGAATAGCCTTTTCATTATTATCTTTCGACTCTTTATTTTATACAGGAGCTCCTGAAGAAGACCAAACGGACAGAGCCAACCACAGGTCCATTTACCGAGAATTATACCGATAGTTCCAAATACTCCTATCACGTATAGGGAAATTGCCTTTGTTACGATAAAATGTTGAAGAGTTCCTATAGGACACGAGGTTGTTGCAAGGGGGCAGGCATAGCAGTTGAGTAAAGGAACGCATATGGATTTTGTAGAACCCTGGTATATTGTTCTCTTCCATAGGGCAGCCAGGAAACTGTTATTGATAATAAGGGATAAGATCTGGATTATTCTTCTCATTTTGGTTTAAAGTATTTATCTCATTCAATGCCTATGCAGGACAGACAGAGGATGGATGCGTTTTGTAGTGTCTCGCCGAATTCTCCCCTTCTTACTCCCCAGAATATAAGAGAGATAAAAAGAATGAGGAGTGGTATTATGTAAAAAAGCCTTTTCATAGATTGTATATTTTACTCTAAATTTCATACTTTGTCAAGAAAAAACCGTAATGGGGGTCAGGCTAAGAGATAAGAGATAATTACATTATATTGAATATTAAGTAAGAGTCGTGATATAATGAAGACATTCCCAGGAAACCGTGGATAGAATATGAAGGAGCTTTTTACCATGTGATATTTAATTGTAATAGGAGTGAATCTGTATTTCTTTTTGATAAAGATAAAGAGAGGTTTTTGGATAAATTAAAGGAGTATAAGAGGAGGTATGAATATATACTATTGCATCTGAATAAGTTTTAGCTAATGTGGAATAACCTACTGGAGTAACAAAACAAGCATTAAGGAATGAAAGTGAGAAACGGGGAAGTAATTAAAGCATTAAAATTTTATCAACCAATAAAAAAGGAAATTAATAAAAGAGGAATTAAATGATATTATAGATAGACCAAAGTTGTAGAACAATCTCACAATCTATCTCTTATCTCTTAGCCTGACCCCCTTTTTCCCTTGACAAATCTCCTTTTATATGCTATAATCCTCGTGGGGGCCTGCGATATTTCGCAAAGCCTAGTTAAGGACATATAAAAATCTCCGTGGCTCCCCCGCAACATATATAAGTGCGGGGTGAATCTGCGGTTGATATTATACTTTTAAAAAGTGGAGTGTATTATGAAAGTTGGTATGTATTACAGGAACGATGATGTAAGAGTGGAAGAAATGACTGTTCCTGAAATAGGTGAAGGAGAGATACTTGTCAAAATGAAAGCATGTGGCATCTGCGGCAGTGATGTTATGGAGTGGTACAGGATAAAGAAGGCGCCACGTGTCTTGGGACATGAGGTTACAGGAGAAATAGTTAAAGTTGGAAAGGATGTTAAGACATATAAGGAAGGTGACAGGGTATTTGTTACCCATCACGTTCCCTGTGGCGAGTGCTGGTATTGCAAGAGAGGTTATCATAGTGTATGTAAAACACTTCGCTCGACTAATTTTTTCCCGGGAGGATTTGCTGAATATATAAGGGTGCCAAAAATAAATGTTGAAAAGGGTGTTTACCTCTTGCCAGATGAGATTTCAGATGAGGATGGAACATTTGTAGAACCCCTTGGATGCGTGGTTAGGGGTCAGAGAGTGGCAAGAATAGGTAAAGGAGATACTGTACTGGTAATAGGAAGCGGTCTATCCGGGCTTCTACACATACAACTTGCACGCAATAAGGGAGCAGATAGGATTATAGCAACAGATATAAACGAGCATCGACTTAAGGCTGCCAGAACTTTTGGGGCGGATGTAGTGATAGATGCCAGAGAGGATATACAGAAGAAGGTATGTGAAGCCAACAATGGTAGGCTTGCTGATCGTGTTATAATCTGTACTGCAGCAATATCTGCAATTGAACAGGGAATGAATTCAGTTGACGGTGGAGGATGGATTCTATTTTTTGCAATGACTGAACCTGGAGTTAAGATCCCGTTCCATCTTTTCGATATCTGGAACAAATTGGTAACAATAACAACTACCTATGCTGCTGTTCGTGAGGATAATATGGAAGCTATAGAACTTATAAAAACAGGGAAAATTAATGTTAAGGATATGATAACTCACGTACTTCCACTGGATGAGATAAAGAAAGGATTTGAGCTGGTAGTAAAGGGGGGAAAGGCGATTAAGGTGGTAATCACACCTTAAACTCCAACTCTATTTAGGACGCAGATATGCAGGATAATAATTTCAAATACAAGAACTTAACCTCGGGAATTATAGAAATATTCTATAGAGTTTAAGAAAGAAGGAATTCCTGTTATAGCACAAGCTCCTATAAAGGTGTATTACGATAATGGAGAAATTGTAGGAGAATATAATGCTGACTTATTGGTGGATGATAAAGTTATGCTAGAAATTAGAAGTAAGGCTTTTGATAATAGAAGAAAAATGAAAATAAAAAATCTTGATAATCTGCGTTTACCCTGTTAAATAGTCGGTTATTAGCGATTTCTAACGTATACTCTTGTAATTATTTAACAGGGTGAATCTGCGTCCTAAAAATGGGCCCGGAGGGACTCGAACCCCCGACCCGCTGATTATGAGTCAGCTGCTCTAACCAACTGAGCTACGGGCCCCGCATATATTCTAACATAAAAAGTTAAAAAAGTCAAGCAAAAAATAGAAATTGGGGTCAGGCCCAGAAATAAGAAATATATTCTCGGGTTTCAGAGTATACCTTTATTTTAGCATAACTTATCCCCTATTTCAAGTAATTATCTCTTAACATGACCCGTAGAGGAGCAGAGGTAAGAAAAAGTATTGACAATCAACGAAAATTGGGGTATAATAGTACGATAGATTCTAATATATGATTACGTATATATTGGAAGTTAGCTGAAGGAGCTTTTTATATGTGCCCCAAAAAATTTCTCTCTCAATCCTTCTTAAAGAGCAAAGGGATAGCCAAGAAGATTGTGGGGGCATTGTCTCTTACAAAGGAAGATACTGTTCTTGAGATAGGTCCCGGGACAGGCATTCTCACACAGTTCCTTGTTGAGCAGGCAGGAAAGGTTATTGTAGTTGAAAAGGATAGGGATTTAGTTCGGTTAATAGGTGATAAGTTCAAGAATAGTAAAAATATCATTATTTACGAGGGTGATATCCTTAAGCAGGATATAAAAGAACTCTCATCAGGATTAAGATTAAAACTCATCTCTAACCTTCCATACTCCATTTCAAAAAAGTTCCTTTATCTTTTGTTAGAGAACCGGGAATTGTTTTCGTATGCTGTTCTTACACTCCAACGGGAGGTTGCTCAGAGATTGATAGCCCAGAAGGATAAAAAGCAGCATGGACTACTATCAATTATGTATCAATGTTTTTGCAATACAGAGATACTTTTCCCCATCCCACCTTCTTTCTTCTATCCAAGACCAAAGGTCTCTTCCCTTGTAGTGAGGATAGAAATTCTATCTAATCCAAGGTATCAAATAGACGATTATAAAAGTTTTTTCTCTTTTATTAAGACCTGTTTTGCCTCAAGGAGAAAAATGCTCAAAAATATTGTGGGAGCAAAAGGAGAACTTGGGAAAAAGAGAGCAGAAGACCTTATACCTGAAGAACTTGTAAATCTCTGGAGAATGGGACAAAGAAATCGAAGTATAGGAGATGGATAACTAAGATACGAACTATTAGTAATTATTCGTTGGTAAATATAGAACCTGTGGATAACCGTAAAGCTAAGAGCGTAAGACATTTTATGTGCGCAAGCTGAAGCTTGTGGCTACCCTTTTTTATCCTTATCTACTCACTACTCGCTATTTATCCCGTTGAATGTGCAACTATTCAATCGGGACTCAATACTATAAAAAAACCTATGTGTGGTATATGCGGCATAATTCCATCCTCTAAAGAGGCTATCAAAAGAATGAATACCTCAATGGCTCATCGTGGTCCTGATGGTGAGGGATATTATGAGGATGATAACATATCACTTGGTCACAGTAGACTTGCTATAATAGACCTTGAAACAGGAGACCAACCTATTTTTAATGAAAATAGAGACATTTGTATAGTTTTTAACGGAGAGATTTATAACTATAAAGAACTGCGAAAAGAACTGAAATCCAGGCATAGATTTTATACAGATAGTGATACAGAGGTAATAGTGCATCTATATGAAGAATTGGGTTCGAAATGTTTAAATAGACTAAATGGTATGTTTGCGTTTGCTTTATGGGATAAAAGTGAGAGAAAGTTACTGCTTGCAAGAGATAGAATGGGTATAAAACCTCTCTATTATACAGATGACGGAGCTTTTGCCTTTGCATCAGAATTGAAGGCACTAATTCCACAGTTGAACAGAAAAGAAATAGACCTTTTTGCCTTTTCATCTTACCTTACGCTTGGATACGTAATCTCTCCACATGCAATGCTTAAGGGTGTAAAAAGACTCCCACAGGGACATTTTGCAATCTGGAAGGATGGAAAACTCAGGATTGAGAAATACTGGAGTCTTGATAAAAGGGTGGAAGGAAATAATAAAGAAAACCAGGATATATCTGATGTGGCTGAGAATATTAGAACCCGTATAGAAAATTCAGTAAAGGCAAGATTGCAGGCTGATGTTCCGTTAGGCATCCTACTTTCTGGTGGGCTTGACTCGGCAATCATAACTGCTGTTGCTAGTAAATATAAGTCTCGCTTGAAGACCTTTACCGTGGGGTTTAAGTCAAAGGAATACGATGAAAGAGGGTATGCTAAAATAGTATCTGAAAGATTCAATACCGAGCATAGGGATATACAGATTGATTCTGGGATAGAAGAACATCTATATAAAGTTATGGAATTTGTTGATGAGCCAATAGCAGATGAGGCACTAATAACAACCTATCTTATATCAAAACTTGCATCTGAGGAAGTCAAGGTAGTTCTCACAGGTGAGGGTGGAGATGAGAACTTTGCAGGATATCCAAGGTATTTGCTTGCCATACTATCTGAGAAGTTTGGTGATAAGGGGTTTTTCAAAATAACCTCTAAGGTTATTTTGCCTTTTTTAGGTAAAAGACAAAGTATATACCTTGAAAAGTTGTTTATGCAGGAGAGGGATAATCTCAAGAAGAACATTAGCTGGCTTTCAATATTTTCAGAGGACGAGAAGAAGAGGTTATATAACGAAAATTTAACCGAGCTCGAAATCTCTGGAAAGGGTATAGAATCCCTTTTCCGCTTTGACCTTGAAAGATGGCTTCCTGATGATGTGCTACAGAAGCTTGATCGGATGACTATGGCAAACTCGATAGAGGGCAGGGTGCCGTTTTTGGACCATAAACTTGTTTCATATTGTAGGGGTATTAATAAAAACCTGAAAATTAAACGGTTTAACACAAAATATATACTTAATTTTGCATATAAGGATATTCTTCCTGGTGAGATATTAAGACGTAGAAAGCATGGATTTCTATCACCCTTTGAAGAGTGGTTTGACGAAAGTTTTCTTAGTGTGTGCCAATCTATCCTTGGGAAAAGTAGGTTTAACTATAAATTCGTGGAAGAGATAATCAAACGTGCGGGAATGGATAGGGGTTATGCAAGGAAACTCTGGACATTAATAGTATTTGAGTTATGGCGAAAGAAATACGGGGTAGAGTTTTGAACCCTACCCCGTATAGAGATTATATGATAACCGGCTGTTATTCTTAAAACGAACCAAGATATTCATCGATTTTATCATTATGCTTTTCCATTTCAGCCTCTGCCTGCTCTGCCTTCTCTTTGTATCCTATATCTCCTGTCAGGTGGTATTGTTTTTGATACTTCGCCCAGTCTATTATAGCAGCAATAGAAGCAAGACCTTCGGTCTGCAGCATTGCATCACCAACATTTGGAAGCACATTCTGTACAACCTCAGCAATATTAACCACTGCATCATCTAATTTACTACAATCCTCTCCTGTAACCAATTCATCTTCATATAGATAATCGCTGTACTCAAGCAGTGGCACCGTATACGCCCATATAACCCATATCTGCATCCATTCTCCAACTACTTCCATAGCCCTTAGTGCCTCTTCCAGGGACATCTGAGGTTCATCTTCCTGACAGAAAACAGGAGAGATTATGATAGAGATGCCGCAGAGCACTATCATCAGTTTTTTGAGTATAGACATAGTTCCTCCTGGTATAATGTTCATTATACCTAATTACTCAGATATAAACAAAAAAACACCACATTACAAAGATTTTCATTCAACAGGGATCTAAAGAGATTGCAATTATGCCATTATAATCAATCTGCTTCAGATATAATGGTTTTAATGTAATTCCGTAGTTCTGATATAGTATCCCAGGATATTCCTCTCTGAACAAGAAAATTTAAAAGCCTCCTTTTGACCTTTTCGTCCCTTGTTTTATGAGTTCGCAGCCATTTATCAATAAGTTTTTTCGCTGTCTTATTTTCATTAACAGGAACCTCCTTAAGAACCTTTTCAATAAT
>JAGMCL010000080.1 GCA_023129165.1 Caldifarciminota bacterium | reverse complement strand
CGAGTTCTGGAAATTAGCCATAAGTTGTAGTCAATCTGCCGTAAAGAAAAACACTGGGGTGCATTTTCTTTGCTTCGTTTCTTTTGGGCCCGCCCTGTGGAATAAAACATATTGCAAGGAGTTCCCCAAACATAATACTATCTATTCCACGGGGCAAGTAAAAGAAATGAAGGTAAAACAACCACTACATATTGCTTTAACGTATAATATACCCTTTTTTCACATCCTCATATTTACCCGCACTTATCTGGTAGAAATAAATGCCTGCTGGTAACCTTTCACTAAACTCACCAATTCCATACCAATCTATATTGTGACAACCTGCTTTAAAGTATTTACCTACCAGTGTCTTAACCTTTTTACCCATCACATTATAAATCTCTATTTGTACCTTTGAATCGGTTGGCAAAGAAAAGGGTATAGTTGTTTTTTCTATAAAAGGATTAGGATAGTTTTGTCCAAGGAAGAAGTCAGTTGGTTGATAGTTCTCTGAAGCACCCAGAATTCCAATATAAAACTCATAGCAGTTGTCGGGTGCATTGATGGGATCAGTAGAATGGTTTGGATAGGTTGCCACATCGTATGCAAGTAAGTAATAACTTATTTTTATATATCCAGAATCCTGCTCTGGTATTTCAGCAGAATAGTGATTTTCATCCAATTGGTTCATGTGAAAATATGTCCAGTTAGTGTCGATGTCGGTTATATAATATAAGATGACACTGTCTACACCATTTATATCACTTACATATGTATAAATAGGGAATGGTCCAGAATAAATCGTATCATGCCACACAGTAGTCGATTCTATAACAGGTGGTCGAGTATCAATGGTAAAATCAAATGGTAAAGACCAGTCTGACCATTCACCGCACCTACTCCCACTGCATACACGCCAGTAATAGGGATTGTCATTTAGTGGACTGGTTAGAATATATAGTGGGGGAATGATTGTAGAATCATCTACTGCAAGTGAGCTGAAGAATGTATCTGTATCTACCTGTAACCAGTAATTGGTGGCATATGCTTCATTTGTCCAGCGAAACAGTGGTGTGTTATCGCTTAGAATTAAACCACTATCAGGACTGATAAGAGTGGGGAGGAGGGGGATAGGAATGAAATATAACCAGCCGTCAACTATCATACAATCGACGTGTAGTGAATCTATTCCTTTAACGACACAGTCTTCAAGATTTATTGGTGTACTATCACCTAAAACCGTACCACTGTTAACATCGAATAGTACATCCAGAATGGGACCTTCTCCTGGAATGAGAGAATCTCTGGATATTAAACCATTCATAGTTACCTTTAATGAATCATTCCAGTTTGTATACTCGATAGCCATAAAGTTTGTACGAGTTGTGGGAGCAACGTTGTTAACTGTGATTAATGAACCATCAAATTTTAAAACAAACTCAATCTCTACTATAACCACGGGATTGTTAAGTTTGATTCTGATAATATTGTTAGTTGAATTCGGAGGAGCACAGGCATCAGCAACGGTTAGCGTGCAAATAGGTGGTTGTAGATTATGTCCACTTGGTTTTAGAAAAGGGTCACCAAGGAGTGTCATTCCATAATGCCAACATAGTTCATTAAATGAAAAACCTCCCTGTGCTATATGAGCAAACCAATCTCTGAAGGCTTCACCCATTGTTTTTTCCTGTGAAAGGGGTAGATAAAAGTAGTTGAATGAGAGCATACTTCCGGTTTTTGTAGAACCGATCTCACCAACACCATAACTTTGATTGAATATTGACCTTCCTCCTCCATATCCATAGTCAGTATAGCGTGAAAATGAACAAGCGAAATGGTTGTAGAAATTGGCAGGAGGGTCTTGAGTTGTATATTCCGTGGACCAATAATAATCAACACTGTTATGGTTGTTATAGTAAAATTGATGACCACCTGGCCACGAATGAGCAAAGAGGGATACCCATGCCCTTACTGTATCAAGCCTTACTCTATAGTCGCTTGCCCTGGTAGTATTGGAGTCAGAAATAAGTAATATATCGTCATAAAGTAAAGAGACATCAGAAGCCCACCCTGGAGCCCAATAATACCAGTCATCATCAACATAGGCAATTGCTCTTTTTTGTAAAGCTATACTGTTATGACGATAGTTGTTATCTTTAGATAAATAATTCTTAATAAGAAGTGTGTCGTCACCAATACCAGTCGGAATGAGCCTACCTATATATATTTCTGGAGATACATTACCAGTATGTCCATCATAGATACTGTCCTGTCCTGGCAAAAGGGTCCCAAACTGATATTTCAGGTCATCTGCCCAGTTACCATCAAGGTCCATATAAAATAAATCTATTGGCCATTCTGTATATCCGTACTCATTGAAATCATCCTCTATCTGATACCATGCTATTGGAAGGTTCCCAATAAAAAGTGCTCCCTCGATATTTTCCGTATAGTATAGTGTTTGCAGAAATGAACGAAGACTATCGGGTAAACCACCAGATATCTCATAACTCAGCACTGTATAACCCTCTTGTTGTAGATTGGTCATAAGCTGATTTATCTCACCTGATAGGGAAGAGGCTATTTGTTCTTCAGAGAAGATTACTACTGTACCTTCCCTGCCATTACTGTCTACACGTCTTTTAAGATTGAATGAAAAATCTTTGTATGGATGAGCAGCAATCCACTCTCTATATGTCCCCGGTCTTGTACCAGGTGGACCTCCCCACTGGAGATGTGTAACTTCATCCTGTGGTGAACTAAACAATAAAACTGCTATGGTTATGAAGCCAATCATTACAAATCCTCCTGTTAAGGGATTAAATAACTGAGTTTATTGTGTTTATTGAGTTCATTAAGTTTGTTTGGTTTATTTAGAAATTCGTAATAATTCACTTTTTCCTTGTCATTATCCTTTCTTCAATCGTAAATCGTAAATTCACCGTTTCGCCAATTCAGCGCTTTTTGCATTGTTTCAGATGATTATAACATAGGTTTTATACCGTTCTTACTGTTTCTACCCCTTCATGCCTCTTAAAATGCATAATTTGGCTATAAATTATATATTCTCAAGTAAATAGAAAAGTAGTTTTGTTGTTATTTGATGTTGTAACTCTATATTTTGGAATTATTATAACTCTAAAATTCTCTATTGTCAAGAAAAAAACCGGCGAACTTTTAAAAAGTCCGCCGGTAATCTTCGAAGAAAATGGCATTAATAAGTCTTTTACTTCAATTTTATTCAGGTAGCTCATGATATATAACCATACCGTAATGAGCAGCTTCATAATCTTCACTAAATATGTAAGGGTCTAACTCTATCAGGTAAACCTCTGTCTCTGAAGGCTCGATTATAACGCTAGGGTAGTTATCTACTTCATCATCCCTATCAACCTCTATCCACTCTCCATCGTCATCTATGTAAAGTATTATATCGAGGTCTTCGATTCTTTCATCAGAGAAAGCCATGATTCCATACGTCCATCCTTGATGAAGAGTACGAGTAAAGGAAATACCATCGGTAGTAATGATATCAGCCTGCATGTGAACGATCTCCTGATCAAGAAGTTCTTCAAGAAATTCGACATAATCAGTAAGTTCGCTGACTATCCACTTCATTGATGTATCCTCGCCGGCAAGAAGAATAAGTGGTAGTAGTAACACCATAATAAAGATACAGAGCTTAGACATACACTCTCCCATGTTAGTATGGTTATGAAATTTAGAAAAGATATAACCGCCATCTTAATCGAAGATAAATGCTATTCCAGTGGATGTCTTTTTTACTTCCATAACTGGACGAGTTCCCACAACATGTCTACGCCATGGACCTCGTCCTACAACAGTGTGATGTGTCTCAAGGTAAATCTCTCTATCAGTATCATATTCTACCAGCATTACTCCATCAGCACCAATTTCACGGCATTTTTTAATCAAAAGAGCATCCAGTTGAGGCCGACGGGCGTGTTTGTCAAGCTCTGCTACTATAACGCCGATAACAGTATGAGGCTTAATAACCTTGTTATGACTGAATATGATTTCAGTATCATCAGGCTTTGGTGCTGGTTCGTAATACTCATCAGTCTGTATGAATTTTACGTTTGAGGCACATCCTGTTAGAAACACCATAAAAATAATTAGGTATTTCAACCCTCTCATATGACCTCCTTTCCTTTTTTCTGGTAGTGTGCAAAAAACTTTTGCCTATTTTCTTCTAACCTACAATTTTAAAATCGGTTATCTACTTTTTGCTTGTCTCTTCCTGATTCTTGTAGGGGTCGGATTCATCCGACCCGTTTCTTTTGCGGGTTCGATAAATCGAACCCCTACATTTTTGATTTAATATCCTTTCATATTATTTTTCACAGTATCTTTTTTCTCGTAGTTAATTTTTGATTTCACTATAGTTAAAATATGTGCATATTTTCCATTGAAATTCTATATGTTGCTTAACATATAATATAACCTAAAAAATTAATTCTGTCAAGAAAAAAATTTAGCTATTACTTGAAATAAGTTTAATGATAGTCTATAAGTTATTCTATAATATTAACTTATTAAAACTGCCGGAAAATAAAGCTCTATCCAATCTCCTTTAGTTACAGCAGTAAGGAGTCCGCTGCGACTATCAAGAGCCTTTCAAGAACCCGACACACGTTAATTAACAGAGCGCTTGTCTATGTAGAAATTAAATTCCTCTTTTTCTCATTATCAATTTCAGCAAGCACAATAAGCAGTCTGTCCCATTCTGAGTATAACTTTTCTAATTTACTCGTTGTAAGCTTTATATCTTTACCTAATGTTTTAAGATTTGTGGGGTTATTCATTATATTGCAACTACATAGTAAAATTTCATATTTTTCTCTAATATTCTCAAGTTCATTAATCTTTTCTTCAGTTAATTCTAATTTTTTGCTAAGGTCTTTCTTGAGTCTATAAAGCTGGTTTCTTTTTTCTGCTTCCTGTCTCTTTTGTTCCTTAGTTTTAAAACCGGGTGCTTTCTTGTTTGTTTTGTCAGTAGTAACTTCGCAAACTGCGTTTACATTATTCATTGCTTCTTTTTTTGCCCTTTTTTCAATGAAGTATGAATAATTGCCATGATACTCACAAAAGGTTTTGTCTTTTATTTCGATTATTCTATTAACAAGATTATCCAGAAAGTATCTATCATGTGATACAATCACTACAGTACCTGTATAATTGAGTAAGGCGTTTTGAAAAATCTCTTTCGTTTTAATATCAAGATGATTTGTAGGCTCATCAAGTATTAAAAAGTTTGAGTCTTGAAGTAATATCTTGAGCAGCGCCAACCTTGATTTTTCACCCCCAGATAATATTCCAATCTTTTTATGAATGTCCTCACCAGAAAAAAGAAATGCACCCAGTAGACCTCTTATTTCAAGTTCAGTACTTTTAGTAGTAATAGAATTAAGCTCCTCCCAGATCGTTTTGTAATAATTGAGATTATTTGAACTTTCCTGTGAGAATGAAGCACTTTTAACATTTATCCCGTATTTTACTTCTCCTGATGTAGGCTTTTCAATTTTACTAAGAAGTCTTGCCAGTGTAGATTTACCTGCTCCATTAACTCCTACAAATGCAATTCTGTCACCTCTATGAACAGAGAAATTAATCTCATCAAAAACAACTAAATCCCCGTAAGTTTTAGATATATTTTTTACAGTTAAAACTTCATAACCACTCCTTTTACATTCAGGGAATTTTATATTTACCCTCTTCATCCCTTTATCGAGTTCAACAAGGTCGAGTTTTTCCAGCATCTTAATTCTACTCTGTACCTGTTTGGCTTTTGAGGCTTTATATCTAAATCTATCAATGAAGGTCTGAATTCTTTTAATTTCACTATCCTGTAGCTTCATCTGTTTTTTAAATGCTTCAATTCTTCTTGATTTTTCTTTGAGATAAAATGAATAGTTTCCTTTATATGTTGTTATTTTACCGTTGGCAAGCTCTATTATTTGAGTAACGATTTTATCTAAAAAAACTCTATCATGAGAAATCGCTATGATCGTTCCATAGTAGTCCTTGAGATAATGTTCTACCCATTCCATACTCTCAGTATCAAGATGATTGGTAGGCTCATCTAAGAGCAGTATGTCTGGTTTTGAAAGCAAAAGACCTGCAAGAAAGATTCTCATCTTCCATCCACCGGAAAACTCAGAGCAATTCTTAAAGAAATCCTCATCCTTGAAACCCAATCCACTTAATATTTTTTTAGTATTTGCCTCAAATGAATAACCATCCTTCATATTGAATAATTCTACTGCAGTTTCGTATCTCTTTAATATGTTATCATACTTTTCTGTTGATGGAACACAGGTTGATAATTTTTCCATATAGTTTTCTATGGATTGCTTAATTTTTAAAATTCCGCTTTTCTTTTCAAGATAATCGATTATATTAATAGACTCGAGTTCAACAAGGTCTTGAGGGAGATACCCTATACTTCTATATTTTCCTGAGATTGTGATAGTTCCAGAATCAAGAATTACGTCACCAAGGATTGCTCTGAGCAAGGTAGTTTTACCTGTTCCATTATCTCCTACTAAACCAGTTCTACTTTTTTCAGTAATCAGCAAATTAATATTATTAAAGAGTACCTTTTTCGCGTAACCTAAACATATATTATTAATTTTAATCATAGTAGAAATGTGATAATGAGATTGCTTCGTCAACCTTACGGTCTCCTCGCAATGACAATTGTTTGTATCTGTCAATCGCACGACCCCGCCTTTGGCGTGGTGCCCCGAAGCCTGTGGCTACCATTAATAGAACATCATTCGGTATCTGTCATTGCGAGTCCTGATAATAATCAGGACGCGGCAATCTCATCCTTTTTCGTGAATTTTTTACGGAGTGCCCCGCCTTGGCGGGGCAGGCATAACCTTGGTAGTGCAGCATGCAGAAATGAATTTAATTCGTACAAAATGTTTTACAAATCCTGATAGAAAAAGGTCTATATATATTGAATGGAGTATATAATAATAAATAAGCCAGGGAGATTATATCGTAAACATCAATGAATCAAATAATTTTCGGATGGCTTTTATATGTTCGGGAGTTGTTCCACAACAGCCTCCGATTATAGAAACACCAGATGCAATAAGTTCTTTAGCCTTTTCTGCCATAAAATCTGGTGTATCAGGGTATGTAATTTTGCCGTCATGAACCTCTGGTATACCTGCATTAGATTGGATAATTACAGGTAGGTTAGTATATTTTTTAAAAAATTTTGCTATTTTAATCATGATTTCTATACCATTCCCACAATTAGAGCCTATTATATCTGCACCTGCTAATTCGAGACCTTCAACTGCCTTTTCTATATTTGTTCCCATAATAGTGTAAAAACCTCTCTGTGTATTCTCAAATGTCATGGTAGCTATGACCGGGATTTTTGTTGATACCGTTTTTGCTGCTTTAACCGCAAGTATTATCTCATTCAAATCAGTCATTGTTTCTATACATATTATGTCTACACCTGCTTCTATTTGTGCTCTTATCTGTCTTTCAAAAGCCTTGTATATATCTTCAGGATCTATATCACCGTAAGGTTTTAATAGTCTATTGGTTGGACCGCAAGAGGCAGAAATATAGACAGAATCCTTCACGGCGTTTCTAACACATTGGACTGCCTTTCTATTTATCTCCTCGGTTCTATCCTGAAGTGAATAATGTGAAAGCTTTAATGGTGATGCACCAAAGGTGTTGGTTTGTATTATATCTGCTCCAGCTTCAAGATAAAGGTGGGCAATCTCTTCAATGATCTCTGGATGTGAAATATTAAAGGCTTCAGGAGGTTCGCCTTCATTGAGCCCCCTCTCTAATAACAATGTACCGATTGCTCCATCAGAAACGAAAACCTCACCATTTTTTAATCTTTCAAGTATTGGTTTCATCTTGATTTATAAATATTATATTGATAAATTACATTAATTATTCTTTCTAATAACTATCACTTAGATTCAGTTGCTATCAAACCTTTTACGCACTCAACCGCACTTGCTGCATCATAACAATATGCGTCTGCACCAATTTGTCGTGCAAACTCCTCTGAGGTGGGGGCGCCACCAATTATAACCTTTATTTTATCAGACAAACCCTGCTCTTTTAAAAGGTCTATAACCTTCTTCATAGCTGTCATAGTTGTTGTTAGTAAAGCAGACATACCAATAACGTCGGCATTTTCCCTTTTGGCAGTCTCTATAAATTTTTCGGGTGGAACATCATTACCAAGGTCAATTACCTCAAATCCTGCTCCTTTTAGCATAATAGCGACGAGATTTTTGCCAATGTCATGGAGGTCTCCCTGGATAGTACCAATAACAATCTTCCCAATTGCAGGGATTCCTGCCTTGATAAGAAGAGGTTTTAATTCATTCATCCCTGCATACATTGACTTTGCAGCCAAAAGAACATCTGGTATGAATATTTCGTGTATTTTGAACTTTTCTCCTATTATATTCATACCATCAATCAAACCATTGTCAAGTATCTCCTTGGGTGGTATCTTTTCTTTTATTGCCTGCTTTGTAAGTTCTGATACCATTTCAATGTTTCCATCTTGTAAATTTTCCGATATTTTATTTAGTATATCCATTTATTTAACTTTGTTGTACGATGGAAGCTTTTCCATTCCATAACGTTTTGCCTCATTTTCCATAAGTTTTCTTAACTCCTTTTTAATACCACTGCTCAACCTTGATGGTTTGTATTCATTTATTAGTCTTTCAACCTCTCCGAATGCACGGTTATAAAGGCTTAAACCTCCATCCTCCTGCCATCTGTCTCTATTTGCTCGGTCAATTACTGGTCCTGGAAAGTATTGTTCTTCCTTGAGATAGCGACGTGTATGTTTTGATATTAACAGGTGCTTCTCGGCAAGAAGTTCCTGAAACCTTGGAATAGCAGGGAAATCTTCTTTGGGTTTGATGCCTTTGATTAAACGGAGGACCATTCCACAGATTTCATTATCTAAAATTAGCTTCTCAAGGCTTTGACAACTCTCAAAATCAAGCATACCAGGACCTGATATGTTGTTGATACCTGACAGTACAGCCAGCGTTGCACCCATTGATGATTCAAGACCGGCCTGGGCATCAAGTTGCTTCGAATCGCTAAGCGAAATGTATGCCTGCGTTGGTATGCCCAAATATTTTCCAATTTCGTTGTATGCACAATCAATCATCTGTGTTTCCACAGCACCCATTGGAGTTGTTTCATACCGAATATCAAATATTGAAGGTGAACCACCATAAAGAACAGGAGTTCCTGGATTGCTAAGTTGGCTAATAACAATACCACTTAAAGTCTCGGCTGTATGTTGAATCAGTGTTCCAACCAGGGTAACAGGTGCGATAAATCCAGATAAGGGCATGGATATGAACTCAATCGGTATTGAGTATAAGGCACAATCTACTGTATTTTGTGATGTGACATCACTCCACTTAAGTGGTGATGTGGGGCAACAGGAGAATATCGTAAGTGGTTTTTCTTTCAACTCATCTTTTGTTCCACGAATGGCCAGTTGAAAATCTTTCATTACATTAAATGATTCAATAGTGAAAGTTCCAGTAATGACAGGCTTTTCACAAAACAATAGACTTAAATAAAGCCGATAGCTGTCAGAAACCTTTTCATGCACATCTGCTGGTATAAATGCAGTGCTTTGAGATGCAATGTTTTCAAGCTGGCTTATAACCTTGGTATAGTTTATATAATCGTTCGTGGTTGGTCTACGTATTTTTTTTGTTTTAGAATCTAATATATTCAGTGCAGCCGAACCTGGAGTAAAATATACGTTTTGTTTTGAAAAATTATGTGTTTTGTTACCAAGTACGTCAAAAAGTTTAAATGATTCAGGTATGGTTTGTAAAGCCATATCTATTATATCCTCAGTAAAGAAGACATGATATTTGTCTAAATTAACCATAGCACCATAGTCAGAGAGCACGGATAGAATATCTTTATTATGTATTTCAACACCCAGTTTGCAGAGTATATCTCTTGCTTCAGTAATTATCCTTTCTATTAGTTTATCTTCCAAAAATCTAATAACAGGTCTCATAATAATAGGTCATTAGTAGTTGATATCTGTTTTTAAATCCTTTATCTATTTTTAAGTATCTTCCTCAATGTCTATTTCGATTTAATTTCTTTATAATATATACAGTAGTAATTTAACCTCTGATTATAACTCTAAAAATTAACTTTGTCAAGCAAAAAAGTCAGCAGATTTTATCAGTGGATTGAGCGGATTAAACGGATTTGTTCAACGGATTAAGCGGATTAATCGGATTTTTAAAGATAAAAGCCCCCTTGAGTATTTTCATGGGGGCTTTACCTGAGTTAATAGAGTGCAAGAACAGATATTAGATTTAGAGTTTCTTACCTTCTTCTATAGATGAAGGCGTAATATTAGCAGACTTGTTTGTTATAATCAAACTATCGTTATCAGTAACAGATTTATTCTCTTCACCATAGTATCTTGGTGCTGTAACCACTATTTCAGGCATCATACCAATATAAGGAATAGAATCATAATCCTCACTATAGTCTCTTTGAGCAGTAACGACTATCTCGGGCATCCATCCTGCAAATGGAATCTGATCTCTTTCCACATAATTGTTTGTGGGAACTGATATCTGCATAACTACAGTTATTATTCCGATTATTCCTATCATCTCTCCTCCCTTTTTTTGTTAGTATTGTCAAAAATCTCACCACAGATTCACCCTGTTAAATAGTTATTTAATTAAGTACAAATAATCACTCCTTGTACCTTATTTAACAGGGGAACCACAGAGAATTAAATTTACTCCTTGCCCTGTTAGATGTTCTTGTCCCGTAAGATGCTCGCTATCTAATGGGATACTATCTAACGGGGTGAATGACCTCTGTGGTTTTTCATATTCTTTTATATTCTATTTGACACTACCTTTTAATTATTTAAGTTTCAATGATCTTCTAAGTATTCAATTAATTATACGACAGATTTTAGAAAAGGTTTCAGATTTATTCTTATCTACAAGACACATCCTTCTATGTCATTGCGAGTCCGTCGTACTTCTTGACGGATAGCGAAGCAATCTCATATGCTGGAGTCCTGGGAGCACAAGAAGGAGTGACAGTCTTCAGGCTGTTATAAAAGGAGTGACAGTCTTTAGACTGTTATAAATTGTGATATTGAAAATGAGATTGCCACGTCCGTCAAACGACGGACTCGCAATGACAGACAGCAAAGCAATCTCATATGCTGGAGTCCTGGGAGCACAAGAAGGAGTGACAGTCTTCAGGCTGTTATAAAAGACGATGATAAGTCTTTACAGCAGTAAAAATGCTGTCATTTATATAACACCATAAATGGTGTCACTCCTGTATAATTTTTTAAGGGTAATAAATGTTTAAGATAGGCAGTATTTCACTGCACTCTCGGCATGTATTTTTGAAGTATTAAAAAAGGTTATACCGAACTCATTGAAAACACCTTTTGATAGTAATCTGACTGCATTGTAATCTGTGTGCCAAATAGACCAACTTTTTTTAAACTAAGACATCCAATTACCTTACATTTCTCCTCAACAATGCTCAACATCGGTATAGGGGAGAGGGCTTTAACCTGTTCAAACAGTATATGGGGTGTATTAGAAGCGATAAGTGCGAAGTCAGCACCAGCCTTTGAAATTGACTTTACTGCATCCACAAGTAAATCTTTCAATTTATCCCATTGCATGGTTTCCATTATTTTAAAAACTTTATTAAAATTAAGGCTATAAATTATGATTTCAGGACATTCTTTTTCAGTTTTTTCTTTTCGATATGAATTGAGGATCAAACGATAATAATCAATCGTTGATTCAGGTCCTAACCCACCAACAATACCAATCTTTTTCACAAAAGTCTCCCTGGTATAATATTCATTATACCTGATTACTTAGATATTTAACTACATTATACATTTAATAGGTTAAGGATTACTCAGATTAAAAGATAAATCTCTTTACCTGTAACATTTCGGTAACATTTAACATTCAACATCTAACATTATAAATTTAACATTCAACATTAAACATTGCTCTTTCCCATAGCTGTATCGATTGCCCTGGCAAGTTCTTCCGCTTTTTGTGAACCGATAAGTATTCGCTTTCCATTAAAAAGCACCAATTGTACACCTCGATTACCACTCACATTATATGCCTGACCTCTCAAACCAATACGGATTCCCCAGCCACCATATTCCATAAGAGGGCTATAGGTTCGTACTTTAAAGCTTTTTATTTCATTAAATGGTATTCTACGAGGGGAGAAGTGAAAGGGTAAATAGTGAATATACAATCCATCAGTGCGAACTTCTGTTATAAGTCTGGTTGAACAGAAAAGTGCTGGCAAACCCATACCAGCAATAATCCAGGTAATAATCATCACAATATTTGGTGTTGGATGATTACCAAATGGTATTTTTATAATAAGTTGCTGTATAAATCCATACCATGCAACACCTGCTATAAATAAGATAATAGTCCATAACCATACCTGTCGAAATCTCTGAACCTCACGGAAGATTACTTTACCCAATTTAAACATAATAGAGCCTCCCAATTGTATTGTTTATAAGTCATTGAGTCATAGAGTCATAGAGTTTGTTGAGTTTACACGGTTTATTGAGTTTACACAGTTACTCAGTTTGTTGGGCTGATAAATCAAGTCTTAGTATCATTGAGTCTTAGCGTCGTTTCATAATCAACTATTCAACTAATTAACTATTCAACTAATTAACATTTCACATTTAACATTTCTTCTAATGCCACCAAGTCCGTTAGCTAACGGAAAGGCACAAAGTTTTTTTTATTTACTGATAACCGATGACTTTCGCTCTTGTCTCTTCCCTTTTTGCCCTGCAATAGGCGAGGCTACTATCTATTTTTCGCAACCAGGAGGTTGCTCCTACCATCACATCCTACATTAAACATCTAACATTACACATTAAACATTCAACAATGACCTAATCAACTAATCAACTAATTAACTAATCAACTATTATCCCATTAAACATCATCCATTTCATCTATCCTCTTCTGCTGTATACTTAAATCAGGTTCAATTATAATCAAGCTACCAAGCTTTATTTCTTCCCAATGTTTGTTGAAAGTAAGTTTTTCTGAACATATTAAGACAGCCTTTTCACTATCGTTTATTTGATTTACATCTTGTTTAAGATAAAATAAGGAATAGTAATCATGCTTGCGGCTTGCATCGCGAAAGGCATATAATTTTTCCCCATCTGACAGAATAAAGTTTAATCCAGTATAATCTCCAAACATTTTAACCTTATTTATTGTTTCTTTAATTGCATTTAGTATGTTTCCTCTTTTATCTAACTCCTGCATAATCATTAAAAAGTATAATTCCGAGTCAGTATAAGAATCTAAATAGGTTCCACTTGTTATTAATTTTCTACATCTTTCTTCGAGAATATTGAAAACTCGCTCTTTGTTTATACCACCATTATGAGCAAATAACCAGTTTTTATACCTGAAAGGTTGTGAATTTTTATTGAATTTATATTCACTTTTTATCTTCCTCAGGTGTGCAATGATAATCTTCGATTTTACTTCTTTAACCTTATTAAACTCATAATAATCAGCACTTCCTTTCTCGCTTAAGCCTTCTTTGAAAATTTCAGGAATACCATTCTTATACCATCCAATACCCCAACCGTGGGAATGTTCTTTTATAAAACTTTTAAATGGTCTATCAGCATTGAAAAATGGAAATACGACATCTGTTGTATTATCTGCTATTTTTCCTAAAAGTCTACACATTATAATAAGTCATGGGATCATAGGGTCAATAGATATGGCAAATGTTAAAAGTCAAATGTAAAAAAGACATTCATCAATTTCCAATCAACGATTCAACTAATTAACTATTCAACTAATAAACTATTCAACGATTCAACTAATAAACTAATAAACTATTCAACTAATTAACTAGTAAACTAATAACAAATCACTTCTTATCAGAAATTGTAGATAAAATCTATATATGGCATACCGGGAAAGAACGTACCTTTACCTATCGTATTAAGTAAAGCGAGATCTACACTTATTGATTCACCAAAGAATCGTAATCCATAAGAAACAAGCGGTTGATCTACACCCGGGATAATCCAGTTCTCTGTTACAAATGCAATATTCCGTGAAGTTCTTACCTCGCCACCTAACATTACCATAGGCATGTCTGCTAGATTACTCCCCTGAAAACCATAACCCAATCCCGCCGTAAAGCTACCGTCAAGTCCTCCGAAGGTCCCAACTCCGTAAAGAATACCTACAAATGGGCTGACATCTTCGTCCCAAAGGGGGAGCTTTATAAGTAAGATACCTGTGGAAAGTGCAAAATTATTTCTTGAAATCAATCCTACTTTTGGGGCGAAATAGAGCAGTTGTTTATCTATACCGATCCAGGGAAAAAGGGACATCCCACCAGCAATTGTAAAATTATCTGTAACCCCACGGGCAAACATTGGGAAGAAGAGATAGTAGTTTGCAAAATATCCTTCTCCTCTTTTTAGGCAGCGTCCAGTTGATGCGAAGTACAATCTTGTAGCATTTGGGTTTGGGAACCAGTATTTACCTTCTTTCATTGCAGATACAGGAATTTCCTTTATCTTTTTTATTTTTGAGATAGAAATAATCATCACTCCAAGTTCCGTTTCAAACTGTATTTCCTCCTCTTGAATCTCTACAATTCGACCCATTAGTGTTGAACCATCTTCAGTGGTAAGCATTTGCACATGGTCAGGGTCAGGAATTCTTAAATTTTCCACAACACCTGTTTGCTCCTGAGCATATATACTTTCTGTTGTAAGGATAATCATCATGCAACAGAGTCCCAGTATAGTAATCAGGATGAATGCTTTTCTAATCATAATTCTCACCTCCTGGATTTGGTTAATGGGTTAATTGCGTTTACACGGTTTATTGAGTTCATTAAGTAATTAAGTCATCAGTCATTTGTCAATAGTCAATCGTCCCGATGGAGTAGAATTCGCACTCAACGGGATAAATCAATCGTCAATAGTCAATTCTTAGTTTATCAAGAACTTACTACTCTCCCTCTCCCCGTTTCTCAGTTTCATCGTTTCTCAAATAGTGCTTACTGCATCACTGCTTACTTTTCCCTTCCTCCTTAATTTTGATTCAATTCCTTAAACCAACCTTCTTTTTTCATTATCTCCTTTGAAACTCTGCTGCTTGGGCCGTCTCCTCTGGCTACGGCTACAGCAACGTTCTTTCCAACTGCTTCAGCTATATCTGCTATATCTCTATGTGTAAATCCCGGGCAGAGAAGTATTGAGTGTATACCCTCTTCTTTAACAAGTTTTTTACAAACTTCAATTGCTTGAGATTGGTTTTTTACAAGTACTACAAAGAGTTTGTATTTTGATGTTTCAACAAGACACCTATGTTTCTCTGGCTCCGCATCAGGGGCATGAGCAAGAAAAGCTACTTTAAATGCCATATCTATTACCCCCATTAATCAACTATTCAACTAATCAACTATTCAACCAATCAACTATTCAACTAATTAACTATTCAACTAATTAACTAATTTTTTATCTAAAAACATTTCCAGTATTGAGAATGTATTTTTTTTACAGTATCAATATACTTTTTTACAATCTCATATGCACCATCTCTTTTCACCAATATAAGCTCATCCATATAATTTTCTGGTTCTTCTATTAGAATATCCAATCCAGCCATTGCAACAACAATTCCTAACATTGAGTAAGGCAGTCCTTTTGTAATGCTGTATCCTCCTTCAAGAACAGCAAAAATTCTTCCTTCACATAACTTTTCTGCAAGCTTTACAGCTTCACTCATCATTTCAGTATAACCCTTTGCAGTAATTGCAAGAGAAGTTAATAGATCGGTAAAGTGATTGTCAAATCCAGTTGAAACTGCAATAAATTCAGGTTTAAACTCTTCTGTTAGAGGTTTAATTATTTCGTCAAAGACCAGCATATAACATTTGTCACTTGCTCCTGGGGGTAGTGGAACATTTACAGTGTAACCTTCACCATTACCTTTTCCTACTTCATTAGGATAGCCCGTACCTGGATATAAAGGTACTTGATGGAGAGAGATAAAAAGAACACTATCGTCTTCATAGAATACTTCCTGGGTTCCATTTCCATGGTGTGCATCCCAATCAATAATAAGTATTTTTCTGAATCCATTGCGTTGCAGCCATCTTACAGCTATAGCAATGTTATTAAGGTAGCAAAATCCACCACCAGTATGAGGTTTTGCGTGATGACCTGGTGGACGTATCATTGCAAATGCATTATTAACTTCTTTTTTTATAATAGCTTGCGCAGCCTTTATAGCTCCTCCTGCTGCAAGTAGTGCAATATCAAAAAGTCCTGCAGGAATGGTTGTGTCAGGATCGATAACGCCACCTGTTTCGCTTTCTTCCTTTAAAAACTCTATATATCTCTGATGATGAACAGCAAGTATGTCTTTTAAAGAGGCGAGAGTGGGTTCAATAAGTTTTATCTTTGGATTATCGAATAACCCCTTTTTGGTAAAAAAATCCAGAGTTGATATAAGCCTTGCTTTACTTTCAGGATGCATAGGACTTTGTTCATGTTTAAGATAATCTTTATGATAAACTATTCCAGTTTGCTTCATAGAATCTTACCTCCTGAGTTGATGAGCCCAAATCATTAACTATATAAGCTCTTTTGTAATTAAATTTTGTCTTTTTGACTTTTCAACCTTAATTTTATCCTTTATCCTTTTACTTTACGTTTTAACTATTTAGTGCTTACTGCCTACAGCTTAGTGCTTACTGTTATCCTCTACTCAGTACTCTAATGGGAATACATTTTAAATGATCTTTTGATTCATCCACAATTTCCCATACTTGTGATTGTAAT
The DNA here is from genome assembly GCA_023129165.1 of Caldifarciminota bacterium. Lineage (GTDB taxonomy): Bacteria > Hydrothermota > UBA3073 > UBA3073 > UBA3073 > JAGMCL01. The sequence goes on along the minus strand of JAGMCL010000080.1, from coordinate 28,159 downwards.
ATTTTCTCTTTAGTCTTATTACGGGGTTGATGACCGTCATCAATTATTAAAGTTCCATATTTTTTCAGTAAACGATGTAATTCTTTAAGAAATGAAGTTGGTTCTTCAATCATGTGAAATGTATCTAAAACGTATATCAGGTCTGAGATGTTATCGTTTAAATTACAGGAATATCTATTTGCTAAAATTGGTATTACGTTTTTTAAGTTATGTTTTTTGATTTTAGCTTTTACAGCCTTAATTGCTAATTCATGTATATCTACTGCATAAACTCTTCCATTTTCTCCTACTACATCACTTACATAGTTCAAATAACGTCCAGGTCCGCATCCATAATCTATCACAGTTGAGCCTTTTTTGATATTAAAGGCACTCATGTGTTTATTAAAGTTAGGCGGAAAGAGAATGTCGTGTATTTTAAATGTTATGGACATTAGTTTAAATCCCAGGTTAGGCATTCGTTCCTTACGCCTTTTGTGAGTTTTATCTTTATCTCTCATCCATCCTCCCTTGATATAGTATTAATTCCCTAATAAACTAATTAACTATTTTTTCCTCCTTTCAACTTTATCCTTTCAAGTGCTTAGTAAAATCACCTGAGTATCCCAATCTGTGCACATATTGATATGTCTGAATAGATTTTTTTCGGATTAAGGTTTACGAATAAACTGATACCAATTCCAAGCAGACCGGTTGGAGTCCAGAAAAATTGGGCTACTATGGGCAAGCCAATAGTTTTGAATTCAAAATCGCCAAACTTTCCCAATACAAAACCAAGACCAGTAGAAATTGCTGCAATGTAGTCTTGAGTTTTATTACAGTGACCATATAAGAGGTCAATTTCTATATATGCTTCATATGGCTCAAAAAGGGCAAGGGACTCTTCATTGCCGTTAAAGTAATAATATCCGTAGTCACGAAGAGTTATCAATGTTGTCCCATGTAGTACGGAAAACCCAGCATCAATACTAAATCTGATTTCGGAGTTGTACATTATCCTCCCCGTACCAATGTATAACCAATTATATTGTTTTCGAGGAAGTTCGATATCTTCATTGGCATATGAGGAAGAAATAAGAAAGGTAAAAGTTAATAATATAACACAGATATTGAATGGGAAGTAATTCTTAGTTCGTATCATAATTAAACTACTATGGTCCAATACTTGAACATAACTTCAAATCCCTAATCTAATTAACTAATCAACTCAACCCTGCTCCTTTATACTTTTTTCTTTATTCTTGTCACCTATGTCTAATATTAAGACTTGACCCTGATTTCCTTCTAAAAAATAATTTTTTTATTTCTGCATTAATCATTTAAATCCTCAATTGTTACTGGTTCTTCTAATACATCTACCATAGACCAATCACAATCGTAAGCTCCCTCAGATTCTTTGAAATTCTCCAATAAATAAGAAGATCTAAGGAAATATTCCTCTTTATTAATATCTACAAATTCAACATAGGTATGAATATATATGTTCAATTTCCTTTCCTTTATAGCTTGTATTATTTCAGATTTTGTCGCTTGTCTGTTGCCCTTGGGGACCGAGATTTTATGTGGAAACCCAAACGATGTCTCACCTTGAAATACAATACTTTTGGGGGGCTCCAATGGTTCATGCAGCAACTCGATGAGCATAACAATAGGAAAATATCACAAAATGTAAACGTGGAATAAGATTCCACTCTATATGCTGGTGTTTTCCCTTTGTTTGTCAAATTGGTTGTATATCGAATATACCCATTATGTATTTCTATCCCTCTTCTTGGATATTGTATAACATAAGGTCTCATGGAAATACGATAGTAGTTATGGTGTAGTCTTACATTTATGACACCATAAATTAAAGTTCCTGCAAGAATTGAGCAAATTATACCCTGAATCAAATTATTGAGTTTCATAGACCCCCTCGCTTTTTTTGTGTTATTCCCTTTTCAAACCTTCACCATCTAATTGATACAAACTGAAATCTGAAGAATCGACCCTGAGACCCTCCCACCTTTTGGACTTTTAGACCTTTAGACTTTTAAACTTTATGTCAAACAGTTGTGCCTTATTCAGAACTCTCCCTTGCTTGCTTCTTCTTTATTTCAGATACAATTTTTTCGAGCCAGGGTTTAAATTTCACTAATTTTGAATCATATTGCAAAAGCAGTGGCACGATGTTAGGCTGTGCTTTAAAAATTTCTTTGGAGTTACCCAAATATCTAGAAAGCTCTGATTGAAGTTGTTGTGTGACGTCTTCAGGCAAGTGCCAGAACTCATAGTAAATTCTTGCTGTTCCACCGGAGTATAAAGTAATAAGATTGTCCTTGCCAACCCTAAGGATAATAGCTGGTTCATGACTTTTTTGCCCTTCGAGCATCAAAATCTTCTCTCGCTCCCAGTCACGACCTAGGTCAAGTATTTTTCGGATTAACTCACCTGTAGGATCTTCTTTTATTTCCCTTTCGAATTCTTCAATTGTCCAAGGTATACTCCGTCTCTGATACGGCCTCTTGACTTGGCGAGCGGCTTCTGTCATACCTATCACACGCGGCACCATTACCCTATCGTCACCACTTTTAAATTGTTTGATTTCAACAGCAAGAACCTCAGTTAGTTCCATCTGTTCATTAAGGAACTCAATAATGCGTTTTAATTCCCTTGGTATAGAGTCGCTGACAAAAATCAAACGAATCCGGCCCATCCTCAAGTTTTGTTCAACATTTTGCCAGAAGGTATCAATCACCTCTGGATTCTCTTCCTCAAGGAATGAGAGAATGACACTGTCGAGCTCATTACCAGCCTTCTGGGCAGTTTCAGCAGCAGATTGGCGAAGTTTTTCTGTCGGCCAATATTGCGTTGCGTTCGCTGCATAATCCAGCATTTGTGCAACGACTTGCCTGCGGGCTCTCGTGTCCGATGAACGCTTGCATTCTACAAAAGTAGGAATCCCTTCCTGGTCAACAAATAGGTGATCAAGACTCCAGCGATCTCCTGTGTCTTCTTCGCCCGGTATACCTATTTCACGGCGGATAAGCAGCCAATGTCGAGGGTCATCTGGGTTGATTTGATCACCACCCAGAAGATCTGGATACCTGGCGAGAAACTCCTGAAGTATGTCTTCGCTGTCGTAAAAACTTTCTTCCATCACCGAAAGCCCACCATTTTTAGTTAAAAGAAATACCTTTGCTGGTTTAGCCATTATAACCCTCCCAGAGCGTTAAGTTCCATCAGATTCTGTTGAGCTGATAACATATAACTTATTTATAAATTAGGTAGAAGTTAAAAAGTTTACTTACGCAAAGAGTGGGGGAGAAACCCGCCTTTTAGGTGTAATCTAAAAATTTGCCCCCGATAGTTTCGTTTTGTACTATACAAATCCGCAACCTTTCTAGCCAACTACGGTCAAAAAGAGAGAAACAACCTTGTTACTTTTCTTCAAAAATAAAATCTCTTTCTTTATATTTTAACTTCTTCTTAATATAGTTGATAATATTATCTGATCTTCTCCTAATAAAAGTCCTATAACGTCCATAATTAAATAAATCTTTTTTAATAAAAATCTTGGAGAGTTCTGAAGTGCTCATATCTTCAAAGTAATCTTTAGGGTGTATATTAGTTTTGTTTTGATTTTTATATTTCTCCAAAATCCAGAAATTGGCAAAATGGTTTATCTCAGCTTCATTAAATGCTTTTTCCCTCAAGGTGGATCGTGGAAATATATGATCCATTTCTGGCAGATTCTTCCTGTATTTGGTTTTTGCTCCTGATAATTTTTGAACTAGATGGTGAACAAGAAGGGGATTTCTCTGTAATAAATCCTCACCGAATTCATCAATATCTTCCCAATATTGTATCCACCAAACAGCACGTCTATATGGAAAATTTTCATCTTCTAAAGACTTTAATTCCTCCTTAATAAATTTCCATAACCTACTATCGGCATATCTTGAAAATGGTCTTGCAAATCCAAATAAATATAAAGATTTTCTCGCATTTTCTATCTGATTGTTTGGCATTTGGTGACCTTTTGCATAAAATAAATAATATACAAACGGAATAAAATTGTAATATCCACCCAAAACTTTACTACTTGAGCACCAACAATGGTTTTGCACAAAATCTACAGTTGACTTAATTGAATTGCAGCATTTATCGAAGTTATATTTTATTTGTTTGATATTAGATTTTTTTCTAAGAAGATCTATATCAAATTTTGTTCCCAAATTTGAGACGGCAAAAAGGCAACGAATAACAAAATCATTATCTAATTCAAGAGAATTCCCTTGGTTTATTTTGAATACGAATTCAGGTAACGCCTCGGCAGATTTTTTCCACTCTAATTTCAGCATACTAAATATTAAGTCGGAGCGACTTAGAGGAGTTCCTTCACGGTTAATTCTTACAAAAGCTTCTAAAATATCAGCTTCTTTTTTCCGCTCCTGACTATTGCTGGGTTTATCTTCATCTAATATAGAAACCTTTAAAATATTGTCATCCTTTGTGAATCTTTCATCTAAAATTGCAAGGTTGGTTTCTAGTCTAACCTCATCTTTTTCTAATAGTCTCAGCCTTTTTGCAATCTTTTTTTTAAACTTTATTTTTTCAATTGCGCTCATAGAAAAGAGGTCTCTAACTTTAACATAGTATTCAAGTTCTTCATGCTTTCCTGCTTCAATAGAATTTTCTGTTTCTTTATTCCATTCTTTGACTTCTTCTGGTGTAGCAAAATAAAATTTGTATTTTTCTTCCTTAAAATCATCTGTGTTATCACCACTCAATATATCAAAATATAATTCTTTATTTTCATAACTGCCATAAAGTGCTATATATAGCGATTGAAGACGTTGTTGTCCATCTAATACTAATTTTAGTCTTTTCTTTCGATTATTATTCTTAAACGAAAATCTATTACCCTGTTTATATTCTTTTTCAAAATGACGAAATTGAATATCCTCGTAAGTTTCCCATAAAAGTACAAGCCCGATGGGATAATCCCTCATAATGGAATCGAGCAACCTCTCTATCTTTTCTTCTTCCCAAATAAAGTCCCTCTGAATAGCAGGCAACACAATATGCTCATCCCAAATTTGATTCAACAAATTAAAAATATTCATTACCTCTCCTTGTTTTTCACGCTACATTTCACATGATGCATTTATATCCGTGCTGAAATTAATTTTTTTCTTTTTAGCTTTTTGTATTCTTTCTGACCCTCATCACTCAAATTGATACAAACTGAAATTTGAAGACCCGCTCCTAAGAACTCTGTATTATGGTTTAATACACCAATCCCTTATAACCACTACCACAAGTTAAGAATTACGCAGACATTATCAAGTAAGTGGTCTACAAAGACATATTTGTAGCTGACCCCGATACGTTATTCTTCCACTCCTCCAGCAGTGTTTTGAGATAGTGCATGACTGGTCCACGTCTTAAGTACTGATGTGCAAACTGATTTCTATAACTTCGAAGACAACCGTAACAACTATCATTTTCACCACAACCACAACTGCCGTTGACTCTCACAAGTGCAGCTTCTAAACAGACGCGGAGTATCTCTTTCTCTTCAAGACGAGCGACAAGTCCAGCTCCTCCTGGCACATTATCGTAGAGGATAATAGGAGGAAAGGCACTATCGCTGCTATAGGCCACCGTTGTGCTCAAGTCGATAGAGGGAACTTCCAAAACCTCAGCCGCTCCCTCAACCAGAGCATAGGCAAGAGAGTATGCGAACCATATACCATCAATATCATTTTGGGGTAGCCCAAGAAGAAACCGAAGCTGAAGGACATCGGTCTCGAACTCGTGTCCAAGGGAAACATGTTCAAGAGTTCCAGAACAGTTTTCTCCATAAGGGGTTTCATGTTGATTTTTATGCTCGCGAAAGCCAGCCCCACACTGACCGCAGATATAGAATCCTCTACCTCTCCGGCCTTCACATAGCACGACCATCAAACCCGGCGAAGCCTTCGTGAGGCGAACGACTCCGAAGTCAAGGTCACCAGGCTCCGGTCCAGTCAAATTCATGAAGTACGGACGGGTGGTGAAGACCCGAGGCGAACGGCCCCTTGGCTCTTTGGGCTTCTGACGATTTGTTACGAAACCAAACTGCGGAACAAGATACTGTCCATTGACCGCAGAGCTACAACACATCTCTGAAGGTTCTACCTGTCCTGGACTCCAAGAAAGGAATAAATTATGCTTAGAACATCTCCGATAGAATTTACGACGCCATTCTCTCTCCGCTACTTTCTTCACTCCATAAGAGGTCCACTCTTTCTTATTGGCAACGAGTTTGCTGGTGGGAGCGAATTCTGCAATGGCAATAGAAAGGTCTCTTTGAAGGAGAACCTCAAGAGATTCGGAGGTTTGCTGAGTTCTGTGAGGATCCAATTCCACTATATCCACCGGAAAACCGTATTTTGGAATTATCACCTTACGAGAGAGAAAAGATAGAGTATCTTCACTGGCAATGGTTTCCGCTCTTCTGTTTGCCCAATCAGCAGTGCGGTAATCTCTCCTTGCAGCAGACTCCCGTTCGAGCTTTTTCACGGCCTGAAAATCGCTTGAGACCTCTGCTTCGGCGAGAGCGAAACGTCTACTATCTCCCACTATGTGTTCGACCCACCCTCCATCATTTAGTCCTACCTCATTTATCATTGCTGGTGGAACAATGCCCCTCAAGGACTTTTCCAATTCGGTCTTGTGTCGTTGCAAGAAGTTGGAGAACTCGCTTGCTCCAGAAGGATTTTCCAGGTCTCCGAACAATTTCTCCACATTCTGAAATCTGTCGCGGAAGTGTCTGTCTCTAAAAAAGTAGGACAGCGCCATTGCAGCAATATGGCGGGTAATGATTTTCTCATTTCTTATGCTGATAACCGGTGGTCGAACAGTTCCTTTGAGAATCCGTTCATCGGGTTTAGTATAGTGATATAGGTCGTGCGGATTACGACGACAGAACGTAATCGCAAATCCTGGAAAACCGCTTCGACGCCCTGCTCGCCCTACACGCTGAGCATAGTTGAACGCCTCTGGTGGAACGTTGCGCAAAAAGATGATATCTAAGTCACCAAGATCAACGCCTAACTCAAAAGTCGTGGACGAACTGAGAACATGTATCTTTCCTGCTTTAAACTCCCTTTGAAACTCTCTTGCTTTCTCTTTATCAATCTGCGCAGTATGTTCCTCCACCCTTAATACACCCGGAAGGTTGTCTTTGTAAAGTAACCGATAATGGTTCGCTTCTAATTCCTTCGATCGAATCTCCTGAACACTTCCAGGACATCTATGGCGTGTGCAAGCGCTACCCACATAAATAGATTGGAGACGGGCGCATGTATCACACTGGTAAAGAACATCGTCGTTTAGTATTGGGAAAACCCTCCACCAATCGGGATTCAATCTGCGGGCATCGTCAATGGAAAGTAAAAACCGATGTTGTGATAGTCTCGATTCATCACATTGCCTGAAGGCTTCCCAAACATATATTAAAGCCTCTGTAGCTTTCTCAATCGCCCTTTGTTCCGTCAACCCTTTTTTCGTCAAAAGTTGAGTAAGGAACTGGGCCCGTTTTCCTGTTTTGCCGCTCCATTTTCGTTCCCCCCACCTCAGTTTGCCTTTTTCGATCGAACGGACGCGCATCTGTGAGGCTTGAATGCCAAGGTCTTTCCAAGTTAACGAAACATCGCCTGCTGTCCGTAACTCTACAGCTCTGTCTGCTCTCATAAAGTCTAAGAGAATAAAAATCAATTCTCGTGTTTCCTTTTCGTTTAGGGACCAAGGCGGAGAGAAGAAAATGTCTGGGATCTTGAGTTTCTCCGGCCACTTAATATACCATCGCAGGAGCCCAACACCCTCGAGGGAGATTCTCGGTTCGTCCGTCAGGAATTCACGGTAGAGAGCACGCCAGATATTCTTGCGAATCTTAGGTTCATCATCGGATTCCTTCTCTTTGAAGCTATCTCGGTAATCATGAAATGCTTTATCGGCAAGCGTGTCGAGGCTAATTCCATCCACAGGATATTTCGAGAAACTTCGTGCTATTTTGAGAACCAAATTGCGGCTCAGAATGTCCTTATACGAGTTTTCGAGATACCAGGCAAAGAAGGCAGCTTGCTGACGCCCATCGGCAAAAGCAAGCACTTTTTTTCTTTTTTGTGGGAGTCTCTGGAAGAGCGTAGTAGCAATCACAGCATGAGGCCCGTCGGTGCCATGAACCACCTCCCGCACAGGGTCAGGGCCCCGGTATCCACAAGCACTACATCTTGGAACTTGATCTTCTCTCTCTTTTGCACCTTCCTGTTGCTCAATGAGGATTGAATTCGTGTGCCCACATACTAGTTCGCTTTGTTTTCGATTGACTTGTACCATTGCACTACACTCAATACATAGTCGAAATATTTTCCTTTTAGCTCCGTCGCCTTCTTCCCTATCAGTCTCATCAACAGCCTTCTCAATAGGTCGAAAGAAGGTCGCTCCAAAATCTGGGTGTCCGGGGTCGCGTATAGCTTCCTGCAACGCTCCGTCTCTGAATCTTCCAACAAGGTAGTGCTGACCGCACTCTTGACATAGGGCAACCTCAAAGGTTGCTCCTTCTTCAAATTGGCTACGTCGCTCGAGAAATAGTCGCTTCTGAGGGAGGTAAGACACGAAGGCACCTTCGAGCGACCGAAGAAAAAGATGGTAACGTGCAGAAAGGAGCGGCGCATTTGATGACGGATCCCTTTCCCGTATCAGCAATTCAACGAGTTCGGAAAGAGCGCCCACTCGCTCTTTTTCCGGCAAATCTGGAAATACCTTGTCAGCCAGTTCCCCAACCTCTCGGGGCGCCGTTGTAATTTCTTTGCGGAGTTTGGTTGAACGTTGGTCACGCTGAAGAATATACCCAACCTTTTTAGCTACATCCGAACTTTCAGGAATCGCTAACTCAAGGCGAAGAGCAATCTCGTTAAAGTCGGGCGTAGAAGACGAATTAAGTGTTTGTCGGAGTGCTCGATAATTTTTAAGGGACAGGCTTGTTGTGCCGAAATCGGGAATTGATTCAGTTTTTCCTAAAATCACGTCCTCTTCCAGAAATTCTTCACCAAACAATTCGGAAGCAAAATTTGCCACAGCGTCTTTGTCACTCTCTCCTCCAGCGATGGTTGCGCTGGTGGCAATGCATCGGAAAGGTTCAGTGCAACTGCCTTCTCTAAGCCTCCTTTTCAATCGCCGAAGGAGCATGCCCATTTCAATACCCTTGGATCCTCGATACTGGTGGGCTTCATCCAAGACAAGGAAAGTCCACCACTTAGCACGTCCATTGTCGAAAAGGGGACTATCATCTGGTCGAATGAGTAGATATTCCAGCATAGAGTAATTGGTTAGAAGAATTTTAGGTGGATTGTCTCGTATCTCCCTACGTAAGACAAGTTCTCCTGGAAGTCGGTTGGTAATATGGTCTCGTGCGTGGCGTCGTGAGTCATTCTCATCCTCTGGGGTTTCTCCGATATATTGACCAAATGTAAATCTAAATGGTGAACCTGCCTCTTGAAGCTGCTTACTGATTTCTCCAAGTTTGTCCCGCTGATCATTAGCCAGGGCGTTCATCGGGTAGAGGATAAGTGCACGGACTCCTGGCCCTAATTGCCCTGTTTGAAATTCCCGATACAGGTGAAGGAGAATGGGATAAAGAAAGGTTTCCGTCTTCCCGCTGGCTGTGCCTGTAGCAACGACTACATTGTGTGCCTCACCGAATACTTTCAGTATAGCCTCCTCCTGATGCACATAGAGGGGGATGTTGCCTGGCACGGTCACTGCCTTCAGGAATCCTTCATCCGGCGGATTAGTGAAAAGTTCTCGAAAGAGTTCACGCGTCCTGTTCCCGCGTTTAAACACCGGAGTAGCTTCAAGATAAGGGCCCTTGCTCAAGTGACCCATGCTAAGTGCTTCCTGAAATGATTTCCGTAGATCGGGATCTTTAAAGTAAAAAGTGGTCTCAAGATAGCGTCTGTACCTTTCTTCAACCTGTTTGGCTAAGTTCATTGGATCTATCCGACTATCCTCCAACATCGGCATGCTCATCACTCCTCAGTTATATATTTTAAGCTTTCGACATTCCATGAATGTGATGTTCTTCTTCGTTTGTCGTAGGGAATATGCAAGTGTTTCACATCCCCTATAGCTATTTCTGCCTTAGTGAGCTCTTTTCTGCTAAAACCCTTACCTTTTCGTTTACCACGTTGACATTTGACATTTGCTCGAAGTAAACGAACCTTTTCTTCTTTCAGAATGATTTTTTGTACTTGCTGTTTCTGTTTTATAGGTGGAGGTTGGTCAGCGGGAACTTTAACAACGAGGGTTTCATCAGGTTTCGCTCCTTCAGGCTGAACCCATATCATCATTCTGGCTTCTTCTTGCCGATTTTCGATCTCTTTGGTATCGCAGAAATCCCGCAAAGGTATAGCAATCTCCTTTTTCTCCACTTCTACCTGATAAGAACTGCTCCTTGTGGGGTCGAAACCCACATTAATCTTTCTTACAAAGCGCGGACGGGGAAGTCTCACCCAGAGTGCCTTGCCAGTAATGGCGGTAAAGTCTTTGCGAAACAAGGTAATGGGCTTGTCCACCCAATTGGTAGGAGTCACTCCCATCATGCCGAAAGCCCACCATATCCTTTCCACCAAGACCGTGACTTCGATCTCAGCATCAACGTCACGCAAAATCCAGTGGCTCTTATCGCAATCTGGTTTAGGGGGTACGGTCACAATTGTCTGGCCACTCTCTCCTCGAATCTCCAGAGCATGCCGTATATCCTCATCCATCAGTTCAGCTTTGCAATCAGTTTGGTGAAGAAATTGAACAGTAACATTATCATATCCGTTTGGACCTGGCAAAAAGTCAGAGCTCTCCATGCGGATGTCATTCAAGGCCGTCAAAAACCTGAAGTCCATACTTTCTAATAGATTATCGTCGTTATCGTAAATCCGCACGAAGCACCAACCGCCGCGCCGATTTGCTATTTCCTCAGGCAATTTCTGTTCTTCAGCACCCACTTGTGGGACGGATTGCGTCCGCCACCTATTTCTACCGCTTCCTTCTTCACCCACAACGATTACTCCAACGTCGCTCCATCCTTTTTCATTAAGCGTTTGGATGCGAGGAAGTTGCTCACCAAAGAGGGGCCCCATATCCTCAGAGGCATCGCCTATTTCCCTTCCAACAAGTTGGAAGCGAGGACCTCCAGACTCCACTCGAATTCGTTCGCCATTCGCGGTAATAAAGCCAATGACCGTGTTCTGTTCCTGGCAAAAGAAATGTGCCTTATATCCGTCCACTTGGACACTTTCTGGATTGAAGCGGGCAGAATCCGATACTTCTTCGTCGCGTTTCCATTCTTGCGGGACTATAGCAAGGTAATAGCCAGTAGTAGGGTGCCTAACTAATCGTCCCAATCCTTTCCAATCTTTTCGCATTTTGAAAATAAAATAGTTTCTTCCTGTCCCCACAAGCGGGACAACTTTCTCCTCTCCAGTCAAAGTAACCTTAACTGCGCCTTCGGCGTGCTTTAAGCGGTAACGTAACTTATCTGTGGTATCCTGTTCTAACAATTCTTCATTTTGAGCTACATTCAGGATATCCAACTCTTCTGGCACTTCTGTTCCAACAATCCATCTCCATCCCTCATTCCAACAAACGATTTCAGGTTTCAGAGAGCGAGGTTTTATTCCCGGAGTTTGCTCTATCTCGCGCTGTCTTGTTGTACCACGCGGTCTTCCTCCTCTCTTGAGAGGTGGACGCCGTCTACTGCCACATGTTTCTTCTCGTTTCTGCTGTTCTTCTTCAACAAGATTACGCTCTTCCTTCTTATCTGTCTGTCTTGCTTCCTCTTCCCGGTGTTTACGTTCTTCTTTGGTTTTACATCTTTTTTCTTCAAGTTGCTGCAGTTTCTTTTCCTCTGTACTCTGATTTACATCCTGTACTACCTTACGACGTTGTTCTTCTGCTGACTCATGCCGTTTTTTTCTCAGGTTAATTAAAACTACGGCAACAATCACTGCTGATACTGCAAAAAGCACAATGAAAGGTAATGCTACTATATCCATAGGCATAAACTCATTTTAAACCGCTACTTCGCATAAACTGCTTATATATAGTACTGTTCGATGTACAACAGAAATAAAGACATACTTAACTGACGCCTACCTGCCGGTAAGTGTGGTTGTAATATAAGAGACTTTCTTAGACGATACGGCAACTTAAATTTTGTTTTTCTTATAAGTTTTGTCGATTTTTTCTTGTAATTTAATTGTTAATTGGATGGATTTTGCTACTTTCATATAATGGTTTATCTCATCAAGAGAAAGTTTTCGTTTTTTTCTGTCCTTCAGATATTTTTGCATTACCTGATAGGCTCCGATTCTATATTCCCACACTTCCTTTGATATACCCTTAAAGTATTGTTCCTTGTTTATGTAGACGCATTGATTCTGACAATCGTAGGAAACCTTTTCTACTGTATTAGAACCACTTTTTGGAAAACCAATCTTAGTCTTGTCAAGGGCAGAAGACTTGAGCAAATGAAGCTCAACAAGTTCTTTTCCGAGATTACTTAACTCTTTAAAGACCTCATAATTTGAGGGTAATGGAACCCTCGGAAAATCTATTTTGAGAAACTCCTCATATCGTTTGCGATAGGTGGGGGAGTAAAGGATAGCATAGATGTAGTAAAAGGTTTCTTCTGGTGAAAGTTCTCTTTTGCAACAATCATTCAATGCTTTTGTAAAGGCGGGAGAGAAATTTGGTTCTTTTATCTCATAATCTTCCCCGGGTTCAAAAAGCATCATTACTTTACTACCTGAACTTCCCTTTTCAGATTCTCTTTGTTTGTAGAGATAAAGAGGAAAGAAGTAGTTAGATTCCCTCCCTTTGTTGGAAATGAAACACATATCTCCTATTATATTTGTGACAAACGAATGATTAAAATGATAAGTGGTTAGCTGCCTTGTAGTAACCAATCCAACATTATCCTGATTATTTATGATGAAATGTTTCATTAAATTCCACCTATCACACCCTTGCTCGATTAAGTATGAACTATAACATATTTTTCTATTATCGAAAGCCCTATAGGCATAAGAGCAAATCTTATTTTCTATTTTTTCTTCCCTTGCTTCTTCTCTTGCTTTTGTTAGATTCCAGTCTCTAGTGTTTTTGAGTTTTAGACTTTCCATGACTAATTCATCAGGAAGATTTCCGGTAAATATTCTCATCTTCTGGATTATCTCTTCTTTAGTAAAACCTACTACAAAATGGTCCCTATGGGTTTTTACTCCACTTGACCATTCCTTAAAAATATCCGTAACCTTCCAAAACTTTTCATACTCAGATTGTAATGCGAAATCCTTAGGAACAAAGAAGTAGTAAGGCTCAACGGGCTTTAGTTTTTGCCATTTGGTAGTTTTTACATCGTTATTTAAAAGATATGGATACTTATCTTCCTTCCTCAGTCCCCAGAGGTCAGCATAATAAGTCTTTTTATTTTTCTTTGATTCTTCGTGTTTCACATATAAAGCAATAGCAACACCCTGTTGAATATCAAATACATTTTCATCTTTTCCACCTTCTGGTGTTTTTTCGCCGATTCTTGAAGAACCATGAAGATTAAGGATGAAAATCTCATCAAAGGTCTCCAAAAGTTTCTTCCTCATTCCACGATGTATTATTCCAGAAAGATAAGAGTTATTTGTGATAAACCCTAATATTCCCTTGCCTGCCTGGTCTATTTTCCAGTGAGCAAAACGAATGAATTTTATGTAATCATCAGACAGAGGTTGGATATTCCGCTCATCTCTTACATCCTCTTTATAATCATCCATCAAGCCTGGTATATATTTATATCTTAAAACTTTCCCCTTTTCGTCTATTTTTTCAGGAACTCTTGCACCTTCAATAAACATAGATTTATTTTCTGAACTTACTGAATAAGGAGGGTTACCACAAACCACCAATATTGGTATTTCATCCTTTATCTTTTTTGCCTCCTGTCCTTCTTTCGTAAGGTCGATAAGGAAACTTATCTGCTTTGGTTCTTTCATTTCTAAGGTATTTGTCAGATAGAATTTAAATCTTTCACCCTCTTTAAACTTATAACCCATCTCTTCCAAAACCATAGAGACCTTGAAATGACCTACTGTATAAGGAGCAACAAGAATCTCAAAGGCATGGAAATGAGGTAGGATGTGTTCTTCTATGTATGGTTTAATGAGCCCTTCCTTTTTCCTTTCCTCCAACTCCTTCTGAACCTGTTTTATTGCCTGCACAACAAAGGTTAGAGTTCCGGCAGCTGGGTCAAGAAGAGTAACGTCTCTTGTTGCAAGCCCTTCAGGTTTTCCAAACTTCTCTTTCAGTAGTTTATGAATAGACCTTACAATATAAGAAACAACTGGAAGTGGAGTATAATAAACTCCTAATCGTTCTCTCTCCTTTGGATTATAGGTTGCAAGGAAGGTTTCATAGAAGTGGATTACCGGGTCTTCATCCCACCGAGTAGTCTTGAATTCTTTAAGAATAGAATCAGTATCAGCCTTCTCAAGTACTTGAGTTATATCATCTACAATCCAAATCAAAGATTCAGGGAAGTGAGGTCCTGTCATAGAATAAAATATTTCTTTAAGCAGAGGGAGGCTTTCAGGAATGAATTTCCAGGCAGTTTCTCTCTTGAATCCATTCTTGACCTTCATTTTTGCAGCAAAGAGTCCATAGGTGATGGTTTGTGCATAAAGGTCGGCAAATCTTTCCTTTGTCAGACTTTCAATAAGTTCTTCTTGAAAAGCCTTGTAAAATCTTATTACTTCTTCATTTTCTTGAGTAAGTTCCTCCTGCAGAATAGATTCAAGGAATCGGGTCCGCTGTGCGAGTTCAATAGCGAGGGCAGAAGACTTCTGAATCTCAGGGATGGAAAAGGAGAAGAATTTTTCTAAAAGTTCATAGAATGATTCCAATTTTTCGGGAATGGGGGGGAGGCTTAAACTTTGTAAGGTATGTTGACGACCCACTTCTACTTTACTAATTAATTTACTAACTATTCTGTTTTTCTCCTTAAATTGTCTATAAAGCCTGAACTCCAAAAAGTTAGTTAGAATAAGATTTGGCAGAGAGTCTTGATATCTTTTAAGTTGATTTGAGTTTTCAATTTCCCTAAGGTTTGTATCTGGTGTTTTGGCTTCAATATATCCAACAATTTTGCCGTTCTCACCGACACGAAAATCAGGTATTCCTACTTCTGTCTTTTTTGGCAGAACAAGAACACTTGCTTCTGTTTGATTTTGGAAAAGCGGAGCAACTTCTTCTATGAGCTTTTTAAAATCTGAATAAAAGCTTTCTTCCCTAAAATTACCACCTGTATAGATCATATGAATTTCCTTGAAATAGAAGCTAAGTGCTCTTTTTAATTTTTGTTTTTCATTAATGTTCATATTTTATTATTGGATGTTTATTAGTTACTAAATAATTTATATTAAGTACTCAAGAGGATAAAACATAAATTAATTTTTTTCGTGTATTTAGTGTCTTTCGTGGATGTTAATTGGATTTTATTTTTTTGACCTGTTCAATATTTATTTTGCCACGAAGGCACTAAGACACGAAAAGTTTAACTTTTATCCTGTCAATCTTGTCAATCCTGTCAAATATTTTTTAGACAGGATTAACTGGATAAGAATATTTTCTTATTTATTAATAAATCCTTTTACTTTTTCTTTAATTCAGATTTATATTTATCCTGTCAAGATTGTCTTTTTTTAGACGGGATAACAGGATATACATGATTACATCTCCATCATATCAACATTAACGTCTTAGTGTCATTGTGTCTTAGGATGATATATCTCCTATGGTTCAGAATTTGGGAATTTCCTTATGCTGCTCTCGATAGGTTAATATCATTTCGTGCAAGGCATCTTTTAGCATTTCCCTGCACTCTTCCAATGTTTTTCCCTCGGTTATAACTTCCGGCCAGTCAACTAACTGTCCCATATAACCAGATTTTATTTTTGTATACTTGGCTGTATAATTGCTCAACACAATATCACCTCCATTTAAGTGTTGAAAATTATCTCATCCAACGGTAATAGTACATAAGAATTTATGAAGTGAAGTAGAGTAACTTAATAATAAAAACTACTTTTATGGTTGAGATTCCTTAAAATAGTCTTCACCCTTCTCTTCAAGCTCTTTATAGAAATATATAGTAAGTTCACTGTAATGCCTACAAAGCGTGGATATATAGGTAGTGTCTTGCCTTTGGAGTAGTATAATGTACATCCCCAGCTTATGAATTCTATCGGTGCTTCCGCCACCAACCTGTCAATTTTTTTAGACGGGATAAACAGGATATACAAGATTGATATTCTTTATTTATTAATAAATCCTTTTACTTTTTCTTTAATTCAGATTTATATTTATCCTGTAAATCCAGTCAATCCTGTCAAATATTTTTTAGACGGGATGAACAGGATATACATGATTTATTCGTATTCTCTGTATCTAAAAAAGTCTTTTAATTTTTTATCAATATAAATTTTATATATATCATGTCAATCTTGTCAATCCTGTCAAAATATTAGGTTTATTTCTTATTTAAATAGACTTATGTATTTAGATGGGATTTCTTTTGTTAGAAAGATCCTTCCTTCTCTCCAGAACCTTATACCATCGCTTTCAGCACTTTTGGAATCTATTGCCAAAATAACAGGATAATAAGCTTTTCTTTTTCCAACCCTCAAAGCGTCGTCTTCATTTGAAGAAAGATGGACAAATTTTCTTTTTATAGGCTTTAGTCCTTCCTTTAGGATTGATTTAGCATTCTGAGGTGATGTTCCATGGTATAGAACATCTGGAATCCTGCTGTGGTCTCCCATAGGTTTTACTTCTACACTGTGCCCATATCGTGCTCTAATAGTTTCTCCTTTAATTTGAAAACGCTTATTAGGGTCATTATCTACAATATATTTCACATCCTCTTCTTTTACTCCGCTAAATTTATTCTTGAGGACATCCAATACTTTATTAAAATTAGTGAAGCCGTGTTTATCAAGATGTAAGCCATAATCTTTAGGCTTGTGTCTTAGAATAAAACTTAAAAATTTACTAACTTTTACTTTATTTTTAATCATGGATTAGAAACTTGAGACATCGGACATGAGACAATAGATAAAGGATAAAAAATAACTAATTAATGATGATAAGGATAAA
The DNA here is from genome assembly GCA_023129165.1 of Caldifarciminota bacterium. GTDB lineage: Bacteria > Hydrothermota > UBA3073 > UBA3073 > UBA3073 > JAGMCL01. The sequence continues at coordinate 10,930 of JAGMCL010000080.1, read as the reverse complement.
CTAATTAATAATGATAAGGATAAATGATAAAGGATAAATTGAAAAATAGTGTTATACTTGAATTTTGAATAGTATTATAATATTAAAATTTATCTATAGGGTTTTCCTGATTTTATCAAGAGTATCTTTAGTATTAGGTGCATGGGCAATAATCTTATTCAACATTTCGCAGGGGTAATTTTTACAATAAGCACAATTTTTGATAAGCTTCATCATAGCACACTTCCTTACTTCACAAATTCTGGCATACCGTGAAACCTGTTCATCTTTTGAAAAACAACCATTACATTGTTCATAATCTTTATGGGTTTGCAGGAATGTGGGACATTTACTGCATTTTAATCCACAAAAACCAATCTTTTCTTTCATAATTTCTACCTGCTTTTAATTGCCACCAAGACACGAAAAATACTTTATAATATTTGCCACTAAGGAACTAAGACACAAAGGTTTATTTTATTCTTTTCCTGCCACGAAAGCAAAAAGCACAAAGACATCGCAACGAGGACGTTTCTCCTACTTTTAATTTACTATTTTCGATTGTCTATTTACGATTGCATTCCAATTTGTGTTCCTCAATAGTCAATATTCAATCGTCACTCTTCACTTCTCTATTGTCAGTCTTCTATCATCTCCTCTATCTCCTCTGTTTCCTCATAATCTTCTTCAGGTTTGACATCAAAAAGCCATTTATTTTCAATGAGGACGGGTTGAAATTCTTTATACATATCATAAGCCATATCATTGGGAACATATTGCCAGCTATCAGGATATGCCCTTTCAAACCATAAGAGAAACAAATCAGTTGCATTGGTTTCTCTTTCTTCTATTGCTTCTTTCATGCCTATCAGTGCCTGTTCAGTAAAACAGTCGTATATACCTTCAACATTACTATCCAACACTGATTGCACCAACGTATGAAGTGTTGTGCGAGGTCTTTCATATCCTGATACAAGTTCAGGATACATCATTAACCCTCTTTTTAAACCTTGAAATGTAGGCTGCTCATCCTTGTCGAAGGTATATCTTGAAAGTCCACCATCTGCTGTGCCAACCCAGAGATAATCAGGGGATGCACAGATTGCTTTAATATTTAATCCTGAAAGGTGGTTCTCAGAAAGGAATTTTATTGGAACCTCCTGCCATTCTTTTGATATCCTGTTATATATCATTAAAAGACACATCGAAACGACCCAAGCCCTTTTATTAGTTAAAAGAATATCCAAAACAGGTGCAGGACCGTCTGAATATTCAGTCCATTTATCATCCCTCTCAGAGTATGAATGCATGTGAAAATATGTACCAAACCAGTATAAACCGTTATCATAAGCCATGCAGGTTATAAATTCATCTATAGGATCGCCAGGTAACATAACATCGTCAGTATTCGGGAAACTAGGAATATGAAGTGCAAACTGTTCATACCAAGGGTTATAATTTATTAATCCATTCTCAGTTCCTATCCATAAAAGTTCGTCTTTTAAATATATACATCCAATGTTATTACTGGGTAGTCCATCTTCTATTGTAAATGTGCGGAATTCCTCTTTCATTTTATCGAAACGTGTCAGTCCACAACCAATATATTCAAAATCCTCTTCCCGGAATGTTGCAAGCCATAAATAGTCTCTATAAGTAACAATTTCATATACTTTTGGTCCAGGAAGTCCCATTTCAGGTGAATATATTTTCCACTCCTGCGTGGGTTTTGAGTATAAGACAAATCCACTGTCTGTACCGAACCATACCTTATCATCGTCCACACAAATAGTGTTGACAAAACCGCATTTAACTTTTTCCGGTGAATAACTTGTCCATTCTTCCTTTTCTATATCAAAAGATAGTATTTCATTACCACCTACATTGAACATACCGTATGTCCCTACCCAGAGGGTGTTTCCATCAACAGCCAGAGCTGACACTTCCTGACATGGCATACCGTTTGATTCAATGTAACTTTTCCATTCACCGGCAATGGAAGGGATTGTTAGAAGGAGGGTGGGGAGGAGGTAGAAGAAGATTTTATAGGTTTTCATTTAACCTCCTGGTATAATATTCATTATACCTAATTAACCAATTAACTATTCAACTAATCAACTCTTATCTTATCTAACATCCAACATTAAACATTTAACATTTAACATAATTTTAGACCTTTCCTATTTGATAAATCTTATTGTAATGGGATATCGGTACTCCTCGCCTTTATTAACCTTCATACTTGCCATAATTATCATTATCAACCAAAATATACCAAGACCAACTAAAAGAAAAAAGCCGATTACTATCATGGTAAGAATTGACGAGATAATAAAATAGATAGTCATAGATATCTGGAAGTTTAGGGATTCTTTACCATTATAATCGACAAAAGATGACTCCTCTTTCTTTATTAACCAAATGACCAGTGGACCAATAATATGACCAAATGGGATAACACAACCAGCAAGTGCTAATAAATGACATAACATACCCCATAGGTTTTCATCTTTTGGAGCCATTTCTTTCTTGGTCACTTCTTTTGACTCATTCATCTCAGCCATTATATTCCCCTCTTGTAAAATCAAATATCAAAAAACAAAAATCATTCTCCATTTGCCTTTTCTTCTTGATTTATTTTTTCATCTCTCCATTGCTCTACATACCATTAATTTACTATTTTTGATTGTCTATTCCTGTCTACCGACAGGTAGATACGATTGCATTCCAATTTGTGTTCCTCAATAGTCAATATTTAATTGTCAATCTTCTCTTCCCCGATTCACCGGTTCCCCGTTTCTCGTCCTACGCCCTACGATTTATTTATCCCGTAGAATTCGCAGCTATTCTATCGGGACGTACTACGCTTTTCGCTCTTCATTCTTCGCAACGAGGACGTTGCTCCTACCACATTCAACATCTAACATTAAACATTCAACTGCATATCGCGACTGGGAAGTCGCTCCTACAAATTTTCGTCCATCAAACGACGGACTACTACCACATCTAACATTACACATTTCACATCTAACATTACACATTTCACCTTACGCACTTAACATTTCACATTTCTTCTATCGCGACTAGGAAGTCGCTCCTACATATCGCCCCGCAATAGGCGAGGCACCGATCACACTTATCATTTAACCTAATCAACAAATTAACTAATTAACTAATCAACTCTTATTCTATCGCCCCGCTAAGGCGGGGCTCCTACAAATTTTCGTCCGTCAAACGACGGACTCCTACCACATTAAACATTAAACATTTAACATTTCCCATTCAACCTATTCTTTTCATGATTTTGTGGATACGCTTACATTATCGAACAGAATAGAAGGATATGTTCCACTATGGGCTGGATAAAAAGTGTCTTCAATAGCAATCACTTTCTTCATTACCTTATAAATATTTCCTGCCGCCATGGAGTCCTTTACATATCCTACAATCTCTCCATTTTCTATATATAGAGCCGGATTAAGGCCAATTGAAAAATCGCCATTTGGAATATTACCACTATGTGCTCCGAGTGCACCGGCAATAATAATTCCTCTATCAATTGATTTTACAAGTTCGGAGAATGATTTATCTCCGGGCTTTATATAGAGGTGACTAAGAAAAGGAGTTGGTTTAATCGTAATAGAATCACCTCCCCATGCAGCACTCCTGAATCCATGGCCGGTTGATTTTTTATTCAGTTTATTCGAATAATTAAGGTCATAATAAAAATTCTTCAATACACCGTTTTCCAGTATTAAAAAGTGTTGACATGGACTGCCTTCGTCATCGAAACTCCTTGCTCCGGGCATTCTATCATACAAAGGATTATTATATATGGTTAGTTTTTTATCAAATATTTTCTTACCCAACCTTTCTGAAATCGGGGACTGTTTTTCGTAAAGGCTTTTGCCACTTGTAGCAAACCATAACCTCCACATTAGAACATAAAGAGTCTCCGGTAGGAAGAGAACCTTCATTTTCCCCCCCTTGGGAGTCACCTCTTTTGATGCCTGATTGTAAGTATTCAGAATATAATTCAGACACTCATCGGGTGTTTTCTCAAAATGTTTATAGGTTACTACTCTGCTAATTGAAGAATAACCACCGGGATACATAATTGAAGTATAGTTATAGTAAAAAGATGATTCTGTAGAAAGGTCAGTACCATTACTGTTTATAAGTCGTATTTTATCTACTTCAGAACCTGCATACAGGTTAATTTGACCATTTGTTTTGGGAGAAAGTATATCACAAATTCTATTGCATTCATCGACTATTTCGGTATTTGTTAGAGTCTCAATAGAAGGGTCATATGTTTGAAGTTTGGGTAAATCCTTTGTTAAAGGTAGGTTAAATTTTGCTTCAACGCCACCCTTAAGAGAATCGAGTGCATTTTGAACGAACTCCTCTCTGTCGATCAAGTTTTTGGTGAATGCGAAACCGAGTTTTCCATCCTTAATTATTCTAAGGCTGAATCCCGATTGCAACTTGCTATCAATATCCTTGAGTTTTGCATTCTCAAAGACAATTCCGTTTTCTGTTTTTTCCAGGGAATAAATTTCCACTTTATCACTTACCTTTTTAGCAATTTCCATCAATTTTTCCATTACATACCTCCTATAATAACATCTTTAATAATTATATGCGGTGCACCATGACAGGAACGGATGTTTAGCTGTCCCTTTCCACATCCACCTATCTTGCAAAGGTCCAGGTCATTTCCTATCAAGGTTATATTTTGAAGGGTTTTATATAGATTTCCCGAAATGTTGATGTCACGAATCATTTTACCCAACTTCCCATCTTTAACGATATATGCATACTGAGCACCAAAGGTAAAGTTTTCTCCACTTGTCTGACCGCCCTTACTATCCAGTATATACAAACCATCATCAAGCTCCGCAAGAAGCTCTTCGAAGGTTTTTCTTCCAGGTTGGATAAATATATTTCCCATTCTTATTATTGGAGCAAAGCGGTAATCTTCGGCAACACAGTGACCTGTTAGATGTTCTTCAAAGGAAGCTGCTGTTCTTCTTGAATGTAACCGTCCCACAAGAACACCATATTCCAGGAGCTTAGTTGATCTTGCCTTTACACCCTCGTCATCGTATTTGTAAAATCCCAACTGGTCAGGCGTTGTTGGATCATCAATAATATTCAGTGCATCGCTCCCAAGCTTTGCGCCAAGCTGCATCTTCTCTCTCATCGTTGGACTATCCTCAATAAGGTCTGCCTCAGAAAAATGGCCAAATGCTTCATGAGTAAATACTCCTGCTATGCTGGGATTAAGGATAACATTATATACTCCACCTTTTACAGGATTTGCCTTCAGAAGGTCAAGTACAATATTTGTCTTCTTCTCAAATTCTTCTTCCTTATCTCTCAATAGAGCAAAACCATTACTACCTCCAACACCTGCTCTCACATTCTGTATGAGATTTCCATCCTTGCTTATTATTGTACCGAATATCCTTGTTGTTATTAAATCCTCTCTTATTTCACTTCCTTCATTATTGACATAGTACTTCTCTCGAATAACCTCAAGATACTGAGTAGTAGTTGTACTTATTCCATTATGTTTTAGGGGAATACCGTTGTACTTTTGGGTTATTTCGAGTTTTTCATCGATCGAAATCATTCGAGGATCTTCTTTAAGCTCAGGCAAAAAGGTATCCTTAATCACCTCAGTTTTTGCAAGTTCGATAGGTTTTTCAACATTCCTGGCTATCAATGTAGCATTTTCCAGAGCGTTACTTATGGCCTTTTCAGCATCAACCTCTTTAGTAAAGGCTATAGAGGATAAACCACCATTTTTGAGAATCCTTATAACATACCCATCGGTAATATTAGAGCCAATCTGGTTCAGTTCTTCACCATTAAAGATAATCTTTGTCTCCTTCTTCGTTTCATAACGAATATCTGAATAATTTGCATCAACCTTTGAAATAATCGATTTTAATTTATCTAGCATATACGCTCCCTGTTAATTTATTAAAATTGTTATAAATAAGTTGTCTATAAAAAATCCACTAATTAACTAATTAACCATTCAACCAATTAACTTTCCCTTCTCTCTTCCACAATCACCTTCACGCTTTTAGGAATTATATTAAAACGAAGCGGAGTATGACCAAGAGATTCTCCATCAACCTCAAGATAGATTTTTGGTTTTGACTCGATTAATATTTCCCTACCTCTAAAGGTTTCAATTCTTGGATGCTGGATAAAAGAACCATCATAAAGATTTTTTACATTTTTTAGAACCTCTAATTTACCAATACTTTTTATTAATGTTAGATCAAGCAAACCATCATCAGGTATAGCTTCTGGAACCTGCATCATACCACCACCACTATATTTACAGATACCCACATTGATACTAAAAACATCGTCTTTTAATTCTATTCCATCTACCTTTAACTTCACACTTGTATATCTATATTTCAAAAGACATGTAATAAGACTGAGTAAATAAGGTAGGGTTCCACTGCGACCCTGCTCTTTCATTAGGTTTGCCTTCTCAGTTACAAGGGCATCATATCCTATTCCTGCAACATTGGCAAAATACCTTTTCTTAAGTGTTCCTGCATCATAGTATTGAACTAATCCAGCATCCTGTATAAAGGTTGAGGCATTTTTAATGGCGTTTACTGCATCAGTATAATGTGAGGGTATACCGATTGTCCGCCCCCAGTCCTTTCCCACACCAACTGGTATTAGAGCAATACTGACATCCTTAGTAGAGACATTATTTTGAGTAAATATTCCGTTTATCACCTCATTTGCTGAACCATCTCCACCTACACAAATGATGCCCCGCCAACCTTCTTCAACTGCTTTTCTGGCTAAATCTGTAGCGTGATCTCTGTACTCAGTAAAGGTATATTTGAAACCTATACCGGCTTCCTTTAGTAAAGCTGAAACTTGAGGCCAATCTCTTTTTCCTCTTCCTGAGCCTGATACAGGATTTATTATTAAAAACCATTCGTTAATCATAATTATCTGGTTTATTTAGTTTATTTACTTTTTCCCAAACCGTCCATCATCCTTTGTCCTGTGTAGTTTGTGTAGGTGTTTTTGCAGCCATCCCACCCTAAATTCTTCATCAGGTTCAAACTCAGGAACATAGGGTTTTATATCAAGAAGTGGTGTACCATCAACAATATCTATATCTTTAATATACAGTGTTCTATTCCGGCGTCGAATGAGTCGGACTACAGATAAACCAATAGGATTAGGACGGGAAGGAGCTCTGGTTACAAAAAGTCCATGTAACTTTTTATCAAGATATGGCTTTACTTTCAAAGAATAATTTTTAGATAAATGGAAGTGGAACAACAAGATGATATGAGAAAATCCCTCTATGTCTGTTAGACCCTCTTCATACTCAGGAAATACCTCGACAGTTCCCTCTATGTCCCTTCCGACCCTAGACTGTATTGGGACTCCGTGAGGCTCCTTGAAAGGAGAGTGGATGATTCCTATTGGTTTATAGGTTAATTCTTCCATTTTCCTTTTAACTTTTTCCTTGTCATTATTCAACATTCAATTGTCCCGATGGAGTAGCATTCGCACTCAACGGGATAAATCAATCGTCAATCTCTAATTCAACATTTAACATGCAACATTAAACATATAACATTTAACAATAAACTATTCAACCAATGAACTAATCAACTAATTAACTAATATTCTATCGCCCCGCCAAAGGCGGGGCTCCTACCACATCCAACATACAACATTTACAACATGTAACATCTTATAACTAATACACTCTTCTGAATATATTCTGGAGAAATGGTCTCATTTGCATTTTCTGGTTTAATTCAAAGCGATATCTCCATATTAATATTATCATATTTCCACTCCATATAGCAAGAATATGGTTACCTTCCTGTTGAAAAAGTAGATATGGTAAAAAGCAGAGAAAACCTGAAATAATTGACCAGGAATCTACGGTTTGAAATAAATAGAAAACGCCTGTAAAAATCCCAAATGCAAGTGAACCCTTAACCATAGTCAAACTGCTCCATACACCAAAGGTAACGGCAACGGATTTACCTCCACGGAAACCAAGGAAAGGGGTGAATGCATGACCAAATATAGGTGCCAATGATGGAAGAACCAGTGACCACCCGGAGATTCCATACATGTAGTATGCTAAACCGACAGGGACAGCTCCTTTTGAAAAATCAAGAATTATCGCTGGTAATCCAAGTGGCCAGCCACCAAGCTTCCAGGCATTACCTGCTCCTGGATTTCCATCATTATAATCGCGAACATCCAGAGACAAGAAGAACCGAACAATCAGATATGAAAATGGAATAGATCCTGATAGAAATCCTATTAGTGTCCAAAAAATTATAGGCATGGCTTATATTTATAGACCAAAGACATGATACTTCAGACCATAGACCGATGACAATTGACTATTGAAAATTAGTGTCACATTTCATAACTCACATTCAACATTTATTCTAATGCCACTAAGACACAAAGGCACAAAGTATTTTCTATAAATTTGTCAATCGTAAATGGTCATTAAACATTTAACATTACACATTTAACATGTAGCCTATCACCTAACACCTGAAACCTAACACCTGAAAACTAATACATCAAACATTTAACATTAAACCCGTCTTATATTATCTGATATTATATTATATCCTTAATTCCCTGAAAAGTCAAGAAAAAAATCAACGAATTTAGTCATCGGATTAAACGGATTTATTAATTATAAAATAATCGCATATAAGTAATCGGAAACAGGCATGGTTTGAGTCATTATTACTTTTTCCTTGACATACTAGCATTTTAATGATATAATACCGAATGTTAACTGCTGAAGGTGAAATGTTGAATGTTTGATGTTAAATGTTAAATGTTGGATGTGTGATGATGAAGGTTTCAGGTAAGAGGTGATAGGTGAAATCAATTGACTATTGACGATTTTATATTGACCCCGATGAAATAGATACTCATTTCATAGAGTAAACGATTTCTTTATCCTTTTTACTTTTGCCTTTTTACTTTTGCCTTTTTACTTGTCTTCTAACCCAACAAACTCAATAAACACAATGAACTCAATTACTTAATTTCTTATTAACTCCAGAATAAGAAGATTATGCTTATCAAAAAGGCATTTGGGTTTTCTCTTGGTACTGCTATTTCAAGAGTAACTGGTCTCTTGAGAGAGATGGTGCTTGCGCATCTATTCGGTGCAAGTATGTTCATGGATGCATTCAGGGTTGCATTCAATATTCCAAACCTTTTAAGAGACGAACTTGCAGAGGGTTCACTTACACCTTCCTTTATTCCAATCTATTCAGAATACTCAGAGAAAAAGAGTGGGGGGGAAGCTGATAAATTTGCATCAATAATAATTAACAACTTCCTATTTATAACACTTGTAATATCAATAATTGGAATACTGATTTCACCCTTTCTGGTAAAACTTATAGCATTTGGGTTCACTGGTGAAAAATTCTCACTTGCGGTATCTCTCACTAAAATCATGTTTCCGTTCCTCATATTTGTTACTATCTCTGCAATTTTAATGGGGATTCTAAATTACCACGGGAGATTTTTTACAACAGGTTTTGCTCCTGTCTTTTTTAACTTAGGAATAATAGTCTTTTCATGGTTTCTTTATACGAAGATAGGCATTACAGGTGCTGCAATAGGAGTTATAACTGGTGCAGTCTTACATCTTTTGTATCAGTTAATATGGACTTTAAAAGATGGATTCCGTTTTAGATTTAAATTAAATTTTCTACATCCTGATTTTTTAAGGGTTGTTAAAATCATGCTTCCAATTGCTGTCGGTTTCGCAGCAGGAAAGATAAACACAATAGTAAACACAATTATTGCATCATTTCTTGAAACCGGTTCTATATCCTATTTAAGTTATTCATATCGTCTTGTGCATCTTCCAGTAGGTATAATTGGCGTCGCTATAGCGAATGTGGTATTGCCCACACTATCGAAAGAACTGAGTCAGGGAAGAGGTGGAGCAAATACAATTAAATGTGCTATGAAACTTACAATATCTATTATTATTCCCCTTGCGATTCTCCTCTTTTTACTTGCAGATTTTATTGTGAAACTAATTTATGAACATGGTAATTTTACTGCAAACGATACGATTTTTACTGCTTCCTGCCTCAGGTTTTACGCACCTGCAATAATCGGCTTCTCTCTTACAAGGGTATTTGCAAGCATTTTTTATTCAATGAAGGACTCAAAAACTCCATTCTTTGTTGGACTTGGTGCAGTAGCAGTCAACCTTATCATTGCATTGACACTTAAGGATATACTTGGTGTTAATGCCCTTGCACTTGCTGTATCAGTATCAAGCTGCGTAAATGCCCTTATTCTATTTCTCCTGATAACGAAAAAGATAAAAAAGGTCTAAAATGGTTCTAATACTCACAACTTTCCTCCTTATGCAGGACTCAGTCTTTGCTGACACAACTATTTACAAAACCTATTACTTTGAAGGTATAGAGATTACTGCTACCAGGTACACAAAATTTCCTGAATTAAGCACCGCAGGTATAGATATTATAGATGGTAATATACTCAAGCTTCAGAATCCTGGTAATGTTGGAGAAGCACTCTATTTGGTTCCGGGAATCAATGTTCTGAACTACACAGTAAAAAATGAAACAAAGCTGGGGATAAGGGGACTGGGTTTCAAACATAATATGATCATGATAAATGGAACTCCTGTGGCAAATCCATGGGATAATTCTACAATACTGAATGAGATATCGCTTTACCATGTGAAACGAATAGAGGTAATAAAGGGGTCCTCGACACTTTCCTATGGTCCGAATACACTGGGTGGTGTTGTGAATATCATTACAGAAGGTGTAAAAGGAAATCAAATACAATTTGATATTGAGAAAGGTAATTTTGGCTATCAGTCATATATCCTTTCAGGCGC
>JAGMCL010000008.1 GCA_023129165.1 Caldifarciminota bacterium | reverse complement strand
GGTAGGCAGGTTGGCGTTAAGATTTACAGGTGTTTGAGCGAAGCGAGTTCTGGAAATTAGCCATAAGACGTAGTCAATCTACCGCCTGAGAAAAACACTGGGGTGCATTTTCTTTGCTTCGTTTCTTTTGGGCCCGCCCTGTGGAATAAAACTTATTGCATGGAGTTCCCCAAACATAATACTACCTATTCTACGGGGCATACAAAAGAAATGAAGATAAAACAACCACTACTATTGTTTTAATTAGCTTTCTTAGTGTCAAATGTTTTATAATCGCCAAATATAGTAGAGCTATCATAAAGTATGATACCACATCTTTCCTGAAAAGTCAAGCAAATTTTGAGAGCGCTCTAAAAACTACACTTGAGCTCTCTTGAATACATAGATTTCTGGAATTTTTCAGAAATCTTTTTGAGGGTGTTTCTTTATATTCCCAGTGATTTTATCAATAAAATTCTTGACTTTTTCCACTTTATATGGTATAATTCATCGTCTCTATATCCAAACTCATCTGGCTAATTAACACACATGTTTCACGTGAAACATCTTGCATGCTATCTGCGTTATTAAAAATTGGACACAAAAAAGAATCGGACGCAGATAAACGCTGAATAACACGGATGAAAAATCTTTGAAATAAGAAATCTGCATTAAGAAAATATTAAACCCCATATGAAGCAGATTCACAGATAGATAAATGTTTTTGAAATAAAAATAATCAGCGGCAATCTGCGTCCAAAAAAGAATGGATAACGACGAACTAAAGGAAACAGCAAGATTGGTCAGGGGGGATGTAATCGAGATGCTTGCAAGAGCTGGTTCCGGTCATCCGGGTGGTTCGCTCTCTGCAGTGGAGATTATAGTCACCCTTTATTATAAGGTAATGCATCATAACCCCCACAATCCACATGACGACAACAGAGACAGATTTATCCTTTCAAAAGGCCATGCTGCTCCAACCCTATATTCCATACTGTCGAGACTTGGTTATTTTGATAGAACTCATCTCTGGAGCTTAAGAAAGTGCGGTTCCTTGCTTCAGGGTCACCCTTACACCTTTGACACACCAGGTATAGATGCATCCACTGGTTCTCTTGGCCAGGGACTCTCTTTTGCAAATGGCTGTGCCTTAAGTGCCAAGCTTGACAAAAGGAGCTATAGGATATACTGCGTAATTGGTGATGGAGAAACTAACGAAGGTCAGATATGGGAAGCTGCTATGACATCTGCAAGATACAGGCTTGACAACCTCTGTACTGTTCTTGACTTTAATGAATTACAAATAGATGGAAGGATACAGGATATTAAAAATCCTCTGCCATTCAGAGAAAAATGGGAGGCATTTGGATGGAACGTGTTTGAGATAGATGGACATTCATTTGAGGAACTTAATCAAGCCCTTGAACAAGCAAAAGAAATAAAGGGAAGACCAAGTATTATAATTGCCCATACAGTTAAGGGCAAGGGTGTATCGTTTATGGAGGGGAAACCTGAATGGCATGGAACACCCCCAACAAGAGAGGAAGCAGATATAGCACTCAGAGAACTTGGATTCGTTGATGGTGTTACTTTATAGGCCGCAGATTAACGCAGAAAAACAGGATAAAGAATTTACGGCAAAATCATACCTGCCTGCCGTCAGGTATGTAAATTATCTATACGGGAAATCCAACTCCTTTTTTCTTAACTTCGTTTCTTGGGAACAAATAGATATACAAATAATCATGATAATCTGCGTTTATCCCGTTAAATAGCTGGCTATTAGTGATTTATAACGTATATACTTGTAATTATTTAACAGGGTGAATCTGCGTTCCATATATCAAGGAGTTACGTGCGCATAACCTATATATTTCATAGCTGCTTTATTATAACAGACGACGAAGTCCAGATGGTATTTGATTATCCAGATTTTGATGCCCTCGCCTATGTCGGACTTTTTGCACAAAAAATCGAAATAGAACCTTATATAGATCCAACAAGGCGCGTTCTGTTCTTCTCTTCACATTCACATCCTGACCATTTTAACCCCAAAATCATAGATATGATGTGGAATATACCTGATTCAAGGTTCATATTCTCGAATGAAGCACTTAACATATTTCCTGATTACACCTCTGGAATGGAAAACAGATGTAATACATTAAAACCTGGTGATTCTGTAGATATAGGAACCACACACATTTCTGCAATGGCTTCGACCGATATTGGCATCTCTTTCTTTATAGAACACAAAGGTACTAATATCTTCTTCCCTGGAGACCTAGCTTTGTGGATCTGGGAGGACCTGGACAGAGAAACCAAAAAAGAGATAGAAGAGATCTTTAATAACACCATAATGGATATAAAGCAAAGAGGAATCGATATACTCTTTGTGGTAGTAGAACCAAACCTGCGGGAATTTGGGTGGGGTGGTGCTGTAGATGCTGTAAGAAGTTTAACACCATCTCTAACAATCCCAGTACATCTTCGTCAACAATATTCCCTAATATATGAATTTAAAAAAACATTACCAAAGGGAACCAAGGTTTTCAGTTACAGGAGAACTGGCGATTACTATGATTGGGAGAAAAAAAGGAGTAATAAACTTTAACACTCATATAGTTCTCGTTAAGTCTCTGTAAAAAAAGGATTAAAAGGATGGTTAAAAACTCTAAAATCTTAGATGAACTCAAGTATAAGGAGATTAAAACCCAGCGGTTAACATACTTCCGCACCCTTGAGATTTTCGAGGCTATGTGGAGAGAAGCACTTACACTCGGGGCTTTACCACTTAAGGATTTTATGGAGGGTGTTGAAGTAGATATTAAAGTAGCAAAAATACTAAACTCATGTTTGAACAACTCATAGTAAAGATTGGAAATTCATTGGATAAAGCCTCTATTCCATATATTATAATTGGGGGGCAGGCAGTGCTTCTATATGGTGAGCCAAGACTAACAAGGGATATTGATATAACACTTGGTATAAATATCGACAAATTACCAGAGCTTTTGGATGTTATTGAATATATTGGTGCTACTCCAATACCTGAAGATATTGAAACCTTTGTCAGAGAGACCTATGTGTTGCCGGCAAGAGATACCATAAGCGATATAAGAATGGACTTTATTTTTTCATCAACCACTTACGAGAGACAGGCAATAAAAAGAGCAAATAAAATAAAAATTAAAGAAACATCCATAAACTTTGCATCAATAGAGGATGTCATAATACACAAAATTTTTGCGGGGAGACCGAGAGATATAGAAGATGTTAAGTCCATAATTCTAAAAAACCCTAAATTTAATTCAGCTTACATAATTAGCTGGCTGAAGGCATTTAATGCTACTACTAAAGATAAAGATTTTTTAAAAAGTTTCCAAGATGTTTTAGAGGAAGTTGTACGACAATATAGATGTCTAAGTTAATGAATTTCTATTACATGTTGTGTCTATTCTATTGATAGTTTGTTTTTTTCAAATCTGCAAAACTATGAATAAGGTTTCGTCACTACGGAGTGCCTATGCTGAAACCCTTATTGAATTGGGAAAAAAACACGAGAATTTAATAGTCCTTGATGCAGACCTGGCAATGTCAACCAAGACAGTATTATTTAAGAATACATTCCCTGAACGTTTCTTCGATATGGGGATATCTGAGGCTGATATGATGGGTACAGCAGCAGGTCTTGCCTCATCAGGAAAGATTGTATTTGCCTCTACCTTTGCTCTCTTCGCATCAGGAAGGGCATGGGAACAGGTACGGAGCGCTATCTGTTATCCAAAACTCTCTGTAAAGATAGTTGCTACCCACGGAGGTATCTCTGTTGGACCGGATGGTGTATCACATCAGGCTGCTGAGGATATAGCAATAATGAGGGCCGTTCCTAATATTAGGATTATCGTTCCCTCGGATGCCACACAGACAAGATTTTTTATACATGAAGCATACAAAACCCCAGGACCTTTCTATATAAGACTTACAAGACCTGCCCTTCCTGTTATATATGAAGATAGGTATAATTTCAATCCCTTGAGTGCAAACAAGCTTAAAGATGGAGAAGATGGGGCAATCATTGCCTGTGGTATAATGGTTTTCCCATCACTAAAGGCTGCAGAAAAGCTACAAAAGGAGGGTATAGGTATAAAGGTATTTGATATGAGCTGTATCAAACCTGTTGACAGGAAGGCTGTGGTTGAAGCTGCAAAAACTGGTCATGTTGTGACCTGTGAGGATCACTCAACTATAGGTGGTTTGGGAGACGCAGTTGGAGATGTAATTCTCTCAGAGCATCCCTGCTATATATCAAAGGTGGGTCTAAGTGATCGTTTCGCTGAGTCAGGTTCCTGGAATAAGTTAAAGGAAAAATATGGTCTCACCGAAGAGAGGATATATAAAGAGATGAAGAATTTATTAATAAAAGTTCGACAAAAAACATAATATGTAGTTGTCAATCTTTTTAAATGCATAATTTCCCAGGAAGTTGTCGGAAGTCATTTATACAGAATCTCGCAGCGTCTCTTACTTTCTCTGTCCTTGGTTCAAATGCGATACCAAGCCCGACTGATCTCAAAACAGGAATATCGTTTTCGTTATCACCCACTGAGCAGACCTCATCCAAGGATATGCCGAGTTTATCTATTTCATCTTTAAGTATATCAAGTTTTTTAAAGAGTGGGACATCACAGACCACTTCTCCTGTAAAAAGCCCGTTGCTCCTTAAAAGTCTATTTGACAGAGAGACCTCTATGCCAAATTCCTCCTTTACTCTCTTCGCAACAAGGTCTACTCCGCTCGAGAGTATCATGGTTCTGTACTTCTTAGTAAGTTCTGGTAAGACCTCTTTAACTCCTTTGCTGTAAGGTGGTGGAAAAATTTTCTTTGTAATGCAATCAACAGATATACCCTTAAGCAATTTCGCATTGGCACTAGCCCAATCCTCGTATAATTCTAACCTTTGAAGATAGTATGATGTAAGTTTATCAAACTCTCTTTTAATACCGGCTGCATATCCTACGGCATCCCATGAACCATACCACAACGAGTTTTCATACTTTACTAAGGTCCCATCAAGGTCGAACACTATGAGTCTTATTTTCATAGAGTTTTTATATAACCCATATATCTATAAAATACGGTCTAAAAATATCCAGTATAACCAAGATCAATGGCTCTACCAACTCTTTTGCCTGTTATATCTCTAAATGAGAACTGAATGAGTACATTTTCAAAATAAGTTCTAACTCCTGCTGTAAGGAACTGTTTTTCCTCTGCATCCGGGTAATATGAGTAATCACCAGCAATACCGAATGTTTGTGACAAATTTATAATTACGCCACAAAACCCACCTATCTTTTCCCTATCTGTGCTGTAGTTCAAGCCTAAACCACACTTAAACAGTCCTATCTCTTTACCAAGAAGAGAATATATCCCTTTTGAACCAACTCTATATTCTTCACCATCCCAATCATATCCCTGAGAATCAAACCCCAGAATAATTCGTGGAAAAAGTTCTGACTCCTCTAATACAAGTAACCTTATCTCAACACCTATATTAGGATAGAAGAGCGCTTCATTGTAGCCGAGTATCTTTTCACCACCATAGGAAATCCCTATAGAGATTCCTCTAAAAGGAACGCTTGAGAGTCTTGCGAGCAAAGTACCCTCTGGTCCTATCCTCAAACTAATATTATAATCACCCTGTAATAATTCGCTTGGATATGGTGAATCTATGAAAAATTGCGCAAGGGCAGGGGCACAAAACAGTAAAGATATGAAGATAATTTTCGATAAATTATATCTCATTAGCTCCTCCAATTGTTATTTATGACACTTTGACAACACCAACAAAGTCAACAAAGTTATTAAGTTACTAAAAGCTTTTTTAGCTGTAATTTTTGCCCTTCAATTTATTATTCCCCTGATTACTCTCCTGAGGATATGATACCCTTGGGTGAAAGACTCCTAAGAGTATTGGATAAAATGAATCTCTAATCTTCTTCAAATCCTTTTGTGTTATATCGCAGTTATCCAGCTCACCATCTTCAACCCTTTTATCTATTATTCTGTCTATCTGTTCCTTAATCCTAACTGCAGTTGGATTTTTAAGACTTCTAATAGATGCCTCAACTGCATCCGCCAGCATAACCAATGCTGCCTCTTTAGTATTGGGAGAGGGACCCCCATATCTAAAATCATCCTCACTAACATTGGGGTCCTCTTCTTTTGCCTTATAATAGAGAGATTCCATGAGCGTTCTGCCATGATGTTCCCTTATTATGTCTATAATCTCTTCAGGCAACCCCTCCCTTTTTGCCCTTTCTATTCCATCCTTTACATGCATGCGAAGTATGGTTGAACTTACCTTTGGTCTTAGGGTGTCATGTGGGTTGCCCCGTTCTTTCTGATTTTCTATAAAATACAGTGGATTTTTTAACTTCCCTATATCATGATAATATGCTCCAGCCCTTGCAAGTAAAGAATTTGCAGATATACTTGATGCAATGCTCTCAACCATAGATGCTATCAATATGGAGTGATTGTATGTTCCTGGAGTCTGAATAGATAATGCCTTAAGGAGTGGACGATTCAGGTCTGTAAGCTCAACTAAAGTAAGGTCTGTAGTTATGCGAAATCCCCTCTCAAAAAGGGGTAGTAAACCAACTGCTAACACACCACTACCTATACCACCTATTGCAGCAAAACCAAGGGAGTTAAGCACTACTTTATAACCACCACCCTTGTATATCTCGAAACCGCAAGCTACTACTACGGATATAACCGTTACAAAAGGAATCACCTTTGAAAAATCAGAAAACCTCTTTATCCTGCTTGCGACAAATACCGTGGCAATTGCTACAGGAAAACAGAACAGTGCCTCTGTACGTCCAAACCCTATAAACATTGCCAGGAGAAAGGAGAGAGGCACACAAGATGCCATAGCTGCTTTCTCCCCTATTAATATTGCAAAAAAGACACTCGCCATAGCAATAGGTATTACATATACAGAAATGCCACTTCGAACCACGAGACTTGCAGAAGATAGCAATAGTAGATAGATAATTGCAATGAGCAGCAATCTCTTGGTGTCGAAAAGTATATACCTATTCAAGAAGTATAGAAGCACAAGAAGGACTAAAATAGATAGTATAAAGATAATATTCCTGCCGAATATTTCCGTATTTACTCTTTCCCCTCCTGTCTCGATAGCAAGTGAAGATAGCTTCTCAATCGCCTCTTTGGTTATAGGATCGTGTGCCCTCGCTATCATTTCTCCCTTTAAAACAACTCCTTTTGTCGTCTTTACATTATCAGCAGCCAGCCTTCTCTTCTCATCTGTCTCTTCTTTCATATAAATCAGATTGGGTATTATAGTTTTATTAACAATCTCGACCAGAGCCATAACCTTTTTCTCATTCCCCTCTAATAGCTCCATACCTCTTTCTTTTGTAAACATTATAGCAGATTTAACATCAAGAATTTCCACCCTCTTCTCCTCACCGGTTTTCTTTAGCACAATAGCCTCTCTCTTTGAACCAAAATAAACGATGCTTAAATCTTCTACCAACCCCCTATCCAAAATCTGAATTATTATATCCTCTGCAAGCTTCCTCAAATCTTCCTTATTTTCTTCCGGAGTCTCTGTCATAAGAGAGTCTACTCTCTCGTATCTCTGGAAAAAGGTTGATAGTCTCTGCATGGATTCGTTCCTTACACCTTCATCTAAACGGAAAATGGGAGTAACTGACTCCATTGCCTGTCTTCTTTCCTCCTCAAGCTCCTCATTACTTTTTCTTATAGCAAAGGTATAGGGAGCTATATAGTCCTTGTCAGCGATGTTGCCCTCTTTTAATACAGGAACTCCAAGATGTTGAGTAGGGAATAGTAAATTCAGTATTACAAGAAATACTATTAAGATGGTGATCTTATGCATCAGCGAATTCTTCAAGAATTTTACTATCCTATCCTTTCTTATCGTTTTTTTCATAAGCCCTCACTATGTCTTTAACAAGTTTATGTCTGATTATATCTTTCTCTGTCATCAAGCAAAAAGCAATACCCTTGACACCTTTAAGTATACTCGTAATATGTATAAGTCCCGAGACCGAATCCTCTGGTAAATCAATCTGTGTAATATCGCCTGTGATGATAGCCCTGGAATCAGGGGCAAGCCTGGTAAGAAACATCTTCATCTGACCCTTTGTTGTATTCTGTGCTTCATCGAGGATGACATATGCGCTCTCAAGATTCCGACCTCGCATATATGCGAGCGGAGCCACCTCAATAACCATGTTTTCAATAAGTCTTCTTATCCTTTCTCCCTCAATCATACTATAGAGTGCATCATAAAGAGGACGAAGGTAAGGATCTACTTTCTCTTTAAAATCCCCTGGAAGAAATCCAAGTCTTTCTCCTGCTTCAACTGCAGGGCGTGTGAGAATTATTCTCTCAACATCTCCACTTTTTAATGCCTGAACAGCTTTTGCAACAGCAAGGAATGTCTTACCTGTTCCGGCTGGTCCTATACAGACTACTATATCATATCTATCCATATCACGAATATAAATCTCCTGACCTTTGGTTCGCGGCAGTATTTCACCCTTTCTTCCAAAAAGGTGGGTTATCCCCTCTCTGTCTTGTAATGAGTTTTTCTCTTTCTTTCCTTTCATCTCCCATATCTTGCTCCCGATAATATCATCCTCACTAATCAGACTGCCTACCCTTGCCTTGTCAACCAACTTGACAACCCTGTTTCTGGCAGTATCAACTAAGTCCTTATTACCTTTAAGGATAACCCAGTTTCCTCTTGAAAATAATCTGCATCCAAATACCTTCTCCATCTGTTTTATGAAAGCTCCTCTCTCTCCTAAAAGAAGTCTCTGGTCAATTCCCTTAATCGACACCCTTCTCGTTGCCATATAAGTTCTTCCTCTATAACACTACTTCTATATATACCCTAATGGAAATATAAATATCAAACGATGAAAAAAATTCCTCTTATCTAAATTATACTACCAATCTGATAAAAAGTCAAGGTTTTTTAAAGGCATAAGTTATGAACA
Source organism: Caldifarciminota bacterium (assembly GCA_023129165.1). Taxonomy (GTDB): domain Bacteria; phylum Hydrothermota; class UBA3073; order UBA3073; family UBA3073; genus JAGMCL01. Next base: position 238 of record JAGMCL010000008.1, on the reverse strand, counting down.
TTGACTACAAAAACTTGTCGCTGATAACCGGGAAATTTTAGGTTAAGAGTGGAATGTACTACTCTGTAACAATATTAACGAGTTTATCTTTTACATATATTATTCTCTTTACTCCTTCTTTAATCCACTTATCCACTCCCTTTTTTGCAAGTCTCTCTATCTCCTCTTTTTCGGTTCCCCTTCTTACCTCAAATGTTGCCCTTAGTTTACCATTAACCTGAATTGGTATTGTTAATGT
>JAGMCL010000079.1 GCA_023129165.1 Caldifarciminota bacterium | reverse complement strand
ACCTCTTTGGATATTCATCTCCTTCGTTTCACTCTATACCCTTACTATGAGTGGACACATATATTCATATGATGATGTTATCAAACTTAAAGTTACGAAAAGCATTATTGAGAGAAGAACAATAGCTATTGGTGAGCCCGGTGAAGATAAGATGGTCTTTTCACCTTTTCCTATAGGTCCTTCGATTGCTTACATACCATTATATCTGCTTGGGAGATTTATCTCTTCACATAATTCTTCCTTTCCAGCAGAAGAGATTATTGAGTTCTGTGTATCCTGGTATAATATCCCGATAACAGCGCTGATTATTGTGTTTTTCTATTTTTTACTCATAGATGTAGGATATAATAAAAAGAGTAGTCTACTAACCAGTATAATACTGGGTTTGGGAACTCAATTATGGCCTTATTCAAAACAGTTATGGTCAGAGCCTACAGTAGCACTTTTATTAATTATCAGTCTCATAATATTCAATAAGTATAAGAGAATGCCATGTGTGTCCAAAGCACTTTTTTTGGGTATTTTTGTTGGCCTTTACGGATGTTTTAGACCTGAAACAATAATATGTGGTATTCCTTTTATTGTTGCAGTTTGTGTTATACCAAAGAACACAAGATTTGATAAAAGATTGATATACCTTGTGTCTTTTATAATAGGAATAGCAATCTTCTACTCCTCAAACTTTATTTATAACTATGCTCGATACAACAGTTTTTTTGACTTTGGATATTCAACATCTACTGACAAACTAACTTCAGTTAGTACCTATTTAAACTTAGGGTTTTTTAAGGGATTTGGGCGATTATTTTTTAGTTTAAGTAAAAGCATTATTGTCTTTTCTTTTCCAATTATTTTATTTTTCTTTTCTTTTAAGAAGTTCTATTCACACAACAGAACTATCGCCTTGTTACTGATTGCTGAAATCTTATTAGTTACTGGATTATTCTGTTTTAAAGGTGGGTCTAGTTGGTCATGGGGTCCCAGGTATCTTGTCTATATTGTTCCGCTGTTTATACTACCTTTAGTGGTTTTAATCCAAGATTCCTCAAGCTTAATTAGAAGATTGAGCTGGACAATATTTACATTTGGAATGTTAGTTAATATATTGGGTGTTTCTGTTAGCCATACAGTTGTTATGGAGAAGGTACTTAGAGAGGAGGGAGAAAATGTTCTGAGGAAGTCATATTCTGCAATTCTTCCTCCTCCTGAACATAGTACACTTTGCAGAGCAGGGAAGGAGTTCATCTATTACCTGAGTAATAACAATCTAATGCCTTCAAAAGATCTAACAGACACCGAGATAAGATACAATACATTTGATTTCTGGTTTACACTCGGATATTTCAAAGGAGTCCCATTATTCCTGATAGTTATAGGTATGTTTTTATGTATAAGCATTATGGGTATATCTACTTGGAGATTAATAAAAGCATTACAACCTCATATGTAAACAAAAATAATGGATACTATCTTCGCATATTTGAATATGCAAATGTTTAAATAAACGAGGTAGTGTTATATAGAATATGAAAAGATATGAAAGCAAAAATGTAGGGGTTCGATTTATCGAACCCGCAAATAAGCCCCTTCTAAAGCGGAAAGAAATACGATTGCGAGATTACGATTATACACAAAATAGATACTATTTTGTCACTATTTGTACCCATCAACAAAAACCAAACATTGCTATGCAAAAGGACATAGTTGAACAAATTTTGTTTTCTCTACCTGAACGATTTAACGGACTGAATATAGACTGGTATGTTCTCATGCCAACTCACATCCATGTAATTTTTGCTTTTGAAGGGATGAAAAGGAGCTTATCTGAAGTTGTAAGGGTTTTCAAGGCATTAGTTACCTACAAGGTAAAACAGAAATTTTGGCAAAGGAATTATTATGAGCATGTAATCAGGAACGAGAAAGCCTTACATAATATTCGTAAGTATATAGAAGACAATCCCTTAGTAGAAAGAATAAGATTTGAAGAATTCTATAGAAACGGGTCGGATACCCGTCTGCCCTGCCTACCGGCAGGCAGGCGTCGGGCAGGAATCCGACCCCTACAAGAATTAGAAGAAAATAGGCAAAAGATTTTTGACAATACCGATATTTTAGGAAGGGTATATATATGGATAAGAAGAATAAAGAATTGGAGAGGAAGTTTTTCGATAGGCTTTCTGAGGATATACAAAAGGTTGAATTACCTGAAGCTTCAGATTCTTATACCAAATCCGCATATAGAATACTTGGTGACCTGCATGGTAAAAGGGTTCTTGATATGGGATGTGGAAATGGTAAAAATACATATACTATGGCAGCAAAGGCAAGTTCTGTCTTTGGAATAGATATTTCACTGGGAACGTTAAAACGAGCAAAAACCTTTAAGGAAGATAGAAAAAATGTTTCTTTTCTTGAAATGGACACAGAGAGTATGGGTTTTAAGGAAGGTGTATTTGATTTAATATTTGGCAGTTATATCTTGCATCATGTAGACATTATATCTGGTTTGAAGGAGGTATACCGTGTTTTAAAAAAAGGGGGGATTGGTGTCTTTATTGAGAACTTTGCATTCAATCCAATCATTATCTTTTTTCGAAGATACTTTACAGGAAGGTTTGGTATTCCAAGATATGGAACTGTAAGTGAACATCCCCTTACACACAGAGATTTAATGGTTGCTGAGTCTTTATTTTATAGAATAGAAATCAGAAATCCTGATTTAAACTTTATGAAACTCCTGGATCGTCAGATATTCAAATATCGTTATCCCACCATCTCAAGTCTTTGTAATATATTTGATAGTTGGATATATTATTCATTTAGGGGTTTAAGAAAATTTTCATACACACAGATATTACTGTTGCAGAAGTAATTTTTAAAATTCAGATTAACCTTGATATATGGCATTTAAGATTTGATGATAACCCACAGATATGTAAAAACGTTAAAACTATAAATATTAGATATAAACAATTTTCAATTCAATCTATCTACCTCCCTTTGGCGGTGGAAGATAAAAGCTTTATTTTTCAGAAGATTTTAATAAGTGTAATAAGGATATTAAAGAATGAGATTGCCACGCTCACTCCGTTCGGTCGCAATGACAGACGCCTGGGATGAGATTACCATGTCCCGTTGTTCATCGGGACACACAATGAAAGGTTTCATATTATATGTCATCACGAGAGTTTGAGACATTATATAAGAATACATACAATTGAGTATTTATCTGTGGTAAAAGCTGGTTAGTAAGCATCTTAGGACTTATGAAAAAGGTTCTAATTATAACACCTGATTTCCCACCTTCAAAAGGGGGAATTCAGTCATTGCTCTGGAACGTAGCGAGTAATATCAAAGGCTTATATATAATAGTGATTACACCACATTGTATAGGTGATAGTGATTTTGACAGCAAGACGCATATAAGGATAATCCGCACAAACCCAAACAGGATATTATTTTTGGTTCAATCGCTTCTTTATGCTACCTTTATATTGCCTGATATTGTGTTTTGTGGACATATAGTAACTGTACCTGTAGGCCTGATTTTAAGGTGGTTTTTAAATAAGCCGTTTGTTGTGTCCACCTATGCGCTTGAGATAATGACAAGGAGAAGAGAAAGGATATACTCTTTTTTTCTCCGTTATGCTAACAGAATTATTACTATCAGCGGATTTACTAAGAATAGATTGGTTTATCTGGGAGTAGAGAAATCCAGTATTGAGATAATCCCACCATCTGTAGATACCGAAAGATTTACGCCTGGAATTGGAACCAGATTATTAAAAAAGAGGTTTAGTTTAGATAAAAAGAAGATTCTTCTCACAGTTGGTAGAATGGATAGAGAAGAGAGATACAAAGGTCATGACAGTGTAATAAATATTTTGTCATATATTTTAAAAAAGCATCCAGAGGTTGTTTATCTCATAGTTGGAGATGGAGATGATATAGATAGATTAAGAAGTCTTGCTATAGAGAATAGAGTGGGTGAGAATGTGATCTTCACAGGAAAGGTGACAGAAGAAGAACTGCCTGTCTACTATAATCTGTGCGATTTATTTGTTATGCCATCAAAGAAGATAAGTATGAAAGATTCAGTAAAGGCAGAGGGATTTGGTATAGTCTTCCTTGAGGCAGGAGCATCTTGTAAACCTGTGATTGGTGGAAAGTCTGGGGGAATTATAGATGTAGTAGTAAATAGGATGACAGGAATTCTTGTTGAGCCAGATAATCCAGAAGAGTTGAAAAACGCTGTAATAGAGTTGCTGGAGGATGCCAGTTTAAGGAGAAGTTTTGGAAACAATGCAAGGAAAAGAATAGAGAGAAAATACTCCATAGAAAAGATAGTAGAGCATACAGAAAATCTTTTACTCTCTGTTTCAACATAGGTTATTTAGCCCCTGATGGTTCATTTGACCTTTAATATAGCAGGTTTCAGAAGTCTATTCTGGAACTACTATTAGAAAATTTTCTTGACAAGTTAACCAAAAAATGGTATAATAGACCCATTGGAATATTTTTCATCTTCGTATGTATAGAGAAAAATCCATATGTATTGTTATCCCTGCCTATAATGAGGAAAAACTTATAGGAAAGGTTATTGAGACAATGCCTGATTTCGTTGATAGGATTATTGTAGTTGATGATAGGAGTAGAGACCATACAGTCGAGATTGTGCATTCATATAAGCAAAGGGCTCCTGAGAGAATAATAATAATTGGACATGAAAAGAATCAGGGTGTGGGCGGTTCAATAGTCACGGGCTATAAATGGGCAAGAGATAATAATATGGATGTCACCTGTGTTATGGCAGGTGATGCACAGATGAATCCGGATGACCTTATACCCCTTATAGAGCCTGTTATAAGTGGCGAAGTTGATTATACAAAGGGTAATAGACTATTTACACCTGATTCATGGAATAATATACCAAAGGTGAGATTTCTTGGGAATTCTATACTTTCCCTACTTACTAAAATAGCATCAGGATACTGGCATGTAGCCGATACTCAATGTGGTTATACTGCTGTCTCTTTAAGAGTATTAAGAACATTGGATCTGGATAATATTTATAGGAGGTTTGGGGTACCAAATGATATACTGGTAAGATTAAATGTTCATAGCTTTAAGGTTAGAGATATTCAAATACTACCAGTCTATAGAATTGGTGAGAAATCAGCAATGTGGATTCCTAAGGCAGTTTTTAGTATATCCTGGCTGCTCTTAAGACGTTTTTTCTGGAGATTAAAGGAGAAATATATTATCAGAGATTTTCACCCTCTTGTATTCTTTTATACTCTTGCGATATTTCTTATATTAGCCTGTATTCCACTTGGGATTAGAATGGTGGTAATGTGGATAGGAAATGGTATAATCCCTAAAGTAAATGCTCTTGCCTTAATGTTCTCTTTTGTTGCAGGTCTTCAGTCCCTATTCTTTGCAATGTGGTTTGATATGGAATATAATAGAGACTTAAGGTAGATTTAAACTATATCTATAAACCTTGTGCTATAATCTTTTGACCCCCCTGAATTTTTTTAATGAACATTCTAATTGATATTGGTCATCCCGCCCATGTACATTTTTTCAGAAATGCTATAAACATATTGCAAGAAAAAGGCTATAATATACTAGTAACGTCACGAAAAAAGGATATTACAATTGATCTTCTGGATATTTTTGGTATCGAGCATATATGTATTGGTTCTGCAGGTAAAGGGTTGTATGGATTAGAAAAAGAATTAATTCAAAGAGACATAGCCCTTTTAAAGATAAGTAAAAGATTTAAGCCTGATATTTTATTAGGAATAGGAGGAGTATGTATCTCGCATGTTGGAAAGATAATAAATAAACCAGCTATCTTTTTTACAGATACAGAGAATGCTATTTGGATTAATAGACTTGGTTTCCCATTTGCTACTGTTGTATGTACGCCTGACTGTTTTAGATATAGATTAGGACCTAAGCAGACAACCTATTCAGGCTATCATGAACTCGCCTATCTTCATCCCAAAAGGTTTACTCCAGATCCAACAGTACTTGGTTTACTGGGTGTTGGAGAGGAGAAATATGTGATAATGCGTTTTGTAGGATGGGGAGCAAGTCACGACATTGGACACACAGGTATGTGTTTAGAGATGAAAAGGAAGGCTGTTAAGGAATTCTTAAGATATGCAAAGGTCTTTATTTCATCTGAAGATAAGCTCCCAAATGATTTAATGCTATATAAAATAAGGATACCATTTGAGAAGATCCATAGTGCTTTATTTTATGCTACTCTTCTATTTGGAGAGAGTGCCTCTATGGCATCCGAATGTGCAATTTTAGGTACTCCTGCAATTTTTCTGGACAATAGAGGTAGAGGATATACCGATGAACAAGAAAAGATATATGAAAGTGTTTTTAACTTTACAGAGTCGCTTGAGAGTCAATCTCTCTCCATAATGAAAGGAGTTGAATTGCTACAAAGGAAAGATATTAAAGTGGAGTGGGGAGTTAAAAGGCAGAAATTATTAGATGATAAGATTGATGTTACTGAATGGTTAGTTAAGTTTATAGAGAGGTTTTAGTACTTAAATGTAGTATATTTGGGCAACTTTAAATTTTTATATGTATTCAAGAACAAGGATAAGAATCCTTTTTTTATATCGAACCTTAAGAACATTTGTAAGAAATGACCTTGAAATCTTGAGCAGGCATTTTGACATAAGGTCGATACATTATAGAGGTCCAATATGGCTTCCTATAATATTACCTAAGATATTTATATATACTTTCTGGGCAAATGTTACCTTTTCATGGTTTGCGAATTTCCATGCATTTTTTGCTACTCTATTTGCAAGGATATTAGGTAAGAAGTCAATTGTTGTCGTTGGTGGTTATGACGTTGCTAATGAGAAAGGTATAAAATACGGATTTGCTATTTCTCCCTTTTTTAGTTGGTTGCCAAAATATGTAATAAGATATGCAAATCATGTGATACCTTTTTCTCATTTTGCAGAAAGGGAATTACGACTTATTTATGAAGATGTAAATAGTAGAGTTGTTCACCTATTTTGTGACCCTAAAAAATTTACTCCGGGAGCCGAAAAAGAGGATATGGTAATCACAGTTTGTCATATTAAGAGGAGTAATATACTGAGAAAGGGATTAGTAACATTTATTGAGAGTGCCAGATATTTAAAAGATACTGCATTTGTTATAATCGGTAGATATGAAGATAACACAATCAATTACCTTAAAAAAATAGCCCCAGCAAATGTAACTTTTACAGGTTATGTATCTGAAGAGGAACTTATAAAATATTACCAAAGAGCCAGGGTATATTGTCAGTTATCTGCACATGAGGGATTTGGTATTGCAGTTGCTGAGGCTATGCTCTGTGAATGTGTACCTGTTGTAACACCTAAGGGAGCATTACCTGAGGTTGTTAGAGACATCGGATATTACGTTCCTTATGGAAATGTAGAAAAAACATTAGAGGGTATTAGAAAGGCATTAAATTCAGATAAAGGTTTATTGGCTAGAAGGAGGATAATTAGAAACTATTCCTTAGTCTTAAGAGAAAATGCAATTGTAGATATACTAAAGAATCTTTGAGGTTATTGTACTTTTGACTTGATTATTTTTATCGTGTAATTTTTAAAGGGTTGAGGATATGAATTCATTTAAAAAAAGGGTGTTGGTTATAGGTCTTGATTGCGCTGATTTTAGATTTATAACACCTCTGGTTAAAGAAGGACGTTTACCTAATATTGCTCGTTTATTACAAAACGGAGTGAGTGCAAATTTATTATCAACGATCCCACCAACTTCTGCTCCTGCTTGGGCATCTTTTATGACTGGTAAGAATCCTGGAAAGACAGGAATTTTTGATTTTCAGGTTAGAGTAGAAAAATCGTATGAAACAAGATTTGTAAATTCGAATGATATAAAAAGCAAAACTCTATGGAGATTGTTAAGCGAGGCTGGTAAAAAGGTTATAGTTGTAAATGTACCACTGACTTATCCGCCAGAAAAAGTGAATGGTATATTAATATCAGGTTTGTTAACACCTCCTGGGTCGGTTTTTACCTATCCACCTGAACTTTCAAGAGACCTGATGGACAAAGGATATACTATAGAAGGTAAAATTTATGCAAATCAGAATAAGACACTTAAATCATTACTACATGCCGATAAGAAAAGGGTTAAGATAACAAAGCATTTAGCAAAAGATATGGATTGGGATTTTCTTATGGTTATGTTTACTGCGACCGATAGAGTAGTACATTCAATGTGGAACGATGTAGATAAGATAAACAGTTGTTATGAACTTATGGATAGCCTGATTGGGGACCTATTTCGAACGATCGGTTGCAATTCACATGTATTCATTGTGTCTGACCATGGTGCGCAATTTGTTCCCTATACTTTTTATATAAATCAATGGCTCGCACAAAAGTCTCTCTTGAATTATAAGATTAATGATAGTATCCTGTCAAGGTGTCAACTAAATCAGAAATACAGATCAAGAGGTAGTTTTTTACAAAATGTTGGAAAGATATTTGGCTATATATTACAGAATATTGAAATTGATACTGGTACCCTAATTAACCTTTCTAATACAAGATGGCTTAAATGGGTTAGACAAATAGTACCCATTGCTTTAAGACATAACCTATACTCTCATGAGAATATAAGTATTATATGGAGAAAAACAAAGGCGTACCTTGTATCAAAAGACAGCCCTGGTTTACGAATAAACTTAAAAGGTCGTGAACCTAAAGGAGTGGTTGCTGAAAATGAGTACGATGTCTTAAGAGAAAAACTGATTGTGGAATTACTTAAAATAAAAAATAAAATAACCGGACAAAAAATATTCAAACATGTTTATAAGAGGGAAGATTTTTATAATGGTCAATTTATTGATGATGCACCTGATATTATTTTTTTACCAGATGGTCTTTTACATGTAATGAACGGTACCCAGAAAAGCGATGCGCTATTTTTAAAAAATATTAAAGCATCTGGGAGGCATAGAATGGAGGGTATTTTTATATCTTCAGGCAAGGGTATAAAGAGAGGTTACCTTGTTGATGACCTGAGTATATTTGACTTGACTCCAACAATTCTACATATACTTGATGTTCCAATACCTGAGGATGTCGATGGAAGAGTAATTAGAGAAATGTTCGAATCTTCTTCAGATTTTTTAAAGAAGGAAATCAGATATTCCGAATCTTCTATGATTATTAAAAGGGAAAACGATATTTTAGAGGAAGGTAGAGATGATGAATCTATTAAGAAGAGATTGAGTGCATTGGGGTATTTATAAACTATATTTATGACCAAGAATCCTACACAGAAATTTGCATTTGATGTTGGTTGGATATTTATCAGTTCAATTGTCGTTGTTATATCTGGATTAGTACTCAATGTTATTGTCGGAAACGTATTTGGACCAGAGGGACTTGGGCTTTTTTCTTTAATGTTGTCAATTTATGTGATTTCCTCAGTTATACTTACAATTGGAATACCAAGTGCTGTAACTAAGTTTACAGCAGAATATAGAGACAAGGACTCAAAAATAAACAGTATATTTACAACTGCTTTTATTTCATCGATTATCCTTGGCTTAATTGCAACTCTCCTTCTGTTTTTCGTTTCCCCTTTACTATCCAGGCTCTTTGATATGTCAGAGTTGACTCCTTTAATTAGAATGGTATCTTTTGCACTTATATTTTTTGTCCCAAATAAGGTTTTGTTCGGTTTACTGAATGGGCTTAGAAAAATGAGGTTATACGCACTATGTGAGATTGGTAGATATTTGATGTTGATTGTCTTTGCACTTGTAATCTCATTAAAATTTACTAATCTTGAAGTTTTTGTAATATCTTTTATTATCACAGAATTTTTACTTTTTCCTTTATTGCTTTATTTAGCTCTTAGAAGTTTTCATTTTGATTTTTCTAAAAAGGGCGAGAATGTAAAAAGGCTTTTAAGATTTGGAAGTCAGGTTCTTTTTGGAGGAACAATAGGGCAACTGAATTCAAGAATAGACCTTTTACTTATAGGATTTTTTATGGTTGACAAAGATGTTGGTATTTATGCAATTGCAGCAATGTTTGCAAGAGGGTTACTTATAATACCCCAGGCTGTGCAAAAAGTTGCCTATCCAACTATATCTTCTCACTTTGCAAAAAATCAAATATTTATGGTAAAAAATTTAATTAATACCTTGTTAAAGTATCACTTGATTCTTATCTCACTATTTGGCTTTATAATTGTTTTCTTTTTTGATAATATAGTAAAGATTTTATACCCAGGAGAAGCGCAATTCCTCCTCTCTTTTAACTCATTTTATATCCTGTTGTTTGGAATTATATTTTTTGGTTCTACAGGCATATTAGGTGTATCCTATAAGAGTGCTGGTAAACCATATCTTGGATTAGTAAGACAGTTATTTATGTTAGTCTCAAATATTATTTTAAACATTATTTTAATTCCTATATATGGTATTTTGGGGGCTGCTATTGCGACTACAATATCTTTTATAATCCATTCAATTGTCGGATTTATTCTAACCGCCAAAGTACTTAAACTTGATTTAGACAATAAATCATACTATATTGCTTTAATATGTTCGATTATTGTACTATCTTTAGCGATATTTGGTCGTATCCTCAGAAGCTATAATATGTATTATTTCGTCTTTATTATACTTTTCTATGTTGGTATACTCTTTGTTACTAAAACTTTCAATTGGAGGGATAGAGAGATATTAAGGCAGGTAATTTCTATCAGGATTAGTACCTGATGATGAGATGATTAGGCAATTTCATATATTTATAATATCATCCCTTTTTTTCCTGGGAGTGTTGATTTCTGTTGTATCTGCAAGTGCCGATAAATGGCAACAAAGTGACTGGAGTGGCGGTGGGAGTCAATTATTCTGGCAAGATAGTACAAAATTCCTATTTGGTAAACGTATAAGTGGTATTATAATTGATTATTCGTTGGTGTTAGAATACCATGAAAATTGGCTGGCAGTTCAACAATTTCCAAATGCAACAGATGTTTATGCAATTAGAAAGGGAAGTGATGGTAGCATTCTTTCCTGTCTTGGTGATTTTACAGGTAATTATCACCTATATCGCTCTGTAGATGAAGGATTAAATTGGCAAAGTATACCATTAAGGGACGGTCATGATTTTGATGTATGGAATGTTGTGTGGGATGGAATATTAGTAGATGGGATAATTTATGTAACCATACAGTACCACGGTGGTCCTGATAGAGGAATTATTGATAAGACTGATGATTTGGGTAATAGTTGGTTCAACCTATATCGGGAAGATAACACAAGGATATACAGGCTGTATAAATTCGGCAGTGTTTTAATCGGTATCGGGACTCCTGGAGTTGTAAGAACAACTAATGAAGGAGAAGACTGGGATAGTGTATCTCTTGGCAGTGATGTTGGGAGTGACATAATAAAAGCAGACGATGGGTCACTTTATTTATGTACAAAAGGTCAGGGAAAAGTATTTACTTCAACTGATGTTGGTATAAATTGGATAGAGATTGTAAATTTGCCCAATGCTACTAATGTTTACGCCCTTTCACAAACACCTGATTCTACACTATTTGCTGCAACAGGACCAAATGGAATAGTATACAGAACTGATGGTGATAGTTATAACTGGGTTGCTGTGAGTGAGATACCTCTTGCTTCTGATGTTACAGCTATAATATCAGATTCTACTGGTAAGATTTATGTTGCAACAACCTGTTTAGATGATACCGCAAGGATTTTTATGAGCGAGGATAAAGGTGACTCATGGCAAAATTTAGGTATCCTTGTAGATGTCGATACTATATATAGTCTTATAAAATTGTCTTCAGGTCATATTCTTGCGGCAACTGGACCAAATGGCACTTTATTTAAAGGACCTTGTAATTATTCATCAGGTTATCTTCTCTCTTCACTCTATAATAGTGGCACGGACAATGGAAGTGTTGAATATGGAGCAATTTCATGGGATGATATCGAGAATGAACAGGATATTGTTGTTAGGGTTAGAACATTTCCACCAGGAATTGATTCAGTAACGCTTGATTCCTTAGCAAGAGATACATTGTGGTTGGAGTGTGATACAATTGTAAATGGACAGGACATATCAGATATAGGTTCAGTGAATGATGGTGACCAGTTTATCCAGTACAGGATTGACCTGCTTACCGATGATCCCTATCATACACCTGTATTTGAAGAGATAAGAATTGAGTATTTTTCTGATACTATAGGTGCGCATCTCACAGGTGCTATAGCATATGGTGGAGAAATTTTTGAGGGAGATAGTATAATTCCTAATGATAGGATTGTAATTTCATTTGATGAACCAACCAATCTTTTTATTCCTGATGCAAATAATATAGATTCAATACTGAGACTCTCTTCTAATCATACCTGGTTGGATAGTATGGGTTATCTTGGAACGATCAATTGGACTTTAGACAGTGTGACTATGACCATATATCTTGGTGGTGCAATATGGAATAATATGGTTGCACCTGGTGATACTATATTTTTACAGCCCATTGGTATTGGAGATAAATGGTTAAATTACGACACCTCTTCGTGTATTATTACAGGAACATTTGCTCCCTTCATCGATTCTATTGTTGCATATGAGTATATTGATTCCATTGAAGGAATTGACAATGATGATTATGTGATGGTTTACTTTTCCAAGCGAACAAACGTGCCTGATATTGGGGATTCTCTTATCGATAGTATACTTGCTGTAAAATCAGGAGATTCAAACAAGACCTGGTTATCTGGAGATGGAAACATTAGAGCAATCCACTGGGATTCCATTGGTTTTACCCTCACCTGCTCGTTATGTGTTGATGGGGGAAAACCTACAATCTCAACAGGAGATTCTGTGTTTCCTGATGGAGAAACAATAAGGGATAAATTCAATAGATACCCAGTATTATCTCCAGGTGTTATAACAGGAGATTTTGGAGACTATGGACCAGTAATAGATTCAGTACTTGCCTTCTTTGATTCAATTCCTTTACAACCCTATGATGATGATTGGGTGATTCTATTTTTCAATGAAGAGACAAATGTACCAGATTTAGATGCATTAAATATAGATGATGTACTCAGTCTTTCAGGAGGAAATTCCTGGAATATAGATTCTTCCTATTTTGTAAATACCTGTTGGTCACTTGACAGTACAATTTTATTGGTAAACTGGTGGGAAGTAGGCATAGAAGACACGGTCAGTCAACAGTTACCAATTACCAGTTACCTATATCAGAACTTTCCCAATCCGTTTTTATTCAATACAGTAATTATTTATGCAATTGGTTGTAAACAGTATAAAGTAAAAAGGAGTGAAGGTTCAGGGATCCCTTCTTCAAACTTGACTCTTCACTCCTCACTTCTTTCTTCTCCGGTTGCTGTTGGTGATACCATATATCCTGATTCCATTACCATTCAGGACTTAAAGGGACACCCCTGTGTGAAACCAGCAGTTATAAGAAGTGCCTATGGGAAGAAGGCAAGCAGTGTAAGGCGGGAATTCAACTTTATGGAATATGGTGATGATGCACTAAACTGCGATATTCTACTCACTACTCACTACTCACCATTTATCCCGTTGAATAAGTTTACCATTCCATCGGGACTTACTACCTCCATCTTTATATATGACCTTGCAGGAAGGCTTGTTAGAAGGTTAGTTGATTCACCACATTCTCCTGGAATATATAGAGTAGAGTGGGATGGTAAAGATGATGAAGGTAACAATGTGAGAAACGGTATCTATTTCTACTGCCTTGAGATAGATGGCAGGATAATCAGAAAGATAAAGATGGTAAAAGTTCGTTAGAAGAAATTAAATGACAACCCTTTAGCTCAAATTATGAAACTATTCCTTGTTGCTGGAGCAAGACCCAATTTTATGAAAATTGGTCCACTTGTTAAAGAGATGGAAAAGTTTAAGGAAATCAAGCCTGTTATTGTCCATACAGGACAGCACTATGATTATGAGATGTCAGCTATTTTCTTTAAGGATCTTGATATACCGAAGCCACATATATATCTTGGTGTTGGTTCTGGTCTTCATGGTGAACAGACCGGCAAAGTTATGATTGAGATGGAGAAGCAGATAATAAAACATAGACCCGATGTGGTAGTGGTAGTCGGTGATGTAAATTCAACACTTGCGACAGCAATCGTGGCATCAAAGTTATATGTTCCTGTTGCCCATGTTGAGGCAGGATTAAGGTCATTTGACAAAACCATGCCAGAAGAGACAAACAGAAAAGTAACCGATGTTCTTTCAGAATACCTTTTTACGACAGAAGAATCAGGAAATGAAAACCTCAGGAGGGAGGGTGTAGTAGATGAGAAGATACATTTTGTTGGTAATATAATGATAGAAGCAATAATAAATGCAAAATGCAAAACCCAGCCCCGCTTAACGGAGCTAGGTGGGGTGCAAAATATAAAATTATCAATCAATAATCTTCAATCTACAATCTTCAATCTAAAATCTCCTTATGCCATTCTCACTCTCCACCGCCCATCCAATGTTGATAACAGGGATAATCTTATAAGGATTCTCGATGCTATTGTTGAGATTTCCAGAAAGATTCACCTAATATTTCCTATGCATCCAAGAACGAGCAAGATGATTAGAGAATTTAAGCTTTTAGAGAAATTAAATTCACTGTATGTAATTAAACCACTTGGTTATCTTGAATTTATTGCACTTGAGGAAAGGGCAAAGTTCGTATTAACAGATTCAGGGGGTATGCAGGAGGAAACTACATATTTTGGGGTTCCCTGTCTTACGATAAGAGAGAATACAGAGAGGCCTGTCACAATTATCAAGGGAACAAATAAACTCGTTGGAACCAATAAGGAAAAGATAATTGAAGAAAGTTATAAAATCCTCGATGGTTATGGAAAGAAGGGAAGTATACCACCTCTTTGGGATGGGAAGACAGCAGAGAGGATAGTTGATATATTACTCCATTCGTCGCCAGGATCGAGTGCAGAATAGGCAAATTTGGAATGCACACCTTTTAGTGACATGTAAGACATTTGTTGTTGTGAGTTCCGATAGCTATGTGAGCGCTGCAATCTCATCTCTGGTATCTGTCATTGCGAGTGAATATAATGAGCGCTGCAATCTCATCTTCATTGCTCAATATCATAAAATGCGATTGCTTCGCCTACGGCTCGCAATGACATATGGGAACGATTGCTTTTTACAGTTAGAGCAGGCATTGGCTTGAATAAGAGTTTAAAAAACCTATTATATTTAATTACCTAAAATTTTTTATGGTAGTGTCAAATAGAATATGAAAGTGAAAATGTAGGGGTTCGATTTATCGAACCCGAAAAAGAAACAGGTTGGAAACCCCTCCTAAAGGGAAGGGAATGTATGAGTAACCTACTGGTTGCGAAAAGGAGGAAAAGTGTCCCGATAGAATAGCTGCGCATTCTACGGGATAAATAGAGCGTAGGGCGTAGAGAGTGAAGCGGAGAAACGGAGAGGAGAGAAGAGAGAAGGGAGAATGACCCTGATGAAATAGATACCCCGTTGAATAGCTCCGCTTCCACGGGGCAGGCTACATTTCACCCTGTACACTACGCTACAGGGCAGGCCACGATGTAATATGAAAAAACTAATTACATATGGCAGGCAGGGTAAACTATTGAATATTGAGGAACACAAATTGGAATGCAATCGTATCTACCTGTCGCCTGCCCCGCCTTGGCGGGGGTAGACAGGAATCGACAATCGAAAATAGTAAATTAAAAGTAGGAGTCCGTCGTCTGACGGACGAAGAGGGTGTAGGGCAGGTCTGTGGTTAGATTTTTAAAACAACATTTTATTGAAAGGATAGAAAAATGAAAAAAAAGTTTGCACTTATAAGTACATACAACAAAGATGGTATAATGTCACTTGTTGATACATTAATAAATCACAATTATACATTGATTGCCACTTCTGGCACGGCTGATTTTCTTAAAAAGAATGGTTTGGATGTCGTAACAGTGGAAGAAATAACCGGTTTTCCTTCAATGCTCGGTGGCAGGGTTAAAACTCTACACCCTTTGGTTTTTGGCGGTATTTTAGCAAAAGGTGGGGAAGAGGAAGTTAAAAGATATAATATACCCTTAATTGATATTGTGGTTGTTAATCTCTACCCATTTGATAAAGAACCCTCAATAGAAAACATCGATATAGGAGGTATTTCTCTAATAAGAGCAGCAGGAAAGAACTATAGACGTCTAACCTGTTTAACAGATCCAGAAGATTATGATATGGTAATCAAAGAGCTTAACGAAAATAGTACTATATCACCTGATACAAGGATATATCTTGCAAGGAAGGCCTTCGCGCTATCCACTTGTTTTGATACAAAAGTCTCTTTATGGCTTGGGAGTCCTGAGCTTTATATGCCTTTTAGTAAAGTAGAAGACCTGAGATATGGCGAAAATCCACATCAGAAAGCAACACTTTTCAGAGAGACAGGTTACAAAGGAATATCAATTATAGATGCTTATAAAATACAGGGCAAAGAGCTGTCATATAATAATATATGTGACCTTGACACCGTTCTATCAGTATTATGCACTTTTAAAGAAACTACCGCATGTATCTTAAAGCACTCGAGTCCATGTGGTATTGCAGTTTTCCCCAGATTAATAGATGCCTACAAAAGGGCGAAGAGTTGTGATCCGATCTCAAGTTTTGGGGGTATTGTTGGTGTTAATCGTGAAGTTAGTGGAGAACTTGCTAAAGAACTTTCATCAACTTTTATTGAGGTTGTTTTAGCACCGTCCTACAACGATGAAGCAAAGAATATACTTTCGAAAAAGAAGAGACTTATTTTACTTAAACTTCCATTGGATTGTAGTCTATCAACTGTTTCCTATAGATATATCAATGGTGGACTTATAAGGCAGGATAGTGATAACAGCCTGGATAATATTAAGGATTATAAGGTTGTGTCAAAAAGAAAACCCACAAAGAGGGAATTAAATGCCATGAATTTTGCGTTTAATGTGGTGAGATTTATAAAGTCGAATGCTGTATGTATAACAACAGATAGAATGACTGTAGGTATTGGGGGTGGTCAACCGAACAGGGTGGGTGCCTTAGAGATTGCAATTAGAAACAGGAAAAGATTTGGTTTTAAGGATGGGATAGCACTTGCCTCAGATGGATTTTTTCCATTCAGGGATTCTATAGACCTTGCTGCAAAAGAGGGTATCAAGGCTATAATTGAGCCTGGAGGTTCAATAAGGGATGAAGAGGTGATAAAGGCTGCTGATGAGCACAACATTAGTTTGATATTCACAGGAAGAAGACACTTCAGACACTAAAATTGATTCTTCCACAGTTGCTACAACTTTTTTCTTGACAAATTGAATAATATATGATATAATTAGCGACCTTAGATACATTTAGTGATTTGATAATTGTTATATCTAGTGGTTTTCAGTATAACATCATTAGGTGTTACAATTTCTTCTGTTAAAGGGTGTGGAAGTCAAAAAGGATATACGAAACCTGAAGAAATAGATAAGAAGATGTTGGTTAGGACATTCTCATTTGCGAAGTTGGAATTTGTTGTAATAGAAAGTGTAGTTGAACCTCATATAGAAAAGATAATCCAGACTATCAGGACTGGTGATATTAATATCTACCAAACTCTCTAAAACTAAGTTTTCGAAGCTGGTTTAACGGTAGGGAAACTCGCCTGCCTGACGGTAGGCAGGTAACGAATCTGGAAGATAGAAGCTTGAGGCTGGGAAAAGACATTCCACAGGAACAATAAGTAGACGAGCTTCGAGTTACAAAATATCGCGCTTCGATACCTGACTGCCGTCAGGCAGGCGAGCATCGACAACAATAAACGAGAAATATAAAGGATTACGAGTTTTTTGAAAGGAACAATAGTATTTTATAAGGAGGTGTAATTAATGGACGAGGATATCATAGGAATGATAGATGAATCAATGAAGATTAAAGAGGGAGAAATAATAAAGGGTAAAGTTGTAAAGGTAACCGGAGGCGATGTGCTTGTAGATGTTGGTTTGAAATCAGAAGGTATAATACCATCCTCGGAGTTCAAAAAGACTACAGTCCCAGATGTTGGTGATGAGGTATTAGTTTTACTTGAAAAGATTGAGAACGACGAAGGTATGGTGGTTCTGTCAAAGGAGAAAGCAGATATAATGCATGTATGGAACACTGTGCGCGAGTCGTATGAAGCTGGTGGGTATGTAGAAGGTAAAATTGTAAAAACCGTTAAAGGAGGTTTTCAGGTTGATCTTGGTGGTATAAATTCTTTTCTTCCTGGTTCTCAGGTTGATTTTCAGCCTGTAAGTCCAGAAGATTACATTGGTACTATGCATAACTTTAAGATATTGAAACTTTCAGAGGGTAGAAAAAATATAGTTATTTCGAGAAGAGCAATTCTCGAAGAAGACATGGAGAAGAAACGTGAGGAGACATGGGAAAAGGTTGAAAAGGGAGCTATCCTTGAAGGTAAGGTAAAAAATATTACTGATTACGGTGCATTCATAGATTTAGGTGGTGTAGATGGTCTTCTTCATATAGGTGATATAACATGGGGTAGATTGTCTCATGCCTCAGAGGTACTCAAAATAGGCGATACAATAAAGGTCCTTGTTCTGGATTGTGATAGAGAACAACAAAGAATTGCACTCGGGAGGAAGCATCTCTCTCCGCATCCGTGGGAAGATATAGATAAGAAATACAAGGTTGGGTCAATTGTAACAGGTAAGGCTGTATCCATTACAGACTATGGTGCATTTGTTGAATTGGAGCCAGGAGTTGAGGGACTTGTTCATATATCCGAATTTTCATGGACACAGAAGGTTCGAAAACCATCTGAGTTTATTTCTCTTGGTGATATAGTTGAAGTGAAGATCCTGAGTGTAGATAAAGAACAACAGAGGATGTCGCTGTCTATAAGATCACTGGTAGAAAATCCCTGGGTTGGTGCTACTGAAAGACATCCGGTTGGGTCGAGTGTTAAGGGAATTATACGTAAATTTACAAACTACGGGGCTTTTGTTGAACTTGAAGATGGTATAGAGGGTCTCCTACACATTAAAGATATTTCATGGACTAAACGGATTTCACATCCAGCTGATGAACTTAAGTCAGGACAGGAGGTAGAATGCAGAGTTCTCTCAATAGATCAGGAGACACATCGGTTATCAGTTGGTTTAAAGCAGATAGAAGAGGATCCCCTTAAGAAATTTGTGGAGGAACATGCTATAGGTGATATAATACCAGATGCAATTATAACCAGGGTGCTTGATAAGGGGATTGTAGTTGATATTGGGGTAGAGGGTTTTGTCCCGTACTCCCAGATGCAGGACCCCCCATCTGAACTTAGACGTCGATATAGTATCGGAGATAATATTGCAGTAAGACTGATTGAGATTAATGAAGAAAAAAGAAGACTAATATTCTCTCAGTCAGGTTATGAGCCACTTTTAGAAAAAGAAAAAGGAAAACCAAAGATCAAGAGGGAGGATAAGGAAGAAAAGGTAGTAAAAGAGAAGAAGGTAGAGATTGCGGCAGATAAGGAGAAGAAGGTAGAGATTGCGGCAGATAGGGAGAAGAAGGTAGAGATTGCGGCAGATAAGGAGAAGGTGGGAACAGCTAAAAAGAAAGTTAAAGGCAAGAAAAAGGATAAAGCTAAAGTAAAGAAGGAAGATAGAGATAAGGATGTTAAGAAAGATAAGGGGAAGAAGAAGATTATAGGTAAGAAAAGCATCAAGGATAAAGAGGAGGATAAAGAGAAGAAGAAGGTAAAAAAGAAGAAAGTTGATGTCAAAAAGAAGAAGGACTTGGAAGAGGATAAGAAAACAAAGGGAAGAAAAAAATCAAAAGAGAAAGGAGAAACAGAAGATAAGAAGAAACCAAAAGAGAGTAAAAAGAAGACAAGTAAGATAAAGGCGAAGAAAAAGGAATAGGCAACAATCCCAAAAAGATAATTATTATTATGATACTACTTTTTTTAATAGCCAGCCTTTCTATTTCTGCATATGACACACCTAATGATGCAGGTAGTAGTATAACGCTTAAATTCTCATCTTCACTTCCCTTTATTTCTGGTGAAGTGATGCGTAAGAACAGTGATGGGGAATTTGAGAGAATGGCAAGCATTTGCTCGTCCGATAGCAGTTGGATGGACAACTTCACTGTTGACGGAGTGGAATATTTCTATAAGATTGTTTTGACCACAGAGGAAGGTATAATTACATCTGAAACCGTTTCGGCAGTATCAAGTCCACAATGGTTTCACAAAGGACGGACTATTATGCTTGTTATGGTCATTTTGGTTTGCGGATTTATTCTATTCTTTATTAGAGAAGCAAGAGGTGGAAAGGAACTTTATGTAAGGCCGATAGCAGGGATTGAAGCCTTAGATGAGGCAGTAGGAAGAGCAACTGAGCTTGGAAGACCCATAATGTTTATTACAGGCATAATGGATATGGATGATCTCCAAACAATTGCAGGTATAACGATACTAAGGCGGGTGGCAAAAAAGGCTGCAGAATATGAAGCACAGATTTTAGTACCTACATCAAGATCACTTGTTATGACCGCAGCCCAGGAAACTGTAAAAGAGGCGTATTACGATGCTGGACGGCCAGATATATTCAATCCTGATAATATATTCTATCTTACAGATGACCAGTTTGGTTTCGCTGCAGGATGTGATGGTATAATGGTGAGAGAAAAACCCGGAGCTATATTCTTTATGGGGAGTTTCTATGCAGAATCTCTTATACTTGCTGAGACCGGTCATTCCACAGGTGCAATACAGATTGCAGGAACAGCCATGCCATCACAGTTGCCATTTTTTGTAACAGCATGTGATTATACACTTATAGGTGAGGAATTTTTTGCAGCATCAGCATATCTTTCAAGAGATCCTCTTCAGCTTGGCAGCCTGAAGGGTCAGGACTGGGGTAAGTTAATATTTTTTGCACTTATAGTAGTTGGGACTGTTCTTATGACATTCGGCATAACAGTGATAAGGAACATCCTGATGGTTAGATAGTTACTATGAAAAGACAAATTCCTCTCTTAATAACATTCATAGTGGGTATAGTAATGGTTGTCCAGTATTTCATACCAAGACAGCCATTTGCAGGATTATTTGATACCTTCAACCAGTGGTTCCTTATAATAGCAGTATTTGCACTAATTCTCGGGCTCATGAATCTGGTCAGACTTCATGTACAAAAATTGAGAAGAATGAAAGGGGGCTGGGGATACTCTATTGTCCTTTTGTGCGGTCTTGTTGGTACGATTTTTACTGGAGCACTATGGGGAATTGGCACAGGAAGTCCATTCAATTACATATTTGTAAATATACAGCAGCCAATGGGTGCAACCATGTTTGCCCTTCTTGCATTTTTCATTGCCTCTGCCTCTTTCAGGGCATTCCGTGCAAGGAACTTGGATGCAACACTTCTTTTAGTTGCTGCGGTACTTGTAATGATTGGAAGGGTAACTATCGGAGCCCTAATCTGGAACAAACTTCCTCATATTGCTGAATGGATTATGTTATATCCAAACCTGGCTGGACAGCGTGCAATAATGATAGGTATTGCATTAGGTACTGTATCATATTCCCTGCGTGTCATACTCGGTATCGAGAGGACGTATCTTGGAGGAGAGTAATAAAATGTCAAATTTCCAATATCCAATGTCGAATATGAAGAATAGAAGAGGAATGTTAATCTCTGGACTATGATTGGACTTTTAGAATTTGGTATTTGGAATTTTATTAGTAATTAGGAACCTGCCCCGCACTTATGCATAAGTGCGGGGTGAAGATTTTGAAATTCTTTCCCTGGTATGTTAGATAAGTTACTTAAAATAGACAGGCGTATCATATTTTCCATAATTGGGATTGTGGTAATCTTAGCGATACTCTTTCCTATGGGGCTTGCAGTTCATGTGAGTGAACCAGTAGAGAAAATATATAGAGAGATCGAATCCCTTTCTCCGGATTCTTATGTCTTTTTATCCTTCGATTACGACCCTGCAAGTATGGCTGAGCTTGACCCTCTGGCACTTGCTGTTATAAGGCACTGCTTCAGGAAGGATCTGAAGATAGTAAGCCTCGGTTTGTGGCCACAGGGAGTCTTGTTGGGACAGGCAAATCTTGAAATGGCGGCAGAGGAATATGGTAAGGAATACGGAATTGATTTCGCTAATCTTGGCTACAAGACAGGAGGAATAGTTGTTATCTCAGGAATTTCTACGAACTTAAGAGATATTTTTCCTCAGGATTATATTGGTAATAATGTAGATAGTCTGCCGATGTTGGATGGGATAAATAATTTGGACCCATTTAAGTTAATAATTACTTTTTCGGCGGGTGATCCAGGTGTAAGACACTGGGTAATGATTGCACAGGCAAGATATGGTAAGAAAATAGGTTTAGGAAGCACAGCAGTACAGGCACCTGCCTTCTATCCTTATCTCCAGGCAAATCAACTTGTAGGTCTTGCGGGTGGAATGAAGGGTGCAGCAGAATATGAACAACTC
>JAGMCL010000078.1 GCA_023129165.1 Caldifarciminota bacterium | reverse complement strand
TTTCGTCTATACTGTCCATGACAAGTGGTGAAGCACCCTGATTTACGACACTTATCTCCCACATTGAAACACCTGAAATTCGTACTTCACCATAATCATGTATACTATCACTCAAGACAAGAACAGCTCCAGGATACAGCCCAAATCCCTGTAAATCAACAATGAGCTCACTCTCATCTGGGTCATTACTGAATATACTCAAGTCCGCCTGTATTTCACCAAATACAGCTGGTGTAAATGTGATAGTAATGATAGTATCAGAAGATGGTACCAGAGTAAACGGAAACGTTAATGCTGGTATTACAAATTGGGAATCAGCTACAGTTATACTGTCAATAATGAGGTCAGCATCTCCATCATTGAATATCGTAAGATTCCAAAACTCATTAGAACCAATAACAACCTCTCCAAAGTCATGCGAGCTTGCAGAAACAGAGATATCGGGTGTCCCACTACCCAGAACATCTATCTGATATAAAAGATATGCCTTTGGACCTTCACCTGTGACCCAGAGATACTGTCCATCCCAGGCTGCACCTCTTGGTTTTGTACCCGGTGCCTCAAAACTATCAAGAACAGAACCAGTAGTTGGGTCCAGTTTAAATATATAACCATCATCAGGAGTATCCTGACCATCATCTGTTACCCATATATACTCCCCATCCCATGCAAGACCCCATGGTTGTGGATGAGGTGTGGGAATTGATGGAGGTACAGTATCTCCTGAAGCAGGGTCTATTTTATAAACTCTTGTACTATCATTTGGGTAATACCTGGCTATACAGACGTGATTCCCATCATATGTAAGCCCCGCAAAATATTGACTTGATGTAAAGGGTTCCGGAAATGAATCGAGTATGGTTCCATCTATTGTTATCTTATATATCATTTCTACATTGTATTGTGAATTTAGAACCCAGAGATTTACACCGTCAAATCCAAGTCCATAACAATCCGGATTAAGGTATCCAGGACAGAGGATAGAATCTAATAATGTTCCATCACCTGGGTCTATCTTATAAATATATTCAGAATTTGCTCCATACACACCACACCATAGATTCACTCCATCCCAGGCAAGTCCTGACGCATTGTTTGGTCCTGGAATCGTGTGAATCACACTCTGAGAGTATAAGCCTACAAATATAAATAACCCCAATATCATAAATCTTCGCATACTACCTCCTCATACTAAACGAAGTATTGTCAAAAAACTTTTGCCTATTTTCTCTTAATTCGTTAGCTAACGAATAACCTACAATTTAAAAGCAGTTATCTACTTTTTGCTTGCCTCCCCCTGATTCGTGTAGGGGTCGGATTCCTGCCCGACGCCTGCCTGCCGGTAGGCAGGGCAGACGGGTATCCGAACCGTTTCTTTTACGGGTTCGATAAATCGAACCCCTACATTTTTGCTTTTCCTTGCGAGTTCGATAAATCGAACCCCTACATTTCTGCTTTCATATTATTTTTGACATTACCCCAAACAAAGTATTGTTAAAAAATTTAACCAGAATGTTCAGTATTAAGGTATTATTTTAAATAATCTCATTCAAAATAACATCCCTTTCTAGCTCTTTTAACTTTCTCTTTCTTGATTTAAGAGAAATTATCAATACAACCAGGAACACTAATAAAATCAACAATAACACAAATGAACCGGTTAACAAAAAGTATGCCCAGTTATAGGTCTTTTTAGCCCATGCTTCCCACTCTTCTGTAAATTCCTTATAAGTTATCCCAAGAGCTAAATATAAAGCGTTATCAAAGTCCATTATCTTAAGATTTGTAAGGATTTCTTTAAATCCTTCCTCACCAAAATTATCTATTATATACGCCACAGCAGAAAAACTCTCAGTATATGCAATCTCAGCCTTTCGTACATCCCTTGGAAAGGTCAGTTCAAGCTGTGAAAGAGGTATTAGTGAATTTGTCATATTTGCAATTGCAAGTACCTTCTCTCTCCCAAATCTCCACTCTTGTGAACAGAGCATTGCAAAGCCTTCGTTGAACCACCTTGGTAATCTACCACTACCAACCATACCACCAAGAACAATGTGTGCAAGTTCGTGTTTTGTTATACACCTTACGTCTATATCCTTTTTTACAACCCTTGGTGAATATATAATTATAAGACTACTTTTTGAATCCGCAAATCCTACGCCCCAATCCGGAAAACCCTTCTGTGTTAGAACATGAAACTGCTCTATATCTGAAATGAGTTTAATAGTAATATCTCGATTATAAACATATCCCAGCATGTTCGAAATTAGTGGTAGTGTTTCCTCTGCAGTAATAAGAATTTCAGATGCCAGATTACTATCTATCTTTTCATATTCTATCAAAAACCTACCAGAGGTCTTAATATCAAAAAATATTAGTATTAATAAAAAACATATCATTCTATTGATAAAGCCCTAAAATAAGCCCTTATTAAACTCTCATATTCCCTGGGATACTGTCTCTTAAGTGCCTCCAATATATCCCTTTGACTCACTCCTCTCTTTGTTTCAACCCTTAGTTCATCAGGTGATATAACGTCTGGAAATTCTTTTCCTGGCTTCGATATTCTCCTCACACTTTCCCTCTCTTTATATATCGATTTCTGTGCAGTAAGAAGGTATTTTAATAGTTTCTCCTGTCTCTTAAGGATTTCTTCTGATAGTCCAGATCTTTCAATATCAGATGCAAGAGACTCCATTTCTCCTGCTATTCCTTCAAGGTCTCCAAGCACCCTTCCCTCTGTTCCTTTTGCAAGTTCCCTTAACTTTCTTGCTATCTCTGACTGTAACCTCGCAAGTTCCCTTAATTCAGAACTAAAACCTCCCTCTCCTATTTTCATCGGGAACAGACTTTGAGTAAGCTGGTTTAGTCCAATTTGTGACTGGGCAAGATTAGCAAGGTTCTGGAAAAATTGGGCCAAGGAAGGCATGCCCCCAGCCATTCCTTTCATTGCATCTTCAAGTGCAAAAAGCTCGATGGTCACTGAGTTAATAAATTCCATAGTTCTTCTACCTGATTGGATTGCACCTTGCATATCACCCTCTCTCGAATTACTACTTGCTTTTTCTGCCTCCTCCATTGCTGACTCAAGAAGTGATATTATACCCATATCCTTCAATTTCATTAAGGATAAAATATTCAAAATATTCTCTCTTAGAATTGAGAAACTCTCATAAAGGGCATCCTCCCTTTTAGCAAATTCAAGGGCTATTCTTTCATTTAAAATTTTCTCCTGTTCGTTTGAGAGTGAGATTGATGCAAGTTGATTTCTTCTTATTGCCTTTTTAATTTCCTCTGAAAATCCACCCATCATCATATTCTGAAGACTTTTTAGATTCTTTGAAAGGGATGATATATCTTCTGAAATCTCTTCCATACTGGAAGATGGAGTACCTCCCATTTGCATACTACTCTCAACATTCATCATGGAACTTTCGATTTTATCTGATTGTTCCGCTGCTTTTGATAACTCACTGCCAATCTCACCCATCATATTCGAAAGCTCCTCTAAGGATTGACCAATTTTCTCCATCTCCTCTTTCAATAAAGTTTCATCGGATGCAAGTTCCATGGGATTTGCACCTTCATCAAGGGCTTCTTTTAGTTCATCCTGGTTAAGTTTCAACTCATCAAGTTTATTAACGATTTCCTGTAGTTTCTGACTATTTTTGAGTTTTTCAAGAAAGGCAAGTGTATTTTCCAACCTTTTCTTGAGTTCCTCCTCAGTGATATTGAATTTCTCAAAAGCCTCGTTCAACATTTCAGGATTCTCTTTTAGAGCTTCCATCAATTCTTCTCTTGCCTTTTTTACTTCTTCTGTTTCAAGTTCTTTCATAAGTTCATCTATTTTTCTCATCTTATTAAGCGTTTCCTCGTCAAGGAATATCGTATTCTCCATCTTAGATACAAGCTCTTCGGTTTTTCGTGATGCTTCTGCAAGCTCGTTCTCAAGTTCCTCATGTTCGAATAGCAAATTTTCAATTGCTTCTTTATCCCTTGATGTAAGTTCCTCGCTCTCCATTATCTTCTCAATTTTTTTCTGCAAGCCATCAAGTCTTTCAAGTATCGATTCCACACTATTTGAAACTTTATTACTCTCTGATGTTAGCTTATCGTATAATTCCTCAAGAAGTGGAAAGCGAATACTATATACAGGACTCATTGTTTTTTTGGGTCCTCTGAATGAATCGTTATCATAAGCAGTTAGAAAATATAGAATCGTGTCACCTGGCAAAATAATAACATCAGAGAAGTCCCAAAAAAAGTTAGCAATTGAATCAATGGTAGGAGGATTAAAATCCACTATTTCCTTAACCGAGCTA
Organism: Caldifarciminota bacterium; assembly: GCA_023129165.1. Classification (GTDB taxonomy): domain Bacteria; phylum Hydrothermota; class UBA3073; order UBA3073; family UBA3073; genus JAGMCL01. The sequence goes on along the minus strand of JAGMCL010000078.1, from coordinate 26,861 downwards.
TCACCTCTGAAAATATAAGTCAAAAGTACACTATTTACACCAAAGTCATCTAATACTCTATATTCAATATCAATCTCCATATCCCTTGGTATATCAATATACTGGAACGGATATATAATATCAATTTTCGGATATTCATCAGGGTATAGATTGATTACAACCTCTTTTTTCTCTGCTATGAGTCCTGATGTACTTTTCAGTAAAACTTTTAGGGTATCCTGAGTTTTTATTGTTATCGTATATTCGAATTCCCTTCCTATTGGGGAGATATAAGTTGAATCTCCATCTCTATTTATTAATAAGACACTACTCAGGTTAACGTTAGATTCTCCACAAAAGCTTACAGATGTACCCGCTAAACCATATATATCCCCCCTTCTCTGCCTGTATGGTGGAAGTTTAGTGTAAGAAGGATATGTATATTCAAATGTCCAATCACGGAGTATTGGAGGTATTAAAACCTCTATTCGCTTTTCTTCTGTTTTGACATCCGAAAGAGATGCGAATACCCATATAGATTCTCGTAAGTTCTCAATTCGGTAGTGAAAAATATCAGAACCTTCATTTTCTCTTGTCACTTTTCTCTTTAAATCTCCTGATACCAGCCAAACCCACTTTGGAGATATACCCTCTGGTCTTATATAAATATCTGAATATTCACCTATCTTTGCACTATCTGGTTTTATATCTATACCGAGAGAAAAATATGGAGTTTTAGGATTTATAAAGCGACGAAATTTATTCCTATCAGAATAAAATGAGATAAATAAAGCTATTATAAGCAATACAGATATACTTATATATAATCTCTTAATAAAGATTCCTGATAACTTGATATTCCTAAGAATACTTAATGCATCCTGTTCATTCTTCTTTAGAAGTTCCATAGAATATTTTAGATCTGATTTTGAACTATTATGATCTATTACCACAGCAAGTCTCCCCTGTATTTCAGGATGAATTTTCTCTAACCTCCAGGCGAGTTCTGATGTTCTTGGTACCCTAAAAATATCCCAGATTATAAAAGCAATGGAACAAATGGTAACAATTGTTACCCATATAACCCTTATAACTCCAGGTAAAATAAATACGCAGTCAAGGAAGATAAATATGGTGAATCCAATTAAAGGAACGAGGATAATCTCAAGGAATGATACCAGGTAGAGACCTATCCTGAGTTTTAGTAATATTTTTTCAAGTTTATTCATAATCCATATAAAAATATCAGTTACTTTGTAATTGAGTAATTATTATTTGCCACTAAGACACTAAGACACTAAGTTTTTTTATTTACTGATTACCAATTACTTTCGCTTTTCTCTCTTCAGTCTTCTCCTTTCTTGCAAGGCTAAAGCCTTGCCCTACGTTTTATTTATCCCGCCTGCCCTGTAGTAACAATGTACGGGGTATTATAAATGCGCAGCTATTCTATCGGGACGCACTACGCTTTTCGCTCTACGCTCTCCACCGTTTCACCATTTCTCTGTTTCTCTCTTCACAACGAGGACGTTGTTCCTACCATCCTTATCATTTAACCTAATCAACTAATTAACTATTCAACAAATCAACTAATTAACTATTCAACTAATTAACTATTCAACGAATCAACATTAAACATTTTACTTTATTGAAAACGTGGAATCTAAAGGACAGATAATATTCTTACGAAGTATTAGTCAAAATGTTCGGTTGGCATGTCACCCCAAAGATCCTCAAGAGCGTAGTATTTTCTCTCTTCCGGAAGAAATATATGAATAATAACATCTATGTAATCCATAAGTACCCAATGTCCATAAGAGTATCCTTCAATATGTGATACCTTAATACTCCTCTGTTTCTTTATCTTCTCTTTTATCTCATCAACAAGCGCTCTTATATGAGTCTCAGATGTTGCATTAGTAATAACGAAATACGATACATATGGTGATAACATACGGCGGACATCTATAAGAAGAATATCTTCAGCCTTCTTATCCGTTAGAATCTTTATTATGTGTTTTGCTAAGTTTTTGGGTTTCACTCTTCTAATTTATAATCCTCTCCTAAGATAACGGTTACTTCCACAATATGTGTCTGATCAGGCTCATATGATATCTCACCTATACGGAGTAAATGACGAATCCGTCGAGCATTTCCCAATTCTCTATCAACCCTGTCGATAATTACAGTTTTTTCATAAGATGTTGAAGCATTCCCAACTTGAAGTACGTCACATTCATTTTTCTTTAAATACTCGCAAGTCCTTGCAGCAAGACCGTCAATAGTTGTACCATTAAGGACTGTAACTCTTATCTTCTTGGGTTCTCTCGCAGCTAATTCAAGCCTTATCTTATCTCCAGAAGATACAAGCAGTACAATTGACAACAATCCAATTATTATAATTATGACAGAAACAATCCTTTTCATATATCACACAGGTGTAAAACCCAATTAATGGAGTGCATCACCTTGGTGATGCATACAGTTGCAAGCTACTGTACTCCAATAATTATTTACTAAAGTAGTTTTCCACAATGCAAGTAGCTACTATCTAATATAATAAACTCTAATTTAGTACCATATCTTTTATAATTACCTTGAATATTCATCTCATCTTTTGTTAATTATACTCGTAAATGGTTTAATAACTATTCCTTGAGGTATGCTTGATTCAATAATAACAACATTTGGTCCTATTGTACAACCCTCACCAATAATCGTCTTGCCGTAAAGAGCAGTAAAAGGATAAATTACCGTATCCCTACCGATTTTAACATCATAATCTATTGCAACAGGTTCATTGATAGTTACGCCTCGAAGCTGGTGTTCCTTTATGATTCTTTTTTCAATGGTACCAGTCACATAAGATAAGGCACTGCGGTCATTTATTCCTGTGACTTCAATATTATTTTCAACAATAAATGTCTCTATTTTACATCCCTTACCTTTCATAATACCTACTACATCTGTAAGATAATATTCTTTTTGAGCATTTTCTGGTGTTAATTCCTTAAGAGATTCAAAAAGTTCCAACCTATTAAACATAAATATAGCAGTATTCACCTCCTTTATCTCCCTCTGTTCTGTAGATGCATCCCTGAATTCTACAATTTTCACTACTTCTTTTTTATTCTTTATTATCCTACCATAATAAGCCGGGTCCTCAAGAACCATCGTCAGAATTGTGCACGAATTATCATTATGTTTCTTTATAAGAGAATTAAGCGTGGAAGTTGTTATAAGTGGAACATCTCCGGGTAAAACAAGGATATGTTCTACATCTTCCAGGGCAGGCTTTGCAGAAATTAATGCATCTCCTGTACCTCTTGGTTCTTCTTGTGTAACAAAATCAACCCCTACTATATCTGGTTTCATATTCATCGGCACAACCATAATAATCCTGTGAGGATTCAGCTTCCTGACTGTATCAACTATATAGGACACCATTGTTCTCCCACATATTTTATGAAAAACCTTGGGTATTTTGGAATGGAATCTCTTACCCTTTCCTGCTGCAAGTATGACTACTGAAAAATTATTCATAGACTATATAAAATAACAGGTAGGAGCAAGCTCCAGCTTGCGATATATGAGATTATTTTTTCCCCTTCACTTCATTCCCCTTATCCATCAATAAAATCACTGGTTTATGGGTTGGTAATTTATTTGAATCCACTAAACAGTATGATATGACAAGTAATATATCACCTATTTCACCTTTTCTTGCTGCTCCACCGTTAAGTGCACATATGCGGCTTCCAGGTTTACCTTTGATAGTATAAGTTTCGAACCTATCTCCTGTATTCAGGTTTACAACCTGAACAAGCTCTCCTTCATATATGTCAGCCTGTTTCAATATATCACTGTCTATCTCTATGGAACCTTCGTAATTAATATCCTTATCTGTCACAGTAATTCTATGAATCTTTGATTTCAATATTATCCTCTGCATCTTGCCTCCAAATTAAAATAAAAACCTGTAACGTCTTTGCCATATAAGGGACGTGGCAATCTCATAACCTAATTTAGCTTCAGAACCAAATTACTCTACTTGAACTACTCTATCCTACAATAATTCAATATCTCATCCATCAGAGTATTGAGTAGTTCAACCTCTTTAACAGTCTTTATCACACTACCATCTTTAAATATTATCCCCTTTTCTTTTCCACCTGTTATCCCAAAATCTGCATCCCTTGCCTCCCCAGGACCATTCACTATACAACCCATAACCGCTATTTTTAAGGATGGCAAATTTCTATTCTTTAATTTTTTTAGTCTCTCTTTTAGCTCCTCAGTTAACTTAACAACATCTATACTGCATCTTCCACATGTTGGGCATGAGATTATCTCAAAATCCCTTTTCCTCAATCCCAGCGCATACAAAATCTCTTTTGCGACCCGAACCTCCTCAACTGATGGTGCTGTAAGTGATACCCTTATTGTATCTCCTATACCATCAGCCAGTAAGGTTCCAATACCAATAGCAGATTTTATTGTGCCCCCAAATAGAAGACCTGCTTCAGTAACTCCTATATGCAGAGGATATGGAAGTATTTCATGTAATCTTCTATAGGTTTCTATCGTAAACAGTGTACTGGATGATTTAGCTGATATAACCACATCAGTAAAATCCATATCCTCAAGTATCTCAACATTCCTCTTAACACTTTCAGTCAATGCTTCTGGTGTCTGTCCATATCTTTCCTCTAAATCCTTTTCAATAGAACCCGAATTGACACCAATTCTAATTGGAATTTTTCGCTCCTTTGCAAGGTCTACAACAGCTTTTAACCTTTCTTTGCCTCCTATATTACCAGGATTTATTCTTATCTTATCTATACCCTCCTCGATTGCGTCAAGTGCAATTTTGTAATCGAAATGTATATCAGCAACAATTGGAAGATTGGTTTGTTTTTTTATCTCTTTAATGAATTGCGTTGATTCTCGAGTGGGAATTGCAATTCTAACAATTTCACAACCTTCCCTCTCAAGGTCGTTTATCTCATTAATAACTGCATCTTTATCCTCAATAAGATTTTTTACCATTGACTGAATTGATACTGGAGCCCCACCACCAATCTTTACATTACCAACCTTTACCTGCTTTATTTTCTGCATATTAATTTTTGTGTTGTTTTGAATAGTACCATATAACTATAGTACTCACTTAAATTTTATGTTGTAGGTAACAATGCTAACTTTTCTAACATCAATCGAAGTGTGTGCAAGACAGTCAGGAAGCCTTGCCCAACGAATTATTTAAGCCTTTTGTGATTTTTTACCTAATTACTAGTGCCAAGTAACACAAGGTATGATACATTTTGCATGGTAGTCGCCCCGCTTTGGCGGGACGCAGGCATAAAGCCTGCGACTACCAAGAGCCTTTCAAGAAGCTATCATAATTTAGTTAAAGGAGCAATAGTTTTCTGTGGTTTGTGGTCTTGTTCCTCAGGATTGCTCTCTTGTAATTACAGCTCCCAGCTTTGATAGTTTATTCTCAATTTTTTCGTATCCCCTGTCGATATGATATACTCGAAGCACATGTGTTCTACCCTCGGCAGCTAAACCTGCAAGAACCAGTGCTGCACCACATCTGATATCTGACGCCATTACATCAGCACTATCAAGTTTTTTTACTCCATTTATAACTATTATTCTCCCATCAACTTTTATATCTGCTCCCATTCTTTGTAGTTCTGCAATGTGGTTAAACCTGTCTTCATACATCGTTTCCTCAACAATACTTGTGTCAGTTGATAAACTCAGTAATGAACACATCTGAGGCTGAAGGTCTGTTGGAAATCCAGGATATGGAGCTGTCTTTATCATACAGGCACAGGGACGATTGCTACTATCTACCTTAATACCATTATTATCTCTTTTAATTCTCACACCCATCTCTTCTAATTTTACTATCTCAGCCGTTGAGTGTTCAGCTATAGCTCCTTGTAGGAAAACCTGACCACTTGTTATAGACGTGGCAATCATAAATGTTCCTGTCTCGAGATAATCAGGTATAACTGTATATTCAACAGGATGAAGTCTTTTTACACCATGTATAAGAAAATTTCCATCAATCCTCTCGATTCTTGCACCCATTTTATTAAGAAAGTTAGCTAAGTCAATAACATGAGGCTCAGAAGCTGAGTTTATTATCCTGGTTTCCCCTTCTGCAAGGACGGATAACATAAGGACATTCTCTGTAGCTGTAACTGAGCGTTCAGATAAGTTTATATCTGTTCCAATGGGTTTTCCTTTAGCTATTATATATCCATGTCTTTCATTGATATCTATCCCAAGTGCCCTAAATCCATTCAGGTGTTCATCAATGGGTCTTGGACCTATAGCACAGCCTCCTGGTCTGGCAACCTTTGCCTCCTCACAACGAGCAATGAGTGGACCCGCAACTAAAATCGATGCCCTCATTTTTCGGACAAGTTCATACGACGCCTCAGGTTTGTTTAGATAAGTCGCATCAATAAACAACGTATTCTTTTCTATTGAAATCTTTGCTCCTATATACTCCAATACAGAAACCATTGCCTCAACATCTCTAAGCTGTGGAACATTGTGAATTACAGAAGTTCCCTCAGTAAGAAGAGTAGCGGCGATTATCGCAAGAGCGGAATTCTTTGAGCCAGAAATCTTAACTTCACCCTTTAGTGGATAACCACCTTCTATAACGAATTTATACATCATATAAATAAGTTGTTTAGTTTGTTTAGTCGTTATATCTAATAACAAATAACCAATAACCAATAACCATTAACTAATAACATCTAACACTCAAAATTCAACCATTCAACTAATTAACTATTCAACTAATCAACATTAACCATTTGCCATTTAACATTTCTCCTATCGCCCCGCCAAAGGCGGGGCTCCTACCTTGTAATTAGTCTTCTGTCTGCTTGCCCTGTTGCTCCAAAGGAGCTTTACAGGGTAGTCTGCTGTCTGTTGTCTTATGTCTGATGTCTCTCCCTTCTGTCACTTTGAATTGTTAATTGCTAATTTTGCATTGATAATTGATTCTCCTCATCTCTCTTCTCCCTTTCCCCATTTCTCCTCAGTCTGTTGTCTGTTACCTTTGCTAAACAAACATCCACAGTAATTCTGCCTATATAATTTAAATCCTTTGGATAGTTCAATGCTTCTTTTATATCCCTCTTTTTTCTTAAAATCATATGTCAAAAAATTAAGTTGATACTCTTTAGCGATTTCTTCACCTATAAGTCTTATTTTACCATATGGTTTATGAGGACTAACAGATAGTGTGGTTGTAAACACACCAATATCATATTTATTTGCAAGTGACGCTGTTTGTTTTAATCTAAACCTATAACACACTTCACACCTTTTCCCGCCTTCAGGCTCACTCTCCAATCCTATTACCTCTTCAAGCCATTTCTCGTTATCGTAGTCACCTGTATATAATTTAAAACCCATCAAATTAGACAATCTTAGAATATCTTCACATCTTTTATTGTACTCAGCAATGGGTTGTATGTTTGGGTTGTAGAAAAAACCCATAACAGTATATCCATCACTACACAGTCTCTCCACACAGGCAGTTGCACATGGTGCACAACATATATGAAGGAGGATGGTCATCTTAACTCTTTTAGAGCTGCACCATTAGGGAGACTTTGCATAAGTGTTTAAACAGTCAAATTATAGTTAAATCACGATATTATCAGTAATAACCTTAATTTAACTTTGACAAAGTATACCATAAAATGGGAAAAAAGTCAAGTAAAAACTCAACCAACTAAGGGCATAATTATGACCCTAACATTTGTAATCTTCCATACAGGTCATAATCATCTACCCTTGTTATTTCGACATCTACAAATTCACCTACATCAGCATCTCCATCAAAAAAAACACATCCATCTATATCCGGTGCCTGCCAGTAAGCTCTTCCTATACCAATATCATCTACAATAATTTTTATCGTCTTACCCACAAGTGAGAGATTATGTTCATATGAAAGCTGCCTTGCTATCTCTACGATTATGTTATACCTTTCCTCTATCTCTTCCTGAGAAACTATATTATATGAGTCTTTTATCCTGAATATAGGTGATTCTTCTTCCATTGAAAACTTAAATATACCTAATGAGTCAAACTTTGTAGAAAGGATAAAATCTATCAGTTCTGCAAACTCTTTTTCACCTTCACCCGGATATCCAACCATCACCTCAGACCGTATATGCATCCCGGGGATTTCTCTCAGTCTACGTATAATCTCTTTAATACTCTCTTTGGTAACCTTCCTCTGCATTGAATCGAGGATTGTATTTGATATATGCTGAATGGGTAGGTCGATATATTTAACAATCTTATTATTCTCACCAATAACATCAGCCATACTATCCATATAATGAGCTGGATGAGCATACAAAAGTCTTATCCATTCTATTCCATCTATCTTTGAGATTCTATTGATGAGTTCAGAGATGTTATATTTATTATATAAATCAAAACCGTAATTCGTTATGTCCTGTGCTATAAGTATCAATTCCTTCACACCGATATTCTGTAATCCCTCTGTTTCCTGTAATATATCCTCTATTTTTTTACTCCTGTATGGTCCTCTTATATATGGAATTGTGCAGTAACTGCACCTATTTGAGCAGCCCTCTGCAATTCTCAAATAGGCATAATGTGGTGGAGTAAGAATTACACGATTTTTATCCTCTAAAATATAATTATTGGATGAGATTAAAAGGGGAGTTTTAGGAAGGTCTTCAAGGTCGAATCCCTTCCAGAAGTCATATCTACCAAGACCAACGATAAAATCGCATTTATATCTTATCGATGAACTCAGATTAGATTTCAACGAGTCTTTAAATCTCTGGGGGAGACATCCGGTAACTATAAGTCTCCCCCGAAACTCTGAAAGATGCAGTATTTCCTCTTCGGACTCCCTTATAGCATCTTCAATAAATGCACAGGTATTCAAAATTATTACATCAGCCTCCTCTGGGTCATCTGTAATGTCGTCCTTTTCAGATAGAATATTACCAATAATAACCTCAGAATCAACAAGGTTCTTTGGGCAGCCAAGTGTCTTTATGAATACCTTCATTGACTAAAACATACCTATCAATGCAGCTATTATTGTAACAATGCCAACCGGTATCTGGAAGACATTAAGGGTAGTTGTAACCTTATCTATTGACTCCTGAGCCTTGGGTATAAGTTTAAACAAATCGAATACCAGAAATGCGCCAGCAATTATACCCATAATACCAGGAAAGACAAGCATAGCTCGAGAAGCAACCCTAATATATGTTCCTCCTGTTGTAAGTAGAACAAGACCAAGTATAAATATCACTATACCAATAGGTATCTTCAGCCCTATAAGAGCCTTGTTTGCATCTTTCAGTATCTTTATCCTGCTTGTGAGACCCATTAAAAGTATCATTCCTCCGAGCAGTAAGAATTCCATAATACCTCCTGTTAAAAGTGAACTAAAAAACTACACATTAAACCTGAATTCTATCACATCACCATCATTAATCTTATGTTCCTTTCCCTCGAGCCTAACCTTTCCAAGGTGTTTTGCCTCATTAAAAGAACCTGCTTCCATCAAATCATCGAATGAAACAACCTGTCCCTTAATAAAACCTCGTGCAATATCCGAATGTATCATCTCCGCTGCCTCAATTGCAGTTTTCCCCTCCATGATATTCCATGCTCTTGCTTCTTTTCCAACAACCGTGTAGAACGTTATTAACTTTTGAGCTTTGTATAGTTCCCTTGATACCATCTTAATCAGTGGAGGTCCAAGACCAAATTCCTTCCTCATTTCCTCTCCATCACCTGTTTGGATAACCTCCATTTCAAGCTCTCCACAGACAGTGATTAAAGGAATCGAATGTACAGATGGTATATCAATAGGTTGTCCGATCTTCTGTTCCTCAATATTTAATATACCAACACATTGTTTTATAGATAGGAATGCAAAACCTCTAATTCTTTTACTCTCGTAGGACTTCAATTCAATACTTCGAAGTGGATTACCTTTTTCAAGCCAGGCATCTAATTTTTTAAGAAGTTCGAGCTCCCCTTCAAAATCCTCCTTTCTACTCTTCTCGATTCTCTTATATCTTTCCTCACACAAAAGAGCATCTTCAATAATAAACTCTCCCTCCATTTCTTCTAAATAACTCTCAGGGTCTTTGAAATTTCCACAAAAAGGTACTATTAAAACTAAAATATCTGTATTCTTTAATAGCTTCCTATCATCCTTTGTATCTATGAATTCCAGAGTCTCATACACCTTTTTCTCCCTTTGAAACATTCCTGCAAGGAAATCCAATCTCTCATCAGGTATATTTATTACTGCGACATCAGGCTCTTTAGTGTATGTTGCTACTTTTCCTGTAAGTGCAGTAAATATTGTACTCTTACCACAACCAGATGGTCCTGTTATTCCAATCTTAAGCATAGCTGGTTAACTCCTGTAGTTATTAAGTTTATTTAGTTTATTTAGTTTGTTTAGTTTATTTGGTTAAAAGACAAGTTAAAAGTAAAAAGGCAAAAGTAAAAAGTAAGTTCTAAACCTTAATTAAACATTTTACATTAAACATATTACATCTAACATTACACGTTCAACAATCAACCACTCAACTATTCAACCAATTAACTATTCAACTAATCAACATTCCAACATCAAACATTTAACATCTAACATTAAACATTTCACTATTCTTCAGTTACATCTAAAAGCCTCTCTAATACCCTACCATTCTTGCAGACAAACCTCTCAGCCCAGGACGGTGTATATACAGTTTTGACAATTGCTATCGGTATACCCAATACGTATGGTAGAGAAAGGTCCATACTGAAAACATCTCCTACTACTGTCTTATCTCCTTCTATCCCCTGAAGTATATTATAATATTTCTCTCTTCTAAGAAAGATAGGCAATCCATCGATTTCTATCTTTTCGGGTAATTTTCCCCATTTTTTATTCACTTCAAATTTTCTGGCTTCACCGTAGACTGGAACATCAATATCCATTTCGCTAATCATCCTTTTTACCTTATCAGTTCCACCATTTGTAACTATGTATACTTTATTACCTTTCCTTAGAATCCTTTCAAACGTAACAATAGTATCACTCCTGAGATGTGGCAACATATCTCTGGTTGCATCCCTGTAGGATATGGAAGAGAGTTCTCCAGGATTTCGTCGAATCACCTCACTGTAACTCTTACTTATACCGGGTAGTTCCTGTGCTGTAACATTATTTACTACAAAAGGGTCTTCATTTCCATAGCAGCCTGTAATATCATTAATTATCCATGGATGTTTCTCAGGTTGACTGAATATCCTATTCCTGATAATGTCTATGTCCCTCCTGACCTTATCCTCAGGTATCCCCTTTGAAACAAGAATATCTATCATCATTTCCCTCATCGCATTTGCATGGGGGAATGGGTCTGTTAATGTACCATCAAAGTCAAATATAAAATTCATAGTTTATATTGCATTCCATCACGTGCAGCAATAACATTAACTCCAAGTTCCTCTTTCAATTGTTCTGCTAAAACCCATGTTTTTGCCCTTATCATTGTCATACCGAAATGAGTTAGTATAGCAGTCTCAGGTTTCAATTTCCTTATTATTTCTTTCGACTCTTCAAGGGATAGGTGTTCATATTCACTTATATCTTTTCTTACAACATTTATAATGAGAATGTCACCTTTGAAGTCCTTATAAAGTTCAGTGAAAAACCTGGTATCTGGTATATAGGATATTGTCTTCCCTCCCTGGAATCTCGCTCCATAAGTCTCTACACTGTGAATAAGCTTTCGTGAAGTATGTATTTTTAAATTCTTTAGATTGTAGGTCTTCTTTTCCCTTAAAGTTATAACCTTTTCAACATAATCTCTTGCATACTTCCAGAGAACTGGTTCCTCACCCAGTGCATCAGATGGTAAAAAAACAAACCCTCTCTTTTTAAGACCGCCTGTTGTCATTGCCTCGACCATTACATTCATATCTGCACTATGATCAAGGTGTCTGTGGGAAAGAAAGATACCGTCGATCTTTTGTGGGTCTAATTTTGCCTTCGATGTACAGCTTTTTACTAAAGCACCGGGTCCAGGATCAATCAAAATTGTTGTATCGTTTAATTCAAGCCATATACCACCTGAAGCCCTTATCTGCTTAAATACTGCAATTCTTGCTCCTGCTGTACCAAGAAATACAATTCTATCCATGGTTATAGTGTCATAGGGTTCATTGGGTCATTGGTCAATAGTAAATTGTCATTATTCAATAGTCAATCTTCCCTCTTCTCTCTTCGCCCCGCCTTTGGCGGGGCTCCTACCCTCCCTTTTTGTAGGAGGGGTTTCCTAACCCCGATTAACCATCATGGGAATTTATCGCCCCGCCTTGGCGGGGCTCCTACCACATTCAACATTAAACATTACACATTTAACATTACACATTCACCATCTAACATTTAACATTTCTTATAATGCCACCAAGACACGAAGACACAAAGTTTTTTCAATTCAACGATTACTGATAACCAATTACTTTCGCTCTTCCCTCTTCAGTCTTCCATTATCGTCCGTCAAACGACGGGCTCCTACCTTCCTTATCATTTAACCTAATCAACTAATTAACTTTTCAACTAATCAACTCTTATCACATCTCAACATTAAATATTTAACATTTCACATCCAACATTCAACATTTCACATAGCACTTACTCACTTCTCCTCACAATTTCAGTTGCTTTCCTATCTTTGATAATTATACGGATATGGTAATTATTTTTGCCTGCATGATATAGAAATTCTTTAAAATCTATTTCTGGCAGTTTCTCTGAGAAAGCATTTCGAAAATTATTATAATCGGTTATCAGTGTATCTTCAAGTATGGTATATGAAACATTTTCTTTGTGAAATCTTAGTAAAGATGCCTCAATCTTGTCAGCAATTATATGGGCTATATATATCTTATACCTATCACGAGTTATTCTATACCTTACTAACCCGAGTGTACAAATTAATAAAAATATTATGATTACGTAAATTCCCTCTTTTGTGGTCACTCTCTTATTCATAGATTATCCCTTTATAACCCCGAAAGGTCTCATTCTTGCAATCTTCTTTGAAATTCCTGCCCTTTCTACAACCGAAACTACTTTATCAATATCTTTATATGCATCCGACATCTCTTCCATAAGCGTTCTGTAGGACTTTGCACGGACTCTAATATCCTTATTAAGCAGTTCCTTATCAATGCTTCGACCTCTTGCCATTTTTATAGCCTTATGTCTTGATAGTCTCCTGCCAGCACCATGGCAGGTAGAACCAAAGGTTTCTTTTAGTGCAATATTGGTTCCTATAAGTATATACGAACTTGTTCCCATATCACCGGGTATAAGAACCGGTTGTCCTACGTCTCTGTAGACCTCTGGAATACTGGGATGACCGGGTGGAAATGCCCTTGTAGCACCCTTACGGTGAACACAGAGTTCCTCTTCTTTATCTTCAACTATATGTTTCTCAATCTTTGCAATATTATGGGCTACGTCGTATATTATTTCTAATTTCGCATTACTAAATAAAGACATAAAGGATTCCCTTATCCAGTGAGTAATACATTGCCTGTTTGCCCAGGCAAAATTTGCAGCACAAGCCATGGCAGCGAAATAGTCCCTTCCCTCCTTTGAATTTAAGGGAGCACATGAAAGTTCCTTATCTGGCAGATGAATATGATACCTTTCTATCGCATGCTCGCATACTCTCAGGTAGTCATCGCATACCTGATGACCAAACCCTCTTGAACCAGTGTGTATCATAAAGGTTACCTCTCCCTCATGTAGCCCAAAGACCTCAGCAATTGCAGGATTGTAGACCTTCTCAACAAACTGAACTTCAAGAAAATGGTTACCTGCCCCAAGTGTGCCAAGTTGTGGTGCTCCTCTCTCAAATGCTCTTTTACTAATTTTTGAGGGGTCAGCGCCTGGTAACTGTCCGTTTTCCTCCAATACACCTAAATCACGGGATTCACCAAATCCATTTTCAACCATCCATTTTGCTCCCTTTACAAGAACCTCTTGAAGCTGGTTTTTTGACAACCTCAGTTTACCTTTGGACCCTACTCCACAGGGAACATTTTCATATATTGAATCAAGAAGTTTATCAATCTTTGCTCTGACTTCCTCCTTTTTCAAGCCTGTTCGGAGCATTCTCACGCCGCAGTTGATATCGTAACCAACTCCTCCTGGAGAGATAACACCATTACTCATCTTCATAGCTGCAACACCACCAATTGGAAAACCATAACCCCAATGTATATCTGGCATTCCCAGAGAATAACCAACAATACCAGGAAGGTGTGCTACATTCGCAACCTGAGCAGCTACATTATCTCTTTCAATATGTCCAATTAGCTCCTTATCTGCATAAATCAATCCAGGTACTCTCATACCACCACTTTTTTCAAGTATCCATCTTGTGCTATCAATTTGTTTGAAGTCCATATAAACCACCTCCAAATTTTTTCAGAATTTACTTTATTGATATTTACCTATTAGCAGTAAAATATGTGAGATTACTAAATATAAACTATTTTTTTCTTAAAAATATGCGATTGCTTCGCCTACGGCTCGCAATGACGTAAGTAGAGTTTGTCATTGCGAACGAACGAAGTGAGTGTGGTAATCTCATTTTATTCTTATCTACCTTAACAGAACCAATTTCTTACTCACATCTCCCACAGTGATAAAGTATATTCCAGGTGCAACCCTATCTCCATTTATATCAAATCCATTCCAGGACACCGATTCTACAAATTTATCAACCTGCCTTTTAACTTCGTAGGAATTACTCATGTTAAAGGTGCGAATGATACGACCTGTTATATCATAAATATTTATGGAGTGCTGTGACCATGTCACAGCAGCATCAACACGGTTGATGCACTCCAAAGTAATAACTGTCTTTTCTCTGAACGGATTGGGGTATATCTCCAATCTTGCAGTTTCAAATCTATAATTTATGTTTTCTTCTATCCCCTCAACCTCGCATATTATACATGGCTCAAAGCACAGATTTTCATATTCATCTCTTATAGTGTTTGAATCTGGATATACTGTATCACCAATACTTACAGTAGGTAGAGAATCCCCAAATGACAGAAGTCTTATCCGCAACCTGTCAAAAGATACCCAATCGATATTTCCGATAAACCCATCTTCTGATAACCAGGAATGCTCGTAAGATAGCAACAAAACCTCATCGATATTAGCTCCATTTATTAAGGGGCAATTCGTACATTCGCTAAATATAATATCAACCGAATCGATTCTATTAGAACCGTATGCCTGTGCATCAACAATTATAGGACCTATAAGGTCAATATTATAATATATCTCTATACTATGAAATACAGGTGTTGTAGCAGAAGATAGGGTTGACATATCCAATCTATACTGAACATATCTATCGCCAGAATTAATACCAGGGAGCCCTTCAAGTGTCTGTGATGGTTCCAATAGGGGACAATCATCCCAGTGTGTAAATGTTGAAGTATCCGCTGAATTACCAGTCCTCACTCTCACATCTATGTTTCCATTTGTTGCTTCACCCTGCCACTGGACAAAGGTAAATTCCGAACTACCATTATCTGAACCAACATCATATAGAGAAGAGATGAGAAACCCACTTTCCTTATGTCCAAAAATACCTATATATTCTCCTTCCCCACCGAATATTAACCTTCCATCATTTGCAATTATCATACTCCTTACAGTTCTCAATGAGTCTATTCGGATTGATTCATCCCATTCAGCACCGCATGAGGTTGTATGGAGAATTCTTCCAAAATTTGAACCATCTTCGAATGAGGTTGCACCTACATATATGCTATTTTCTAAGTCACACTTTATAGAGTAGACTCTTTGAGTATTGGTAGGAGATGCCTCACTTACTGTATCCATGTTGATTACAAATATCCCACCCCAATCTCCTGTACCTATATAAATGATACCATCTTCATCCTCTGCAATACAATAGACATTCTGGTCAAATAGGGATGGTATTAGAAACCATCCGGTTGGGTTTATACCGCCATCATCTGAAAAGAATAACCTACCTTCATTACCTGTATACTTAATAGCAGCATAGATTCTACCACCTACTGTCTGGTAGAGATAATTTATCTTTGTTGCATCTTCTAAATGTATTGAAGATACCTGACCCCAGTCATCAGAAAATGGAGTCCAGTATAAATAACCTGAATTACCTGTACCCGCAAATCCATATCCATCAGGACGTTCAAGTAAAGACAAAATTTTATTTCCCATATAACTTCCCTCTAAGTTCCACTCTAAACCATCCTCTGAAAGGTACATATATCCCCGGTTGTCATTATGTGTTGTACCTATAATAAACCTTCCTTCAGAAACCTCTGCAATACAGTTAACACATAAAACATTTGGGAAATCTGCTGATTCGGTCCAGGTGTAACCACCGTCATCACTGAAATATATTACACCGATATTTTCCTTTTTGCCAACGATAAATATTCTACCATCAGAAGCCTGAATAATAAAACGGGTTTCTCTTAAACTATCGACATCGATATAAAAAGGTTCTGATAGGAAGGGTGTATATAAAATCAGTTCACCAGGAAATCTTCTCTGGCATAATCCCTCAGAGTATAAATATCTGGTAGTATCCTGCCATACTAACTGTCCCTCTCCGCCATCCCACGTAGTTGTAGACCAGCTTGCAGTATAAAGAATGAAAAAATAAAAAATCAACATAAAGAACTATTCTCTATTTACAAGTCTATAAATTAACTCTTCTATTGCAAATCTATCTTCTACTTCTCCTCGTTTTATGGACAGTTCAGTTTCAGTAAGTATGTTTATTGCCTTTGTAGCATCATTTATACCCAGACTATTTTTATAAGTCCTACCAGAAATAGATGAAGAAAGCCACCTGCTCAACCTGAAAAGTAAATTTGTGGGTTTCTCCCCCCAGATAAGAAGGTTTTCCAGAGCCTTTAATCCTTTTTGTATATCTTTATTCCGAATCGCATTTTGAAGTTCATATATGGAAAGTATACGTTCCTCACCAACAACTAATTCAACATGTTTTCTTTCAATCTTTCCTTCAGTATTGAAAGCTAAGAGTTTCTCTACCTCTGAATGTAAGGTATACATATCACTACCAACAAATTCCCCGAGCAAGTTTATTGCATCGGTAGATATACTAAGCCCCTTTTTTGTTACAATCTCCCTAACCCATCTATTGATTTCATCACTTGAGAATGTCCTGCATCGTAGAACATTGGTATTATTTATAAACCACTCAAGAGACTTCGATTTTTTTCTCCTATCCTTTTTATCTGCAGTTAAAACAATACATAGAAAGGACGGTGATGACTCTATAACCTTCTTTATCTGTTCAATACCACTCTGAATCTTATCAATTCGATATACTACCACAAGATGCCTTTTTGAAGAAACAGGAGGAGAACACATCCTCTGATATGCATCATCTGGCAATTCGTCCCCATAAAAAATGGTCTTATCAAATGCCCTGGTCTTTCTGTTAATAAGTGTATTATTCAGAAGAGTGATAATACTCTCTTTAATAAAATCATTTTCACCCACAAGGAGATAATTATTCCTTACTTCTCCCCTTTCTATTTCACCCTTCAGATTCCAGTAATTTAGGACTCTCATATATAATATCTCCTAAAACCCGAGAGCCGTTTCTATCTCTTTTATAACCTCTTCAAATATCTGGAGTCCCTTTAACGCCTCTTCTTTCGTTATAATGAGTGGTGGAGAAAATCTTATGGAATTCCTACCGCATCCAAGTACAATCAACCCTTTTTGAAAACAGGAACCCATGATAATCTGTTTTATATCCTTTCCGTGTCCATCAAGGTCTAAAGGAAGCATCTCCTTAGTTTCTCTATCTTTTACAAATTCCACTCCCAGCATCAATCCCAAACCTCTTACATCACCTATGATTTTATGTCTTTTCTGCATGTCCTGTAGCCTTTCTTTCATTAAATTTCCAACCTCTTCTGAATTCTTAATAAGTTTGGTCTCAAGAAGTTCTATTGTCTTTATGCCAACTGCACAGGATACTGGGTTTCCTCCAAAGGTCGAACCATGAGAACCCTTAATCCATGCCCTATCATCAACTGAATTATCCATAAACTCAGCCCTGCCTACTGTAGCAGATATTGGAAGTCCTGATGCAAGTGCCTTTGCAATACATATTATATCAGGTTCTACTCCAAAATGATCTGATGCAAACCATCTACCAGTTCTCCCGAGACCGGATTGTATCTCGTCTACAATCAAAATAATTCCCCATTTCCTTGCTATGGCAGCAAGAAGTGGTAAAAACTCCTTTGGTGGAACTATATAGCCTCCTTCTCCCTGAACAGGTTCTACAAAGATTGAGGCTACATCCAGTGGGTCACAGAGCTGTTCAAACACAGTATCAAGAAGATAGTTTACACAAGAAATAAGCGGAATTCCCTCAAATTCATCCCTTATACATTCTGGATAAGTGAGATTCAATGGACATCTATAGCAGTAGGGATATAGTGTATGTATAACCTCTGGTATGAGTGGGGAGAAATGGGATTTTTGAACCATTTTACTTCCAGTTAGAGACATTCCTACAAATGTCCTTCCATGGAAGCTTCCAATGAATGAAATCACACGAGGACGTCTTGTATAATATCTACTAATCTTAAAGGCTGCCTCTAAAGATTCTGCTCCTGAGTTTCCAAAATACACCCTTTTATTAAATTTACCTGGTGTTACATTAAAGAGTCTTTCAGCAAGAGTTATCTGGGACTCGTAATAGAAATCGCTGCCAGAGATATGAATAAGCTTCTGCAATTGTTCATAGGCAGCTTTTATAACCTCTTCGTGGCAGTGTCCCGTTGCACACACTGCATAACCTGCTCCAAAATCAATGTACTCATTTCCATCAAGGTCGTATATCTTGCAACCCTTTGCATTTTTTACTGTTAGAGGTAACTCATTCGAGCGAGTATTTGCACTAAACATAACATTCTTATCCCTTTTAATTAATATCTTACTCCTTTTCCCTGATATAGGCGAGTTATATTTCATATAATCTCCTGTTATTAGTTTCGGTAGTGTCAACTAACTTTTACCTACTTTCTTCTAATTCGTTAGCTAACGAATAACCTATAATTTTAAAAGCGGTTATCTACTTTTTGCTTGCCTCCCCCCGATTCTTGTAGGGGTCGGATTCCCGTCTGCCCCGCCTACCGGCAGGCAGGCGTCGGGCTGGTATCCGACCCGTTTCTTTTGTGGGTTCGATAAATCGAACCCCTACATTTTTGCTTTCATATTCTATCATATTATTTTTCACAGTATCTTACGATTTGTTAGTTAGTTAGTTTGTTGAGATATTATCCATTTTTACATTTTAATATTTATCAGCCTCCTTATAGTCCGCATATTCCTTATATCATCTTCTTCACTTTTCCTGGGTGTCTCCATTATAGCAGGCAGATGAGATAAGCTGGGATGATTAACTATATTTTTAAAGCCCTGGATTCCAATATAACCCTCTCCGATGTGCCAGTGAAGATCTCTATGTGAACCAAGTGGTGTCTTTGAATCATTCAAATGAAGGAAGTAAAGTTTTTTTAATCGTATCGTATCATCAAACTCCTTTATGGTGTCATTTAGTCCCTTCTTAGTCGAAAGGTCATACCCAGCTTGAAAAGTATGCGCAGTATCCAGACAAACACCAATTCTGTCTATATCTTCAACCTTATCTATAATACTTCCTATTACTGAAAACTTATCTCCCACCTCAGAGCCCTCACCAGCTGTATTTTCGAGTAATAGCATTATATTATTTCTAACCTTAGAGAATGCTCTGTTTATTGAATCACATATAATATTTACAGCCCTTTTTAATGACAAGTCAAGTCTTGAACCTATATGTGCTATAACAAAATCAACACCAAGTATATTCGCTCTTCGCAATTCCTCCTCCAGTGAGAACCTGGAAATATCCAATAGCTCGGGTTTTGCAGATGCAAGATTTGGTAGATATGGAAGATGTATACAAACTGGACTCATTCCAGATTTAACAACATCCTTCTTGAAGCTCTCTATGTCGGATTCTTTAAGTGTTCTATAATGCCAGCCTCTGGGGTTTCTGGAGAAAATCTGAAATGTATCACATTCCTTTTTAATAGCACGTTCAACAACCTTTCCTAAACCCCCGGATATTGATATATGGAAACCAAGTTTCATTTGTCAGTATTTTCATATTTATAAAGGAAAAATATATAGTTGTATTATTCCTGGATATATTGTTGGTTAGATTGTTTTGTGGCGTTAGGATGTCCCTGCTCATTTTTTTACATCTTATCTACATAACTCGCAAGTAAGTAGAGTGCTTCCAGATATCTTTGAAAGATATTGTCTATATCCTTGACTTTTACTCCTTTTTTTGCATCCAAAACCTCTACAAATACATGCAAATCTATGTCAAGCAACTTATCTACCATATCTATAACATCTCTTCTAATAAGTGGAGGAGTCTCACCTTTAAGTCTAATTATCCCTTTAATTGATGGTATTATGTTGACCAAAGAGGTATAAAGTAAAGATGCAACCCTCTTTTTATTTCCAGTTGCTTCAAACCAAGCCTGTCTGGTTCTTATCAGTTTTCCTTTTATTTGTTCTTCACACTCAAGCCTTAAATGTTCATTATTTATATCAAGTTTCTCAAAGATCTCCTCTCCATATATAGTTACATGATTATCTTTCATCCCTAAAAACTCGATAGGGAACACATCCTTCGACCTTTTGATATGCTCAGGGGTAAAAAGAAGGGGAGGAGGAATTTTCCTTTTTATTCCATCTTTTACTACTTTTTCAAGCGATTTAAGCACATCAATATCGATCTTATCACATACAACAAGCAGGTTTATATCGGACTTTCCTTGTATATATTCACCTGAAGAGGCACTTCCATAAATCAAAATGGATCTAATATTACTACCGAGTATCATCAATAAGTCACTGCAATAAGAAACCATCTTCTTTTTAACCTCTTCATTTAACCTATCTAAGTTAATTAATTCCATATAACCTCCATATCAATTAAAACTATAACACATTTTATTTTATAGCAAAAAAGAGGAAATGTCAAGCAAAAAATGGGAAGGCCAAAGGTTTTTTTTATTTTTTCCCTCTTATAGAACATTCGTTGATTTTTTGCTTGACTTTCACTTTATTTTATGTTATAATCTCTAACCAAAGTTATTGAAATGATGAATGACAGAATCAAAACAACCCACAGATAAGGTTGCAGTTACTCTTTCCATTAATCCGTTTCACATTGAAAAACTCAAGACTATAAAAGGATAACGTTCAAACTGGAAAAAATTAGGACGGAGTAAATATGAAAGAAAAAGACAAATCTAAATATGTTGGGCTGAGGATAACCGATAAACAAGCTTCGATTTTATCTAATATACAAAAGAATACCAAACTGGGCAAAACTGAAATTATACTCAAAGGTCTGGATTTTCTTTGTGAATTTTATAGTCTTGAACTGGACAAAGAACCCTTGAGTGAAGAATTAAGGATATTTAAAGACGAAGCACTTAACTATGCTGTTGAACTCAAAAGGTCAAGAAAGCGAGAAGAAGCAATAAGGGAAATGGTTAAAGATTTACGTGACATTGATATAATTGTTGATAAATACCAAGGTGAGAAAAGTGCACTTATCCAGATACTTCTCGAGATTCAAACTAAAAACCACTGGCTCCCTAAACATTCATTAATGTGGGTTTCTGAGAGATTGGGTGTTCCAATGACCCAGATTCTTCATATTGCAAGTTTTTATAAAGCATTTAATTTGAAACCACGTGGAAAGCATATTGTTAGAGTTTGTCTTGGAACCGCTTGTCATGTCAGGGGCGGACCAAGAGTTCTTGAGAGTGCAGAAAGGGCTTTGGGGATTAAAGCAGGAGAAACAACTAATGATATGAAGTTTACTTTAGAGAGCGTTAATTGTCTGGGTTGTTGTGCCCTGGGTCCTGTGATGGTAATTGATGATGACTATCATGGTAGAATAGCCGCACCAAAAGTTGAAAAAATTCTATCAAGCTATACTTAGAAGATAAAAATGCCTAAACTAAAGTCAATCTTAGATTTAGAAAACCTCAGAAAAGAGATATTATCAAAAATAGACCCTAAAAAGCCTTGCATTACTATATGCTCAGGTACGGGCTGTCAAGCGACTGGCTGTGAGAAAGTTAGCGATGCATTTCAAGAGGAGCTTAAAAAACAGAAATTAGAAGAAAAGGTAAATATTAGGAAAACAGGTTGTCATGGTTTTTGTGAGAAAGGGCCTATTGTTGTCATTTATC
Source organism: Caldifarciminota bacterium (assembly GCA_023129165.1). Lineage (GTDB taxonomy): Bacteria > Hydrothermota > UBA3073 > UBA3073 > UBA3073 > JAGMCL01. Next base: position 4,439 of record JAGMCL010000078.1, on the reverse strand, counting down.
CTGATGAGATATGCTATCTTCAAGTAAAACCCAAGGATGTACCCGATATTATTTCTCAAACAATAAAAGAGGGAAAACTAATTGACTATTTGCTTTACATAGATCCTACCACAAAAGAAAAAATTATTCACGAATCAGAAATTCCATTCTATAAAAATCAGAAACGTCTAATTTTTGGCAATAACCGCAAAATAGATCCTAAAAGTATCGAGGATTATATTGCCCTCAATGGTTATTCAGCATTAGCCAAAGCACTTTTTAATCTTACTCCAGAAAAAGTGCTTGAAGAGGTAAAAGAAGCAAATCTTCGTGGCTGTGGCGGTGGTGGTTTTCCCACTGGACGGAAATGGGAAACCACACGTAATGCCCCAGGAGAGCCAAAATATGTTATTGTCAATTGTGATGAAGGAGACCCGGGTGCATATATGGATCGCAGTCTTATGGAAGGTAATCCACACTCGGTTCTTGAAGGTCTTATTATTGGTGCGTATGCTATCGGGTCACACGAAGGTTTTATCTATGTACGTCAAGAGTATCCTTTGGCAGTAGAGAATACAGAAATTGCCATCCAACAAGCAAAAGATTACGGATTTATCGGCGAAAATATCTTAGGTTCCGGATTTAATTTCATGATAAAGATCCATAGGGGTGCAAGTGCTTTTGTTTCAGGTGAGTCAAGTGCTCTGATGTCGGCAATAGAAGGAAAGGTTGGCGAGCCTAAATCGAAATATATTCACACGGCAGTCAAGGGATTATGGGATAAACCTACTTGTCTAAATAATGTAGAAACATGGGCGAATGTACCATTTATTATTAACAATGGTGCAGATTGGTTCAAAAGCATGGGCACAGAAGGTAGTAAAGGGACTAAGATCTTTTCCCTAGTAGGGAAGGTCAATAATACAGGATTAGTGGAAGTGCCTATGGGTATGACGCTCCGAGAAATAATTTACAATATCGGTGGTGGGATACCGAATAACAAAAAATTCAAGGCTGTTCAGACTGGTGGTCCCTCCGGGGGTTGTATCCCTGAAAAGTTTCTTGATTTCCCTGTGGATTTTGATGCCCTCTCGAAACTTGGTTCTATGATGGGCTCTGGTGGTATGATTGTGATGGATGAAGATACCTGTATGGTTGATGTTGCTAAATATTTTACAAATTTTCTTGCCGATGAGTCTTGTGGAAAATGTATACCCTGTCGCGAGGGGCTAAAACATATGCTAAGAATTTTGAATGATATTACTGCTGGAAAAGGTACTGAAGAGGATATCAATCGTCTGGAGGAACTCGCTGAGGTTATCTGTGATGCCTCTCTTTGTGCTCTTGGTCAAACAGCACCAAATCCTGTGCTAAGTACACTCAAATATTTTAGAGATGAATATGAGGCGCATCTCAAAGGTGTATGCCCCGCAAAGGTTTGTAAGGAACTTATAACATACTATATTGATCCAGAGAAGTGCCAAGCTTGTGGATTGTGTGCCAAAAACTGCCCCACAGATGCAATTTATGGTGAGAAAAAAATGGTTCATGTGATTGATAAAGAGAAGTGTATTAAATGTGGAATATGTTTTGAGATTTGCCCCGATAAGTTTAATGCTGTAAGTAAGATATCAGGAGATGTGATACCACTGGATGTTCCAAAGGGAACAAAGATTAAACCCCAAAAAAGGTGATGAGAATGAAAACTATAACCTTAGAAATTGATGGAAAAGAAGTTAAAGCTGAAGAAGGAATGACTGTACTTCAATCAGCAAAAAACGCTGGAATTGAGATACCCACTCTATGCTATCATGAAAAACTGGAGCCTTATGGTGCATGCCGATTTTGTTTGGTGGAGGTCACTAAAGGTAAAAAAACAAGATTGGTAGCGTCATGTTGTTATCCTGTGGAAGAAGGTTTAGTTGTTAAGACAAGTACAAAAAGGATTATTAAAAATCGCAAGGTACTTCTTGAACTGATATTACCTATAGCTCCAACTGGTGCACATAAGAGTTTAGCAGAAAAATATGGTGTAAAAGAATCTCGGTTTCCATTAGAACCCGGGGAAGAACCATCGTATTGTACTCTTTGCGGCTTATGCGTTCATTATTGCGATAAGATTAAAAAATGGAATGCGGTTGGGTTTCAAGGTAGAGGTATAGATCGTAAAATAGTTCTAATGTCAGGGATAGGAGACCAATGTATCGACTGTAGGGAATGTTATGATATATGCGATGCAGGTAAATTCATCACTCTTGCGGAGGAGTTCTAATATGATTTTAGGAAATTTTACTTGGCCTTGTTGAATAGGGTAGCTCACCTACATTTAATTTTATTTTTTTACTTGACAAATTGGTGTTTCTGTGTTATAATGATTAACCTTCTTGAAATCTGAGAGTTTATAAACCGTTTATTTACCATCAATTTTTCCCTTGAAGGTTTAAAATTAGAAAATAAATTTCCTCTTTCTGACCTTCCTAAAAATCCATTATTTTCTCAAATGTATACCGTATTCGCACGTAAATACAGACCACAAAACTTTGATGATGTTATAGGCCAGGAACATTGCACTACTACATTAAAGAATGCAATCTCCAAAGGCACTATTGCACATGCCTATCTCTTTGCTGGACCAAGAGGAGTTGGTAAAACAACAACAGCTCGCATACTATCTAAGGCCCTTAATTGTAATAGTGGTTCTACTCCAAATCCTTGTAATAAATGTACTAATTGTAAGGAGATTATGCAGGGAAATTCTTTAGATGTATTGGAAATTGATGGCGCAAGTAATAGAGGAATCGATGAGGTGAGAACCCTAAGAGAAAATGCAAGGTATGTACCGAGTTCCTCGAGATATAAAATATACATAATCGATGAAGTTCATATGTTAACAAAAGAAGCATTTAACGCACTACTTAAGACCTTAGAGGAACCTCCTTCACATATTGTTTTTATATTCGCAACTACTCACCCTCAAAAAGTTCCTCAGACAATATTATCGAGGTGTCAGAGATTCAACTTTAGAAGGATAAGTCTTGAAGATATTATAAATACCTTGAAATACATTATAGAAAAAGAGGACGTAAAGATAGAGGGAAAGGCTCTCATATTAATTGCCAAAAAGGCAGACGGCGCTCTAAGAGATGCAGAAGGCATGCTGGACCAATTAGCATCATATTCTGATGCAATAATAAAAGAAGAGGACGTAAGAAACGTGCTTGGGTTGCCAGGTGAAGATGTATTCTTTGATATGCAATCATATATTATCAATGGTAAAACAAAGGAGATTCTAACCCTTATTCAACAACTGACAGAATCAGGAATAAGCTCTGAAGAGATACTTACTGGATTTATTGAGCATCTTCGCTCAGTTCTCCTTGTAAGCAATAACATAAATGTAGGTATACTTGATGAGGAAAAGGAAAAATATACCAAGGCAAGTTCTAAACTCACAGCAAACGTCATATTAAGAATAATGAGATTTCTTTTAGAGGCAAAGAAAGAGATGAGATATTCTGAAAATCCAGATATTTACCTTCTGGAGATAATGGCAAGATTGGCTGCATTCAAGATAGTACCTATTGAGGATATAATAGAGAATCTAAAAAAAATCCCCATCAAGTTGCAAAAAGGTCGGGATGCTTACAAAGTAAAAGAAAGTGAAGATAGTTATGAGGTTTCACAGCCACCACCACCTCTTCCTCCCCAGGTACCAACTAAATTAAAAGATACACCTCCAGATAAAGAGTTAACCAATATATGGCAGCAATTAGCATCTGATATAGAAATAGAAAGCAAGGCACTTGCACATACCCTAATACTTGGTAAACCCATCCAGATGGACGAAGAGAGTATTACAGTTATGTTCTCAAATGAATACCATCGAAATTCCATTGAGGAAAAGAAGGTCTTAGTTGAAAAACACCTGAGTGAGATTGTAGGAAATAAATTGAAGATTATTTTTAAGGAAAGTCCAGTAATAGAATCAAAAAAAGAGAGTGCTATCTTGAAGAAGGCATTAGAGATATTTTCAGCAGAAATTATATCCAAAGGGGGATGAGAATGAAAAATCTTTTTGGGCTTTTGAAGAATTTTCAGGAGATACAGCGAGTTGTAGGACAGTTACAGGACGACCTGAGAAAGGAAACCGTTCAGGTTGAAGCAGGTGGAGGATTAGTTACGGTTGTTGTTAATGGAAATCAGGAGATTGTAAAGGTAGAAATATCTCCTGATATTATAAATATGAAAGACAAATCGCTTTTAGAGGACCTTGTTCTCTCTGTAGTCAATGATGCCAGAAAAAAGGCACAGAAGATCGCCCAGGATAAGGTTAAGGAGGTAACAGGTGGTCTTGATATCGGTCTTAATTTAACATAAGCATGAAAAAATGTAATTTAAATATTTGGTTCTTCTCCATTTTAGTTGATAGAATATGGGGGTAAATTCTATTCAATTCTTAT
>JAGMCL010000077.1 GCA_023129165.1 Caldifarciminota bacterium | reverse complement strand
CCACAGTAACACCTGAATTGTCACCTCTATCGCAAAGATTAACCACACCAGAGAGATTAACCATATCCCCGGGGATTAACTCAATAATATAAGAATTTAATCCTGTAAGAAGTAAAAGTGTATCATTGTAATCATCATAACCAAAACTCATAACTTTTATTATAAACGGACCTACCTTTAGACTGTCGGGTGTAACAAAGGAACCATCGTCACCAGAGACAACCTCGACAATTGGTTCAGCTGATTCGAATCTGAAGATTTGAATGTTTGCTCCACCAATTAGATTAGATGTTTCACTATCTCTAACTACACCTGAGATGATACCATAAAGATTTACAACAGGGAAATACTCAAAGTATAGATTATATCCTTCTTTACCAATCGTTGTTCTAATCGAACCCGTAGTTATTGGTATAACTTCCAATTCCACAGAAGATGATTCATCATATAGAGATGTATCAATACCACAACCAGAGATAAAGAGTGTTAGGTTAGATTCATCAGAAGTAGCAGTAACTGTTCCTTCGATATATGGAACTAAGGTATCAGTGATTGAGAGTAAGGGAATCTCTGCAGTAATATCAGGATTTGTAAATTCAATACCTTCTATAACAGTAATTGAGTCACTTCCAATATACCAGGGTTCATCCACAGGTCGTACCCTAACTGTCAATATCTCTCCATATGGTGGATAAACCAAAATATTACAGGAACCGCTTACATCGGTAGTATCTATTTCATGAACACCATATCCATCAATTGTTATAATTATATCGCTTAGTGGATTATCGAGAGTATCAAATACTGAGACAGATACATTTGTATATTCTAAACAGGGAATTATCTGCGGGTTGACTGCTATACTACATGGAACTATCGTTGTAACTTCTCCCCTATAAGGAATAAAGTTGTGAGCTGTTACTGTAACAGTTGCAGTATCACCAGGAATTTCTGCATTAGTTATAAGTGTAACAGAACCATTTAAATCCGTCTCACCAACAGCATATAGCAGAGTGTCCTCTCTTCCCATAACACACACCCGTGCTCCCTCAACAGGTGATTTTGAATTATTTGTTACATTTACTACAAAACCAAATGTACCTATTGGTATTATCAATGGATGTGTAACGTTTAGTGTGTCGGGAATATTAGTCCAGATATCCATTTCAGGGTCACCGAGAAGATTATCAGTATAATAAGCCCACCTTATTACTGTCTGACTTATAAAACAGATATTATCCTCTTTTGAATCATCCTGGGCATCACCGATTTTATAAATATCCTCACCAAAGATGGCATCAAAGAACTGTCTATCAAAACGCTGGTCTCCACCATCAGTGCTTGGGGAATATTGAGCCCAACCATATCTGGAATTTCCCAGAAATGCCACTGCTCCATCTTCAATTTTTGAGGTGAAATGCTCTGAGATGGCATCTGATGTATAGCCCCCACTCGATGTCCGGTTATCAAATGAATTACAATAGCAACCCTGGGAGTAAATAATGAAAAAAGTATGATTTACACCATTGTTTGTAAAAGATGTAAGAACATCACTATTATCCAGTCTCATTACACCAGTTACGCTTGCATGCCCGAGATGATTAACAAGATGTGTACCACCGTTTAGATATGATATAAGCTGTGATGTTGGCCAGTGCTGGGTAGGATGATCATAGTCATAGAGTGTTTGCACATTAAATTGTCCTGGGAAGCCAACAGTTGTATAGCCATAGTTTGAGGAACCGAGTCTGATCTCCTCTTTATAGAATTTACCCCAGTTCCAGTAAAGGTCCTCTCCCACCATCAAGGCCTCAACACAATCATTTGATACAGGAAAATCCTGATATAAAATACTTTTTGAGGTGAAATTGTTAACTTCCTGTATAGTAGCAACTGCTGCCCTACCTACAGTTACTTCCATGAGCAGGTCGTCCTCTCCAGGCTCACCCCAACTATTATCCCCATCATTATTCCATGTTCCATCGAGACCAGAATAGTATAAATCGGCAGCAATATCGTAATCAACTGTACCTCCATTATTTACATTACCATAAAAACCTCTATGTGGGATTATCTCATTATCACCACCAAGTAATACATAACTAATACCCCAGTTTTGATATGCATCTATAATGAAATTTCTTATCTTATCCTGTTCATCAATACCCGTATACTCTGTATATATATCCTCGATGGTTTTTATTCTCGTTTTAACACCTCTTCTGTTCTTGAATTCAACAAAACCATAAAAAGAAGATGAAAGTGTCTGATTGGTAATTATCACATAATCACAGCTGTCAGAACGGTCGAGTAAAAGATTCTCACCGCTTCCATATATACTATTTAATGACATATATGTTAATATATCATGTGGATTATCGACCTGACTACAAACCTTTTCCATTGAGACCTCATCCTTCCTGAGCATAAACTGGGACTGGTTAAGAACCCCAACATCAGGGACAGTATGTATACTGACAGTTATATCTCTATAGTATGCAACCTGCCCGTTCTTTGGAATGTATTCAACAGGAAATAGGTTGAGTATGAGTATGTTATACCCGAACTTACTCTGAACAGAGATTACCTTGTAAATTTGTGACGGATAAGGGCTATCCAACCCGTATATTTTATCATCCGGCAGGGTCGCCTCGTATGGACCTGTATAACTAAGTGGATAGTATTTCTGACCCGGCTCTATCATATAATTACCGGATAATATAACCTTATCCCCTGCTGACACCTCAACCTCACTCAAAACCTCACCTGCTGGCAAGAGTATCTTTGCACCCTTGATAGGCAGCATAGGGCTTCCAGGGTCTGCTGTGGTTATCAACCCTTCAATAAATACTCTGTCATACTCACCAATCTTCTCAAGATAAGGTTCAGAAAAATCATACCTGAGAATAACATTCCCTGCAACAACAGATGTTGCAATAAGCATAAAGATTAAGATATATACTTTCTTATTATTTCTCATTATTTCTCCTTTCTTATTACCTATATTATATAAAAATTATAATATATACCCCTAAACGTAGAGTTTTTTACTCTTTTAAAAATATATTTATATTAAATCAATTGGATTTATTAGGTTTGTTTCACATTTAACATTTCTTTTACTTATCGCGACTGGGAAGTCGCTCCTACCGTAACCTGTCACCTATCTTCTGTTAACTATAACCTGTCACCTCTTACCTGAAACCTTCATCATTAAACATTCAACCTAATCAACCAATTAACTATTCAACTAATCAACTCTTATCCCATTTAACATTAAACTACGTATCGCCCCGCCAAAGGCGGGGCTCCTACCAATACATTTCACATTTAACATTTAACATTAAACATTCTATATATTCTATCTCACCTTTACTATCTTCTTTATCGAGTAGAAGTCACCTGATGAGAATTTCACAAAATATATTCCACCTGATACCTTCTTACCCCTTGAGTCTCTACCATCCCATCTCACATCATAGTATCCAGGTTCCTTAACTCCTGAAACCAACTGGATAACACTCTGACCAAGTATATTGTATATATCAAGCGATACCTCACCCTTCCTGGGTATTGCATACCTTATAGTAGCAATATCTCCAAATGGATTGGGCCTTCCCTGATACAGTGCATATACCTTTGGTTTATTTTCACCCAATGATGTTCCATGAGGTGGACAAACATAGACATCTTTCTCATAAGCATCATTAGATGGAGCCCAGTCTCCTCTGAGTCTCGTTTCTACTATTGCTGTTAGTGTGGTATCATGTACATCTGGAATCCATTCCCCGAACTCCACATCAAGCTTGATACCGGGCTGCAAGTCTGTATATACTGTGTCAATATAGTCTCCAATATAACATACAACCGGAAATGGCAACTCCTCAACACCATAATTATATATACTCGCACCTGGAGTATAGGATGAATTCTCGTATACAGTGTCTGGAAGTGAAAGAGACAATACTCCCACATCATGAATACCTGTAGAATCCACATAACCTACCCATACATCATCCACATACCAACCCGATTCTGTCACCCATGAATCACTTCCAAAGTGAAATCTAATATTCACTGTATCGCCAGCATAGCCAGTCAGGTCAAAGACTGCCATCTCCCAGGTGTTGCTAA
>JAGMCL010000076.1 GCA_023129165.1 Caldifarciminota bacterium | reverse complement strand
GGGATGATTAAAGGCTGTTTTATACGACATTTAAGGGTATCCTAAAGGATTTAGGTTTGCGCGTTTTCCCCTAACAAAGTCTGGAGCGAAAAGCGGGATGCAGATTTAGTAACGCATGACCGAAAAAACCGGTTTAAAAGAGCCTTTGCTGTTAAAAAGTTTAAAAGCTTATATACTCCTAAAAAAGATTTATTAACAGTCTGATGCGAAAAAGAAGCGACATAAGCGGGAATAGAAAAGGGCAGCGAAAGGATTTAGAAAACAAGGACGCAGGATGGACGGGCAGGCGAAAGAAGGACGCTGAGGACACGAATTTAAAAACAATAGGAGGTGATAACGTAAAAATGGAAACAGAAGACAAAGCAAAGCTTACAGTAGAAGATATAGGTGCTGTGGTAAAGGATAGCGGTTTTAAGGCAGATGAGAAGGTCATTGGGGCAGCGATTGATTTATTGGAGTCCCTGAGCGATTTTATGACCATAGAGAAGAAGAATGGCGAAAGCGGTGAGCAGACCATAAAAAGGCTGGAGCGGGAAGGCATACTAACCCCTGCTGCTGCAAAGGAAGCTTTAAAGAAGCTTAACACCGTAAAGACTGCTGCTGGTGGCATTAAATACGATGAGGGCAACCGTAAGAGCATCAATTTTAGTAAAACGGCTGTTAATCACGTATCAAGGCTATTGGACGCTTTATAGAGCCTTAAACGCCAGTAAAACCATCAATTTTTTTTTTTGTCTTTTTCTGTGAGGGACAGAATGAAAAGTAGGGAAGGCATTAAGGATAGGGGAACAAGAAAAATGGTACTGAAAATAGGAGAACTGAAAAGGCTGATGGATGCAGGAATAATAGACAAAGATGCATACCAGAAAGCTATACCATTGGTAGAGGAAAGAGAGGGACAGGAGAAGAGGTTGGATATTTATAACAACCAGAGTGGAGAATTGTGCGTGGTGTTTGGATACAGACAGCGAAAGTGGTATATCAGAGTGCCACTGTTCTATACTATTTGGGACTTCATTAAACTGAAGTATCCACTTGATACTGGAGTGGCAAATGCAATGGGACAGAAGCCAAATACTGCACTGTGGCGTGAATTGAACAGGAACAGAGTGAAGTTAGATGAGCTGGACAAGAAGAGGAAGATTGGTATAGATTTGGGAGTATAAAAACAGGAGGGGATGTGTAAAAAAATGGAGAAAACAGAAGATATTGATATAGAGAAGCTGCTTGCTGGAGGGCGGCGGCTTGAGGATATAGCAAACGCAATGCGTGAAATAGAGAGCATGCGACTTGACTACAATGTGAGGAGCAAAATAACAGCGGCACTGAAGGAGAAGGAGAATAAAGTTATAGGGTATTTGCATCTGGGAAAGGAGCAGAGCAAAGGGAGTGAATGAAAATGCTGAGGAAACTAACAGCAGAAGAGATAGAGGGATTCGCTTCACGTGAGAACGTGAAGCGGATTCCAGTAGAAAACTTCTTAATGACAGTAACGAACAATGATAATATAACAGCGGCACTGAATAATTTGGAGTATGACGGAAAGGTGTATTATTGGAACAGGGAAACAATGAAAGCAATAAATGAAGGGATACACCTGTCAGGAGGTATGAGCTAAATGAGACAGTTAACAGCAGAGGAGATTCAAGAGTATGCAGCCAGGAAGGACGTGAAAGGATATGCAGTCATGAACTTTCTCGGAAACGTGAAGGAGTATTCTGACATACGTGATGCATTAAGTGATGTAGCTAATGAAGTATACCGATTTGACTGGAACGATGAGACGATAGTGGCAATAGCATTGGGGGTATTCAAGGCAGGAGGTGTAGTGGTGTGAAATGAAAACAAAAGAAGAGATTGTAGAGAAGGGGGATAAGAGGATAACAGTAGGCGACTGCTTTTTTGGAGAAGAACCATCTGAAGAGGACATGCAAACATACAACAACGTACTCTCTGATATAAAAGACATCCTTGTGAGTGAATCAAGTATCACCTTGAGAACAAAGAGGTTGCTCGAAGAAGTCTTAGCAGTAGAGTTCAATGAAGTTCAGTGGCTTGCGTTGGTGTTGATAATCGCTGTGCACATGGATGCAGCAGAAGAACGTGGAGCTAAGAAGCTTGCACATGTGATGAGTCTATTGATGGAGAAGGATTGAACCAATGTTAGAAACACAAATAGCAGTAGGAGTGTTCCACAGACTGTTTGTCTCTCTTGACTACATTGGTGCTGAAGAAGTAGATGTGGTACTTGCACAAGAAGTGATTGCCGACAAGGAGGTGAAGCTGTAATGCAAGTAGGATTCAAGATAAATCTGGGAAACTACGAGATGATGTCAGTGTTGTCGAGTGAGCACGATAAGTGGGAAAACTGCATGAAGGAGAACTTTGATTTTCTCCTTTCCATACAGCATCCTGCTGTCCAAAAGTTTGCAAAAAGCTTTGTTGACATAAAAGTCCAAGAACCTGCTGGGAAGAAACGTATCAGGAGAAGAGAATGAGCGGAAAACCACTTACTCATGGAGACATTGCAGAGATGGCAGAGGAGTATGAAGAGAAGAAGAAGGACACAAACGAAAAGGTGTTCAAAGAGGCAAAGGAGACAGGGAGAACGATAGCAGAGGATTTACTTGAGCAAGGAGTGAATGTGCTTGATTTGATATACATTGGACAAGAGATAATCCTTGCAGGTTTGGAGAAATGCAAAAAGGATTGAAAGTGTTTGTGGAGGGTTTCTTTTTTTCCTCCACCCTTTATATCAATATATACAGGATACAAAAGAACAATGTCAGGATATAAGTATTTTAAGTGCACTAAATGTGGAAAACCTCTCAGAGTTAGAGGGGCAGGACTAAAGGGTGAAGCATTCAAGCTTCTTGCATGTAGTTGTGGGTCAACAAAACTGACACCTATTGGTTATCAAGAATATAATGTGCTATCCAGAGGTATGAAGATACTGAGGAAGAAAGGTGAAAAGACACTAAAGGATGTAAAGGCATCCACAAAGAGGAAAACCAATAAAAAGAAGGAGACCGTTGTGATAACACGTCTCTTTGGTTTTCCTCCTATTTGTGGAATGCCAGAGTATAGCAGTGTCTCCTCAACGACTGAAAAGCGTGAGGGGGCAACAAAAAAGGAGGAACAGCAATATGGAAAGAACCAGAAGAAAAAAAGGAAGAGTAGTGGAAGTGGAAGAAGCCGTAGGGTTGTCGTTACTCGATGAGGGGATGTATCCTGTCGAGTTAGTGGAAATAAAGGACATAGAGACAGACTATGGTGGTGGATGGAGATGGATATTTGATGTCTTGGAGGAAGAGGAAGAGACACTGGTGAGCGGTATCACCTCGCAGCGTATGAGCGAAAAGAGTAAATCCTATGGATGGGCATCTGCTCTTATGGGCAAGAAGCCAGAGATTGGTGACGAGATTGACCTCGATGAGCTTATAGGACTGCGTGGGAATGCAGAGCTAAAGACCAAAGAACTCAGGGACGGGACGGAAGTGTCAAACGTGATAGACATGAAGAAGCTGCCAAAGCAGAAGGGCAAGAAGAAAGCAGAGGAAGAACCAGAGGAGGAAGAGGAAGAGGAAGAAGTGAAGACGCCCAAGAAGAAAAAGGCAAGAGGGACGTCAAAGAAGAAGCCACAAAAGGAATCAGAGGACGAAGAAGAGGAGGAAGAGTGGGACGAGTGAGTGCCCTGCTGTGAGAGAGGAGGCGTTGTCTCCTCTCCACTACTCTTAGGAGGAAAAAGAATGACGGAACATAATGTAAAAATCCGAATAATCACTGAAGTGCAGGAAGCATTGAGTGAAGACGAACCATTTGGAAGGCAATGGAAAGGATTGATGTATATAGAGGGAACATCACACGAGTTTCACACATCTGGAACAACAGCAAATATGGTGATTGAAATAATAGGAATAGAATTAGTCAGCATACTGAAAGCTCAGTATCATAAGGAGGAGAAACAAAATGGAAATTGATGTAACACTAATAAGGGAATATCTAAAAGAGCATAAGTTAAGCTGGGAAGATGAGTGGAAGCGAGCAGGAGTGGTTTCAGAGAAAGCAAAAGAGCTTAGAGAAGCAGTGCTCCAATACAAAGGGTATCAGACAATGGAAGAAGCATGTGATGTGATAATAGCTATAATGGTTTTAGCAGAACTTCAAGGTTGGTTGGGAGAGTTGCCAGATTTAGTGGTAAAGAGAATGAAACAGAACATTGAGAAACCAATAGGAGATAAAGTGAGAAAAGCATGATAAGAGCAGATGATTTGAAGAGAGGAATAGAACTACAAACATATATTACAGTGCTGGAAGTGTTGCTCAATGAAAAAAGAGGGACACCTATGGATGCTGTCAGAAGAACCATACTCCCTGACAAGTTCGAAAACATACAAATCTCAGTGTTGGAGATACTGTTAGGAGAGAAGAAGGCTGCACTAAAGGAGTTGAAAGAAGAATGTCTGAAGCCGTAGTGAAATACATGGATGGAAGGATAGTGCATTACGATGATGCGAGAGCAGGTCATGCCAGTGGGACACTAACATTTTACGAGGATGACAAACCTATTGGGTTTGCTCCATACGAAGCAATAGTATGTGTGTCGTGGAAGAAAACCAATGAGTCTGATGCTCAACCAGACCCCAAAGCGTCGTTTCCGTCCCATTATGAGAAACAACTATTGCGAGCACCAAGTAAGGAAGAGGTCAACGCTGCCAGAAATATGAAGGGTGAAATGGAAAAAGGAGGTGATAGGTAAGAATGGGAACAGCAGTTGAACAGCATGAGGAAAAGCTGCATAAAAACATACAGAAAATCGTCAAAGATTTGCAGAAAATAAATGGCAGAAAACCCAGACAGGTTAGCTCGACAAGACATGATGGGACGATACCGAGTATAACCATCACGGCAGAGCTCAAGGACTTAAAGTGGAAAAAGGGAGACTGGGTGCTTGTCGGAATAACTGACGGCAAGGTAGTCATTGAGAAACCAGAATGATAATACAATGCTCAATAAACTTATCGAGTATGTCTTATCGTCAGCAACCGTCAAAGAACTCAGGACAGAAAAAGGGCATAAGACAAGGGGAACATTGAACCTATGGATAAACAGTCCTTATGGAACAGGGAAGTCCAGCTCTATTACGTCAATGATGGGTGGTGAACTCGGTGTGATTATCCAAGACTACTCAATGCCAGGACTAATTGGAACAATAAAGAAAGAAGGGTTAGCAGTAGTTGGGGACATAAAACTGCTTCCAAATACTACTGCTTTTCTTGAAGAGTTTCAGAACACAACAAGAGATGAAAGAGGCGTCATGCTTAGTCTAATGGAAGACCACACCTTCACCAGAACTCTTGGATTTGAAGTCCTAAAACCAGAGCATATAGTGAAAGATGGATTTGGGTTCATAGCAGAGGGAACAAGGATTTCAATATACCTGCAAGCGTCTTTTGTTATATTCTCTATGACATATCGAACACCAACAACATTAGATACTGCACTTCTGAGCCGTTGTATTCCTCTCTTTCTTGATACTGCTAAAGAAGAGCAAACCTCTCTGTTTGTTAAAGGCAGAGAGTTAGGTATTGACTGCAAGAAGATAAAGAAAACCAGAGAGGAATTAAAGGGAACGTCTGTCATAATACCTGAAGAAATGAGAGAGATAATAGCATCAAAGTACACAACTGCACACATTAAAGCAGAGAACATGACAAGAGCTATGTGGGATTACGCAAGAATAGCATTTCTGGACTCACACCAAACAGGCGTGAACGAAATCACTGAAGAGATTATAGATAATGTTGAGTGGTTAGTGAGAATACAAGAGTTGGGATATGCAAAAAGAAGCTTGACGAGAACAGCTTATGAAATATTCATGTATTTAGTGAGCAAAGATGACATGGTAAGAGCCATAGAAATAGGCAAGAAATTCAAGTTATCCAGAGAATACACAAGTAGGCAGTTGTCTGATTTAGTTAAGAAAAGATTGATAAATAAAGCCAGTGTTTCAAAAAAGGTTGTTTATTGGGTGGATTAAAACAGGAGGTGTAAAACAGATGAGTGAAGAAATAAAAAACTGGAAGTTTAAAGAGTTGGGGATACCTGAAGAGGATTTCCACAAACTCCCTGCAGATGAAATGTTTACTCGACTGAAAGATTTGGAGGATGTGGTTAGTGTTGAGTTCACAGAAGAGAAAGAGATTGTATCTGCAACTCTAAGCAGATACTATGAAGTGAGAGACTTGTCTGCAGAAGCTGGTGAGAAATTAGAAAAAGCAGAATCAAAATTTAGTAGAGTTGAAACTGCTGAAGATAGATACAAGCGTGATGTCCATGAACAAAGGGTATGCATTGGAAGAATTGGTGCATATACAGTGTGGTATAGAAGAGCGGAGAAAGCACTGGATACAGCAAGGATGAGACACTACTCTATCAAGATTGGAGTGGAAAGAGAAAGACTACCTGAATTAAAGCATCATGTTGCTCAAGCAAGAGATGTGTTAAGCACTCTTCCAAGAATATGGACAATACGAAGAAAAGTAAATGAGCTCTGGAAACTTGTAAAACATTACAAAGAAAGAATCCATGCATTGCATGTGAGTCACGATAGTGCAAAAGAGAGGAGAAGAGAACTTGGTGAACTACTGACGGAAATCAAGAAAGAAATAGCTGAGCTTGAAGTGATACCTGTTGTGATAAGGCATAAATATAGAGAAGTGGAATTTGAAATACATAAAAGCTTGGAGTATTCAAAGATAAAAGCTCATGCAGATGTGAATGTAGAAATGTGGATTTCAGGAACATTCAAGACGTTATTGCCAACAAAGTATACAGAAGACGAATGCTTTTGGTATGCTGAAATAGAGAGAGGGTTTAGAAACGTGGTATGCAACGTTATGGATGACTGCTATTTGGAATATGGAATGCCACATCCAGAGGACACGGAAGAGAGATGCAACATAGTTGGCAGTAGAGTGACCAAAAAAACTGTTATTGATGTCACAAAGCGGTATGAAGAACTCAAAGCACCATTGACAGACAAGAAGGTCTCAAGTGCACTATTAAAAGAGTTATGGGAACACAGCAGCTTTACAATTACATCCTTTACTTTTTTGAAAGAAGACTCATTGAGAGACACACCAACAGTTGCAAGTTCTCGAAGAACAGACCCAGAGCATGTAATCGGAAACTGTATAGACAGCAGAACTGAGGAGATGTTGGAAGATGTGATAACTTGGACAGAAGAGGAAGAGCATGAGGCTCTCAAGAAAAACCTAACAGGAGGTGATTAAGAATGATGACAGATGCAGATATACTATTGGACATAGACCAAAAGGATGTAGATGCAAAGGAGATTGCAGAGAGATTGAGGTTCATCACAATGTTCACTTCATTTGAATTTGTAAGGTTAGTGGTGTACGAAACCAGAAAAGGGTTTCATCTTTATTTTTGGACAAGCAAACCCAAACCTTCAGCAAAGGACAAAGTGATGATACAGTTAGCACTTGGTTCGGATTACAGGAGGGAAATATTCAATTATCTGAGGATATGCATGACCCCTTTACCCAAGAAGTGGAACGTGCTATTCCAAAGCAAGTATGACAAGGAGGGAAACAAAGTGTCAGAAGAAGTGCATAGTGGTAGAACTCTAAAATTAGAAGAGGAAATAATGGCATTATACGAGACAAAGGAGGTGGTGGTATAAATGAATAGAAGAAGACCTGTAAAACATGACATACGCATGTATTTAAAGTGCACTAAGTGTGGGAACATCTTTAGTGCAATAAAATCTGGAATTGCAAACAGTTGGTGTTTAAATGGAACTAATGGGGAAAAGCTCTACCTTACCAACTGTTCGAGATGTGGTGAAGTGACATGCAGACAGACAACAAGGAAAGCGTGGATGAAAAGCAACGAGGTGAGACCAGATAATGCCCAGTAATATAAAGCTGCGTCGTGGAAATACAAAGGAATTGATAATAGATGTCCCAGATAAGTCACAAGACTTAATCTTGACAGACCCACCATACGATATGAAGACAGCAAATATAAGAACGCCACCTTTATCAGATTTCACCAAAGAAATACTGGTTAAGAACTTCAGGCGGATTTTAAAGCCAAACGGTAATTTAATAGTATATGTAGGGCTGCGGGATAAATTTAGATGGGACGGCAAATTTAGACAGTATAACTTTGCACTACGCTCAGAACTAATAATGGTGTATCCAGCGGGCATGAAAAGTCCAAAGCACTTCCTACCAGCACATGAGAGTGCTATGCATTACACCCTCTCCAAGTATTACTACTTTAAAGAAGGTGCACTCTTCGCAGATGTCTATAAGACACAGAGAGCAAGAGGCTCTACAAGAACATGGGGATATGACTATGGAACTGCACCAGCAGAGAAGATGCATGTTACACCAAAACCGTTAGGCATGGTTCAAGAACTTGTAGATATATTGTGTCCCGTTGGTGGTAATGTAATAGACCCGTTTATGGGCAGTGGAACAACTGGAGAAGCATGTGTCATAACAGGAAGAAACTTCACAGGATTTGAGATGATAAAGGACATCTA
>JAGMCL010000075.1 GCA_023129165.1 Caldifarciminota bacterium | reverse complement strand
TTGATTTGTCCTATTTGTTGACTCATATCCGATGATTATTTTCCTTGACATAGGTTGGTTTTTATGTTATAATCGCACTCTATGAAAAGGTATACTTTCCCAGGTGGCATCCATCCCAAAGAAAACAAATCTATTACAGAAGATAAAAAGATCACCGAGATCCAACCTCCAGATGAGATCATTGTTCCTCTTTCCCAGCATACTGGCTCACCCTCAAAACCCATAGTCGAAAAAGGAAGTAAAGTACATATAGGAACAAAGATAGGGGAGATAACGGGATTCATATCTGCCAATATACATTCTCCTGTATCTGGTGAGGTAAAAAAGATGGATACACATCCACATCCATCAGGTGGAGAGATACTATCTGTATTTATAACCAATGATGGTAAGGATGAGTGGGAAAATGTTAGTGACAGAGACGTTGAATCCATCTCAGGTGGTGATATAATAGAAATTGTCAAAGAAGCAGGTATAGTAGGACTTGGGGGTGCTGCCTTTCCCACACATGTTAAGATGTCTCCCCCAAAGGGAAAACAGTATGATACACTTATTCTAAATGGCTCGGAGTGTGAGCCTTATCTTACCTGTGACTACCGTCTGATGGTAGAAAGACCTGAGGACATCCTCCTTGGTGGAAGACTGATAGCACGGGCAATCGGAGTAAAGAGGTGTATTATTGCTATTGAAGAGAATAAACCCGAAGCCATAAGGAAGATGGAAAAGATAGTTGGAAGGTATGACTTTGAAATCAGTACACTAATAACAAAATATCCTGAAGGTGCTGAGAAACAATTAATATGGGCAATAACTGAGGAAGAGGTGCCAACAGGGGGATTACCCGTGGATGTAGGTGTATGTGTCCAGAATGTAGGCACAGCACTTGCCGTTTATGAGGCAGTGAAGTATAACAAACCTCTTATTGAACGCGCTATTACTGTTACAGGTGCTGTAAAAAGACCGTCTAATTTCAAGGTAAGGATTGGTACACCATTTAAGGAATTGATAGAAAAGGCGGGTGGGTATCTTGGTATACCCTATAAACTTATATCAGGTGGACCAATGATGGGTATATCGCAATATACTGATGATGTTCCTGTTGTTAAGGGAACTACAGGTATCCTCGTCTTTAAAGAAGAGACAAATTCTCTTGTTAGAACAGCCTGCATAAGATGTGGTAGGTGTATCAATGTATGTCCGATGAATCTTATGCCAACAAAGATTCTGGCATATATAGAGAATGGTGATTTTTCAAATGCAAAGGAACTGGGAGTGCTGGATTGTATGGAATGTGGAAGCTGTGAATATATTTGCCCAGCGAGAAGACCCATTGTTCATAATATTAAACTTGCAAAGTTGAGATTGAGTAAATAGTTTGTGTGGTGATATGTGATCAGTCATCAGTTATCAGTAATCGGTAAAAAGAAAGATGGAACATGCAAATAAGACGTTCATCACGTTCTGTTGGTGCTCAAATTGCAGAAGCTTGGGCTAAACGTCGCTATGAGAAGCATTTTGTAAGTAAATTAACAGATGCTGACGGGGAACAGCAAGAGACACAACATTGGATTGAAACAGCTCGTGATTGCGATTACATCACAGAAACACAGAGTAAAGATTGGTTAGAACGTTATGCTTCTGTGGGACGAATGTTGAATTCAATGATTAACAAAGCAAGTCAATTTTGTTATCAACGGTGAGCCTGATAACCGATAACTGATTACCGATAACCTGTATTATTATGTTAAAGGTTTCTTCATATCCCCATATAAGTAGTGAGACAACAACAAGAAAGATAATGTTTATCGTTATTGCAGCGCTTATGCCGGCATTTTTTGGTTCTATTTTCTTTTTTGGTATAAGAGCACTTATTATTACATTAATCTCGATTGTGTCAAGCTTTGCCTGTGAAGCCTTGTGCCAGGCTATAAGAAAGAAGCCAATTACTATAAATGATGGAAGTGCTATTCTAACTGGATTGCTACTTGCATTCAATCTTCCCTCCTGTGTTCCATACTGGGTACCAGTTGTTGGTGCTTTTTTTGCAATTGCAGTAGCAAAACAGGTTTTTGGGGGGCTCGGATATAATATTTTCAATCCTGCACTTGCTGGCAGAGCATTTCTCATGGCATCCTGGCCATCAATTATGACCGGCAAATGGGTTGTGCCAAGGTTGGGTACAATGAGCGGTATAGTTTATAGTCTACCTGTTGAAATGACGTCGAATGCAACTCCATTAACGGCTTTAAAAGACTATTCCAGTGTATTAGGCCTTCCAGAACTCCTGAATGCAAAATCAACTATATATTCACTTTTTCTTGGTATGAGAGGTGGATGTTTAGGGGAAACATCCTGTTTACTACTCCTAATTGGTGGTATAATTTTGATATCATTCAGGATTATCGATTTTAGAATTCCACTATCATATTTCCTTGCTGTGTTCTCATTAACAGGTATACTGTGGCTACTTGGAGTAACACCTGTGACCCCGCTATTCCATATTCTTTCTGGCGGTCTATTCCTGGGAGCATTCTTCATGGCAACGGATTATGTTACATCTCCAATGACGAGAAAGGGGCGGTGGATATTTGGTATAGGATGTGGTGTTATAACAGTTTTAATAAGGTTATGGGGGGGATATCCAGAAGGTGTGTCCTATTCCATACTACTTATGAATGCAACAACCCCATTGATTGATAAATTTACCCGTTCACGGATATTCGGGCACTGAGAAATAGATTGTAGATTTTAGATTATATACTACCAATAACCCAATAACTTTGGACTGCTTACAGCATGCCATTTGTTGTTTGTACTATTTATACTTTATACTTAAATAAGCATCCGTGGGAGAGATAATATCACAGAAAAAGGCATCCTCAATAAGTAAAAAAGAAAGAGGGAATGGTAGTCGAATTGTCTTCACAAATGGTTGCTTTGACATAATACACAGAGGTCATATAGAACTACTCAGACAGTCGAAGGAGAGAGGAGATATCCTGATAGTCGGGCTTAACTCTGATAAGTCAATGCGTGCAATAAAGGGGAAGGGAAGACCAATAATTGATGAAGAATCACGGGCAATTATACTTAAATCAATTATATATGTAGATTATGTTGTACTTTTCAATGAGAAAACACCGTATAACTTGATAAAAGCCATAAAACCTGATGTACTCGTGAAAGGCGAGGATTGGAAAAAAAGCGAGATAGTTGGTAGTGATATTGTCGATGAGGTGGTGAGAGCAAAGCTTGTTCCTGGATGCTCAACAACGGAGATGATTAAAAAAATAATGTTAAATTTCCAATTTCCAATCTACAATAAAATGCCGAATGACAAATGCAAAAAATATGATCTAGAGGAGAGAACAGCACGGTTTGGCGAAGCCATTATTGGATTTGCTAAGAAGGTTCCAAAAACACCAATAACTATTCCCCTTATAACTCAGATGGTTAAAGCAGGCACAAGCGTAGGAGCAAATTACTGTGAAGCAGACTGCGCAGAATCCAAGAAGGATTTCGAACACAAGATAGGTATTTGCAAGAAAGAGTCAAAGGAGACCAAACACTGGATTAGAATGATTGTGAAGGCAGTCCCAGAACTAAAGGATGAAGCCAGAAGGTACTGGAAAGAAGCTAATGAGTTGACCTTGATATTTTCATCCATAGTGAATAAATCGCGAAAGAAGGGGTGAAAATGTCAAATAACGAATGTCAAATATAAAGAATAGAAAAAAGAGTAATAACCTCTGGATTTTGATTAGGTTTTGGGAATTTAATATTTGGAATTTCGTTGGAAATTGGAAACCTGCCCCGCATAAAAGTGCGGGGTGAAGATTTCGATATTCTATATGAAGAGCTTTATCGATAGGGTTAGGATATGGATATACGCAGGAAAAGGTGGTAATGGGTGTGTGAGTTTCAGAAGGGAGAAGTTTGTTCCGAGGGGAGGTCCTGATGGGGGTGATGGTGGTAAGGGTGGTGATGTAATTTGTATTACAACTCCCGAGTGTTCAAACCTACTTCATCTCTACTATAAGCCACACTACAGGGCAGATAAAGGCAGACATGGAAGTGGAAAGAACAGAAAAGGTGCCAATGCTAAGAATGTATATATAAAGGTTCCTCCAGGAACTGTAATTCAACATGATGGCAAGATTTTAAAGGATCTTGTATGTGGAGGAGACAGTTTTATTGTAGCAAGAGGTGGAAGAGGAGGAAGGGGAAATGCAAAATTTGTTTCACCAACAAATCAAACCCCCAGAGAATGTGAGCAGGGAGAACCAGGGGAAGATAAGGAACTCCTTTTAGAACTGAAGTTGATTGGTGATGTAGGGCTTGTTGGTTATCCAAATGCTGGTAAATCCACATTCCTTTCCAGTGTATCAAATGCAAAGCCTAAAATAGCATCGTATCCATTTACTACCTTATCGCCTGTTCTTGGAACAACAGAAAAAGGCGTAATAATAGCAGATATACCAGGTATAATTGAAAATGCACACAAAGGGAAGGGTCTTGGTCTGGAGTTTTTGAGACATATTGAGAGGACAAAGGTGTTACTCTTTATCCTGGATGCGACAAGAGACCCTATTTCAGATTTTCATACCCTATCAACTGAGTTATCAGCTTATAATCCGCTTATGCTTAAAAGACCCTATATTATTGCAATAAACAAAATGGATCTGTTTAAAGACAGACAGAGATTTATGAAAATGCCTCTATCACCCAGACCATATCTAATATCAGCACTAAAGGGTGAGGAATTGGAAGTGGTGATTGAAGAGTTGACAAGATATATTAAGATGGATAGTGGAAATGCAAAAATCAAAATGTAAAATGACAGATTAAAATTTTAAAATAACGACCACGGACCTCGGACAGCGAACCACAGATTAATGATTTCGGTAACTGAGAACCAACACTTTTAACTTCGTGTCTTAATGACTTTGTGGGTTTGTTCTTAAATTTTGCACTTTAATATGTTTACCTGACATCTGCCTGCTGGTAGGCATGGTAGACATGTAGATAAGAGTATTTATTGCCCAGAACTCAATACGAGGTAATAAGGATATTAAAGATGAGATTGCCACGCTCCCGTTGGTCGCTCGCAATGACATACTCCTTTTGGTCATTGCGAGGAGTCCGTCGGTTGACGGACGACGAAGCAATCTCATATCAGGGATTAGTATTAAGGAATGCAATTGTTTCGCTAATATTCGCAATGACAGGCGGCATTTCGTCTCTTATAATGAGGGTTTTTGACATTCTTTAACAAGTAATAAATGAATTTTCATTTTAATCTTGTGTCTCAGTTTTTTTGTCTTTTGCCAAATTTTATTCAACATATACTTCGTGAGGTATTTTTATGGAAGAACCTAAAAATAGAATGTCTAACCTTACTAAGGGGTTAATAATATCGCTTATCTTTCATATTATCATTCTTATTTTACTTCGTTTTATAAATATTGGAATATACTTTGCAGAACCCGAGTTTATTGAAGTCGGGCTACTTTCTGAGGTGCATGCTCAGGTAATATCCCCTCAATTTGAAAAAACTATAATAAAAGTTCATCAAGTGCCTGTTACAGAGGAACAAGGACCTGAAAAGGAGCTTGTTGAACTCCCGATAGCTAAAGAAAGCGGGGAAGAAGAGGTTATACAAAAACCACCAATGAAGGAACTCCCACCTGTCTTCTTGCCTGGGAAGGAAGAAGAGAAGGAAATTCCCTCTCCAATGTTTGCTCAAGGAGAATCATATATAATTGAGGGTGAGTTATCGAAGAGAAGGGTGGTCTATAAGGTTGTTCCTCCATACCCCGAGGGATACAATATTGAAACAGATGTTAAGGTCGAGATATGGGTTTCACCAGATGGAGGGATAGAGGGACTTATACTTATTAAAAAGGGAGGAGATATATTTGACCATTTAACCCTTGATGCATTGAAAGAATGGAAATTTGAGAGGCTCCCAACCCATCTTCCTCAGGAGACACAGAAGGGAATAGTTACATTTATGTACAGGCTTAGATAGGTAAAATGTTAAATGTTTAATGTTAGATGTTAGATGTTAAATGTGGAATGTTAAACGTTTAATGTTAAATGTATCAGATGATATAAGGTAGGAGCCCCGCCTTTGGCGGGGCGATAAAAGGGATGTTGAATGTGAGATGTGGAATGTGGAATGTTTAATGGGATAAGAGTTGATTAGTTGAAAAGTTAATTTGTTGATTAGGTTAAATGATATTGGAAAGCAATTGTATCTACCTGTCGGTAGACAGGAATCGACAATCGAAAATAGTAAATTAAAAGTAGGAGTCCCGTCCTCGTTGCGATAATTTAATCGGGGTTAGGAAACCCCTCCTACCGGAAAGGGAATGAAGGAGCCCCGCCTTTGGCGGGGCGATAGAAGAAAGGTTAAATGAGATGATGAATGTTTAATGTGAAATGTTGAATGGACTTTATAGTTCCATTCAACGCTCAAGACTGACACCTAACACCTCTAACCTGGAACCTTCTTATGATAAAAGGCTTACAGAGAGTATCCATAATAGACTTTCCAAAGAGGATATGTTCAGTTATCTTCACTGGTGGATGTAACTTCCGTTGTCCGTACTGTCATAATCCAGAGCTTGTTGTTGATTGGGAAAAACTACCGACTATAAGTGAAGAAGAGATTCTTACATTTCTCAGTGAAAGAAGGGGACTTATTGACGGTGTCTGTATAACGGGTGGAGAACCAACGCTACATAAAACTCTCCCACATTTTATAGAAAAGGTTGTCTCATCTGGATTTCGGGTAAAGCTGGATACCAACGGTAGTATTCCTCAAATGATAGAGGAACTGCTGCAAAAGAAACTAATAGATTATATAGCAATGGATATAAAGGCAATGCCTGAAAAGTATGATGTTGCCTCAGGAGTCTCCGTCAATATTAGTGATATAGAGAAAAGCATTAGAATTATTACGGAGGGCAAAATAGATTATGAGTTCAGGTCTACAGTATTCCCGGATTTCATATCAAGCGAGGATGGTGAGAGATTGGGCAAGTGGCTCAAGGGAACAAAAAGATTCGTTTTACAGAGACCGAGAAAGTTAAAGATGCTACTTGAGGTTTTCAAGGATAGACCAACATATGCAGAGACTGAATTGAGTAAACTAAGAACTGTTCTTTCAAATTATATCGATGAGGTTGTTATAAGATAAATGAAACATATAGCAGATTATGTAAAGTTTCACAGAAAGTCTATACGGTTAAAAGGTTATGATTATTCACAAACTGGTGCATATTTTGTAACTATATGTACATACAAGAGAGAATTATTATTTGGAAAAGTTAAAAATGGTGAAATGTTATTAGGTGGATTTGGTAAAGTTGCAGAATCCGAATGGTTAAGAACTGCCCAAATTCGTGAAAATGTTGAGTTGGATAAATACATAGTAATGCCTAACCATCTTCATGGAATTTTATTTATTATTCATAATTGTAGGGGCACGGTGCCCCGTGCCCCTACATTGGAACAATTTGGTCGACCAGTATCAGGTTCATTACCAACCATAATACGATCGTTTAAATCCACAGTGACAAAGCAAATAAACCAATTGAGAAATACACCAGCTAATAATATATGGCAGAGAAATTATTTCGAACATATCATCAGGGACGATGAAGAATTAAAGTGTATTAGAGAATATATTATCAATAATCCATTAAAATGGCAATTTGATAAGGAGAATCCAAAATATGTGGAACGAAATAAGGATATATGTAATAAAAGCACAGAACAACATATCCACAAATTATTATGAATGACCTTAAAATCATAGGTGGACGGATTGTAACGTTTCAGGATGGACCTGTAAGCGGGAACCGTATGGATTCTCCCCTTATTCTTGAAAATACAAATATAATAATAGATGATGGACATATTGCAGCAATTGATAGTGATGGACGTACAAGAGAGACCATTGATGCAAGTGAAAAACTAATTATACCAGGATTTATCGACTGTCACACTCACCTTGTGTTTGCTGGTTCAAGAGAGGATGAGTTTGAAAAGCGCTTAAGAGGGGTATCATATCAGAAGATTGCCAGCGAAGGAGGAGGAATACTTTCCACTGTCGAAGCAACAAGAAAAGCGGATAAAAAGACTTTAGTTGGATTAGCCAAAAAGAGGTTAGACTATGCATTTTCCTGGGGTACTACTACGATTGAAATAAAATCAGGTTATGGACTCTCACAAGAGACAGAGATTAAGATGCTCGAGGTTATAAATGAACTTAAAGAGACCTCGTTACAGACAATAGTTCCTACATTCCTTGGAGCACATGAATTTCCCAGAGAAATAGGAAGAGAAGAATATATAGATATTATTATCAAGAAGATGATTCCTGAGGTTGTGAAAAGGGGACTTGCAAGGTTCATAGATGTATTCTGTGAAGAGGGTGTATATTCAAAGGATGAATCAATAAGAATACTACTCGAAGGAGTACGGCATGGATTACTTACAAGGATACATGCTGACGAGCTTGCCTCTTCTGGTGGGAGTGAAATTGCAAGTGATATTAAGGCAGTGACATGCGATCATCTCTCTTATCCGTCAGAGAAGGGGATAAATAGTATGAAGAAGGCAGGGACAATAGCTGTTTTACTACCAGCCACAACCCTATTTCTGTCTGGTAAGCCAGCACCAGCAAAAAGGTTTATAGACGAAGGTATACCTTTTGCTATTGCCTCTGACTTTAATCCTGGAAGTTCTCCTGTTCTTGCAATGCCATTAGTGATAGGTCTTGCCTGCCTTTTATACAAGATTACTCCAGGAGAAGCACTTTGTGCATCGACGATAAACGCAGCATATGCAGTTGGTGAAGAAGATAGGGGAGGTATCGAAGAGGACAAAAAGGCAGATATACTTATATGTAATTGTAAAAACGAAAAAGAGATTCCATACTGGTTTGGATTTAATCTTATAGAATGTGTAATAAAGGACGGGAATGTAAAAAAGAGAGCTCAAAAAAACTACCTTTGAGCTCTCTTGATTACACAGATTTTTAACTGATTATACAGATTTCTGGGCTTTTCAGAAATCCTGAAAAAATTTCTTGACAATAAGGGAAAAATGTGCTATACTTTTACAAGAAAATTTTAAAAAGAAAGACCATAGACATAAGACAAGAGACCAGTGA
This sequence comes from Caldifarciminota bacterium, assembly GCA_023129165.1. Lineage (GTDB taxonomy): Bacteria > Hydrothermota > UBA3073 > UBA3073 > UBA3073 > JAGMCL01. The sequence goes on along the minus strand of JAGMCL010000075.1, from coordinate 3,026 downwards.
CCTTTATTTTCAGTATTTTCTATCTGTCCATACGGATCCGTAGGGATTGGCAGATAGGAAAAAGGGTAGTTGTGGCATCAGCAAGCTGATGCACTCCAATGGATTTAATACTATCTTTGTAATCCTTGATCCGCCAAACCTTCCTGCCGCAAACAGGGATTTCACTGATAGGCACAGATTAAATTTATTTACTCTTTTCCATATAGATTTATCTGTTTAATCTGTGGCTATATTTTTGATATTTGAATTTTAAATTTTGATGTATAATCAGGGGGTATTATGAGGAGGTATGCATTATTATTTATATGTTTGGTAATTGCCTCATATAGTTTTGGGGCGATTACTGGAAAGATTCAAGGAAAACTCACTGACAAGGATACTGGTGAGCCTCTCCCCTTTGTTAATGTAATAATAGTGGGAACAACAATGGGGGCTGCTTCCAATTTAGATGGTGAGTATTATATTATAAATGTATCGGTTGGTACATATACTCTATCTGCAAGTATGATGGGTTATAAGACTATGATAGTGGAAAATGTTAAGGTGTCTGCTGATATGACAACCAGAATGGATTTCAGGCTCGAACCAACTGTTATTGAGGGTGAAGAGGTTGTTGTTACTGCTGAGAGACCCATTGTTCAAAGGGATGTTACATCTTCAATGAAGCGGTTTGAGACAGAAGACATACAGCGTATGCCTGTCTCAGATTTTCAGGATATTGTTGCTGCCCAGGCTGGTGCAGTCGAGACAGAATCAGGTCTGTCCGGTGGTCTACACATAAGGGGAGGTCGAACAGGAGAGGTTGCATATTATGTAGATGGTATATCTGTAAATGACCCTGCGACAAGGCAGGCGGGCATTAACATATCAAACAGGGCTATTCAGGAGATGCTTATACTATCAGGTGGATTTAACGCAGAGTACGGTGAGGCGATGTCTGGTCTTGTGAATATCGTGACAAGAGAGGGTGGCAAAAAATTTGGGGTTGATATAGAATATGGAACAGATGCATTATTTAGTGATTATGATTATGGTTACAATGATATAAACCTCTCAATGGGAGGTCCCGTTCCTTTACTCCGAAATGTAACCTATTTTATATCCAGTGAAGGCTATTTGAATGATACATATCTTCCAAACAATGATATAGATAGAATAAGCGGAACAGCGAAGCTTGCCTGGAAACCAACACCATATCTTAAGGCAGTATTGAATAGCAACTACTCTTATTCTGTATATCACCTATACAGTCATGCCTATTCAAAAGGTGACTGGCTCAGGGAACAGCCCAAAAGAGAGAAGCAGAATATGCAGATTAATCTCCAGATTACTCATACACTTTCTCCTAATACATTTTACACTCTCAATATAGGTATGTTCGAAACGCAATACAAGGCAAGTTCTCAGGATGGGAAAGAATATAACGATTTCAAAACTATAGGGAAGAGACTGCCCTGGGTCTCTATAGCAGTAGACTCAGGATGGTTTGACCACGAGACAAGGGTCTGGGATGAAGAGTGGTCTGAGGAAAGGGCATGGATGTGGTATTATGATTCTATCGCTGATTATGGATACTACGACGCTGCGTCAGGAGAGTGGTTCTGGACCGGGAATGATAGTCTGCAGAAGTTAGAACATGCGATTGAGGCATTGAATAATAGATATTATGAAGTGAATGAGTGGAGATTGACAGAAGACAGTAGTGATATATACTACCACGAGTTCAGCCTTGACCTATATCTTGAAGGTGTAAGAAGAATGCTTTCAGATACTACATTCAGCCAGGATAGTCTTGCCAACTTTATGCCGAGTGGAAATTTGTATTACATCAGGTATAATGAGGATGAGTTTCGTCAATTTCGCTATTACTTCAGACCATGGTGGCATGAACATAAAACCTCACATTACACAATCGATGCATCTATTACATCCCAGATTAATAAATACAATCAGATAAAAGGGGGAGGATTTGTAAGGGTTCATGACCTCACCCTTACAGATGTGCAGTTTATCAATCGCAATCCATATACTGATAGTTATCATCAAAAGCCTATAACTTCTACAGTATATGTACAGGATAAACTGGAGTATGAAGACCTGACTATAAATGCTGGTGTGAGGTTTGATTACTTTGATCCAAAGTCAGACTTTTATATTAAGTTGGATTCGCTCGATGCAGGACAGGAAAAGGCTAAAGCAAAACATCAAGTTTCACCAAGGTTTGGTATATCTTTTGCAGTCACAGATAGAACCAAGTTGTTTGCAAACTATGGACACTTCTTCCAGCCAGTGGCACTTGAGGATATATATCAGAACCTTGAGGCGGATATAACATCAGGTCTTCCACTTTTAGGTAATCCTGACCTTCCACCAGAGAAAACCATTGCATACGAAGTTGGTGTAGCACACGCCTTTACCCCTGATATGAGTGGAGAGATTACAGCCTATTTTAAGGACGTTGAAAACCTGCTTTCAACACGTAATGTGTCCACATTCTGGAGGAAGAAGCTTGCTACATATACTATCTATAAATTAGAGGACTTTGCTACAATTTCTGGTGTAGATTTTACCCTAACCAGGAGATTCGGACTCCTGTCTGGTTCAGCAACCTATTCATATCTGAATGCGAAGGGAACCGGATCTTCAGGAAGGGAATTCTATTATAGATATCTGAATACGGACATACCACTTCCTAAAAGGGCATACCCGCTTGAGTTTGATGTAACTCATTCCGTGAAAGCAGCATTAAATTTCTATCTTCCACCTGTTTCTGAGATGGCAAAACGATTTACAGGTATTCCAGAATGGCTTGCCATTTTTTCTGATTTGAATGCCAATTTCCAGTTTTCCTATGCAACAGGTCCTCCTTATACACCCACAGACTTGAGAGGGACACCTCTTGAGCGTGGGTCAAAGAGGATACCGTCTTATACCAATCTTGACCTCAGGGTAGATAAGGGGTTCAAATTTGGAAATGTAAGGTATACAATATTCTTTGACATAAGAAATGTGTTTGATATAAAGAA
>JAGMCL010000074.1 GCA_023129165.1 Caldifarciminota bacterium | reverse complement strand
TTTCTAAGTTTTTTACAAGATATTTTGGTTGATAGGGAGATAGAATATGAGAAAGAGGTTTTTGGGCAAAGTCATCTCTGATAAGATGGACAAGTCCCGTTTAGTTAAGATATCCCTCACAAAGAGACACCCGTTGGTAGGAAAGGTGGTTAAAAAGAATATAAAGTTGATGTGCCACGATGAGAATAACAGCACCAAGGTGGGTGACAAGGTGGTTGTAGAAGAAACAAGACCATTATCCAAGGAAAAACATTTCAGGATAGTAGAGGTGAAGAAATGATTACGTTTCGGACAAGGTTGGAGATAGCGGATAACTCAGGAGCTAAGATTGGAATGTGTATTGGAATTCCCGGTTACTCCAGAGTGAGATATGCTAAGCCAGGAGATATTATAGTGGTCACAGTAAAGGAGGCAGTGCCGAGGAGTCAGATAAAGAGAGGGAGTATTCAAAAGGCAGTTATTGTTCGCACAAGAAAAGAAACAAGAAGAAAGGATGGTAGTTACGTGAGATTTGATGATAATGCTTGCGTACTGATAAATAACCAACTTGAACCAGTCGGGACCAGGGTTTTTGGACCGGTTGCTAGAGAATTGAGGGATAAAAATTTTATGAAGATAGTATCACTGGCACCTGAGGTGGTTTAAATATTTTATTTTTTATGATATCTTTAAAAGTTCATTAAATGGTAAGATATGAAAATTAAGAGGAATGATACTGTAAAGGTAATTTTAGGAGAATATAAGGGAAAAACCGGAAAGGTTTTGAAAGTATTTCCCCGTAAGTCGACGCTTATAGTTGAGGGTATTAATTTTCAAAAGAGGCATATGCGTGCACGTTCTGCAGAAGAACCAGGCGGGATAGTGCAGAAAGAGGGTCCAGTTAATACATCAAATGTTATGTTGATATGTCCAAAGTGCAGAGAAGCTGTTAGAGTCTCATTAACCAGGCTCGGAGATAAGAGCGTGAGAAAATGTAAGAGCTGTTCCGAGATGATAGATTAAGTTTGATGAGTTTGATATAAAGATAAGTTATGGTAAGAATTAAGAATTTATATAATGAGACTGTGTTACCTGCTATGATGAAGAGCTTTGGGTATAAGAATGTATATGAGGTACCCCATCTAGTAAAAATCGTCGTTAATATTGGGCTTGGTGAGGCAGTAGATAATTCCAAGCTTATAGATATTGTATCATCCGACATTGCAATTATCACAGGACAGAAACCACTGATTATAAAAGCAAAGAGATCTGTTGCATCTTTTAAACTCAGAAAGGGAAAACCAATAGGTCTTAAGGTAACACTGCGGGGTAATAGGATGTATGAGTTTTTCGATAGGCTGAATAATTTTGCTATACCCAGGATAAGAGACTTTCGCGGTATAGATCCTGATGCCTTTGACGGAAGCGGTAATTATAATTTGGGTATTACTGAGCATACGATATTCCCTGAAATAAAATTTGATAAGGTTAAGTTTAACTTTGGGATGGATATAAATTTTGTTACAACAGCACGGACTGACGAGGAGGCATTTGAGCTTTTGAAAGGTCTTGGAATGCCGTTTAAGAGCAAGCAATAGAAGGGGGTATATGGCAAAAAAATCGTGGATAGAAAAGAATAAGAAAGAACCTAAATTCAAGGTTCAAAAATACAACCGATGTATGAGATGCGGGAGATCGAGAGGTTATTATACAAGGTTTGGCTTGTGTAGAATTTGTTTTAGGGAACTGGCGCTTAAGGGTGAAATACCTGGCGTAAGAAAGGCAAGTTGGTGAGGCATTATGATTAATGACCCAGTAGGTGATATGTTAGCAAGAATCCGTAACTCTTTAATGAGAGAGGTATACCGTCTTGAATTACCCTCAACCAATATACTTGAAGGTGTTGCGAGTGTTCTCCTTAATGAAGGTTACATAGAAAAGTATGAAACAAGGGATGAGAGTCCACAAAAGGTTTTGTTATTATATCTTAAGGTTGGGACAATTAGAGGACTTAAGAGGATTAGCAAACCAAGCAGAAGGGTCTATGTAAACCTAAAAAATATACCAAGGGTAAAGGAGGGTTTAGGTATTGCCATCATCTCGACCTCCAAAGGTATTCTGTCAGATAGAATGGCCAGAAAAGAAAAAGTTGGGGGAGAGATTCTTGCATTTGTGTGGTAGATAGTCATGTAGATATATATTAACCCACTTTTAACTTATTAATGTTATGTCTAAGATTGGGAAAAAACCTATACCAATTCCAGATGGTGTTAAGTTCGGGATGAAAGGAAACGTAGTAAGCGTATCTGGACCGAAGGGTGAACTCTCAAGAGAAATACATCCTGAGTTTAATGTTAAAATAAAAGATGGTAATTTGTTTGTGTCTCCAAAACGGGAATCACGGTTTCTTCAACCCTATTATGGATTAACTCGTGCACTTATAGCCAATATGGTTGAGGGAGTAAGTAAAGGATTTACAAAAGTCTTAAGATTGGTGGGTGTTGGGTATAGGGCTAAAATGAAAGACAGTGCGATTGAACTATCCCTGGGCTTCTCTCATCCTGTTATTTTCCAGCCTCCAGAGGGTGTGGAAATAGAGGTTCCCGAACCACAGCGGATTGTTGTAACTGGTATAGATAAAGAGGTGGTTGGTGATAGTGCGAGCAAAATAAGGAGCTTCAAACCACCTGAGCCATATAAAGGTAAGGGTGTTAGGTACGAGGGTGAATATGTAAGGAGAAAACCAGGAAAACGTGCAGTGTCTACAGGTATATAATAGACACCGAAATCGTGGCTCATGTTCGTGAATCCTGATTGTTTATTTTTACGAACAACGGGCACGGATAACAAAATTTAGGATTATGGTGAACAGAAGAGAGCGAAGACATAAACGGATACGTAAGAAGGTTTTTGGTACTGATAAAAGACCAAGACTCTCTATCTATAGAAGTCTTAGATATATATATGCTCAGTTGATCGACGATATCAATTCCTCCACTATATTAACTTTTTCCACACAGATGCTTAAAGATGAAAAGTTGAGCACGATGAATGCGGCAAGGGAATGTGGAAAAAGACTGGCAGAAAAGGCAAAGGGAAAAGGGATAGAAACCGTTGTGTTTGATCGTTCTGGGTATAAATATCATGGTAGAATAAAGGCACTTGCCGAAGGTGCAAAAGAGGGTGGTCTTAATTTTTGATTTTGTTTGTCGGGGGTTATTGTGAACGAAGAAAGAGAATTTGAAGAAAGGGTAGTTGATGTCAATCGTGTATCAAAGGTAGTTAAAGGTGGGAAACGGTTTAGATTTTCTGCAACAGTAGTAGTTGGAGACGGTGTTTCGCGTATAGGAATCGGGTTTGGAAAGGCCCATGAGGTTGCATCTGCAGTCAGGAAGGGTGTAGAGAGGGCTCAAAGGAGCATGAAGACTGTTAAGGTTATTAATGGAACTATCCCTCATTCTCTTATTTCAAAGTGTGGAGGCGCAAGACTTTTTATGAAACCTGCTGCCCCCGGCACCGGTGTAATAGCCTGTGAACCAGTAAGGGCTGTATTAGAACTTGCTGGTGTGAGAGATATTCTAACAAAGTCTCTGGGCAGCAATACAACAAAAAACCTTGTAAAGGCAACGCTTAATGGTCTTGTATCAATGCGAACCAAAGAAGAGATAGAGAAGATCAGGGGTGTTAAGTTATAGAGATTTGTTGTAAATAAGTTTGACTATAATTATATGAAAAAGATAAAGGTTATACAGGTTAAAAGTAAGATAGGGATGAAGTATGACCAGAAGCGTACCCTTGAAGCCCTTGGTTTACATCATCCGAACGATGAAAGGGTTCATAATGATACTCCTCAGATACGAGGTATGATAACGAAGATAAGGCATCTTGTAAGAGTTGAGGATGTCGAAACTAAGAAAAATAATATGAAAGAAACCACAGAGTCCACAGAGTAAATTTAATTCTCTGTGCTCTCAAAAAAACAAGGACTAAAATTAACCACAGATGTTCAAAGATAAATAAAAACTTTAAAGTAAGAAACAATCAGTGTAAATCAGCGTTAAAAAAACAGAGAAATATAAGGTAAAGCAATTAGTCTTATCCGTGAGATTCCGTATCCTTTCCATAAATATCCTGTGGAATGGATCTTGAGATGGGTAAGAGGTCACAGAGGGGAGGAATAAAAAATCTTTTATAATCCCTCAATATTAAAGATCCTCTGTGGCTCCCCTGTTAAATAAAGTACCAGAGATGATTACTTGTACTTAATTTTGTAAATATTTAACAGGGTGAATCCGTGGTTGAGGTTTTTACACTGCCAGGATGTAGGATAGGAGTTATTTATGGGAGTACTGGATAATCTTAAGAAAATCAGAGGAAAAGAGAAAAAGAGACGGGGCAGGGGTACATCATCTGGTGTGGGTGGAACATCTGGTAGAGGACATAAGGGTGAGAGGTCAAGATCAGGCAAAAAGATATCTCCATGGTTTGAAGGAGGTCAGACTCCACTATACAGGAGACTACCAAAGAGAGGATTTCGCAATCCGTCATCGGTTGAGTACCAGATATTGAATGTTGGTGATCTTAATAAATTAGAGGATGGAACTATGGTCAATAAAGTTCTACTTTATGAGAAAGGTTTTGTAAAAAGGAACAAGGCTATAAAAATACTTGGTAATGGTGAGCTTACGAAAAAACTTACCATAGAAGACATAAAGGTTTCTAAATCTGCCAAGGATAAGGTAGAAGCAAGAGGTGGAAGTGTTGTTGTGATAGAAAAGAAGTTAGAGGAGGCGAAGCCTGAGGAAATTGAAGAGATAAAAGGCAGTGAGAATAATATCAAAAAAGAGGAAACAGACAAGGAAGGCGAAATCAAGGAAGAAGATGCACGAGTAGAAGAGAAAGAAGAAGTGATAATGGAAGAGAAAGTAGAAGAGGAAGTAGAAGAGGAAGTGGAAAAGGATAGTGGTGAGGAGTAAATAAAGGGTGACAATGGGAAAATTTTACTTGTAAAATTATTATCTTCAAACTGACCAATCTGATATACTATGTTTGCAACACTAAGAAACGCATTTAAGATACCTGACTTGCGAAACAAGATTTTCTTTACACTTGCGATATTTGTAGTATACAGGTTGGGTGGCCATATACCCATGCCTGGTATTAATACGGCTGCACTTGGCAGTTTCTTTGAGACTGCCAGAACAACTGCACTTGGGCTCTATGACATATTCGTTGGAGGTGGACTTTCTTCAGGAGCTATTTTTGGATTGGGAATAATGCCGTATATATCTGCATCTATTATAATGCAGCTCCTGGGTGCAGCACTACCTTATTTTCAGAAATTACAGAGAGAGGGTGAAGAGGGCAGAAGAAAGATTAATCAGTATACAAGGTATCTTACAGTAGGAATAGCTGCCATACAGGCACTTGGTGTATGTATATTTCTTGAGTCTGCAAGAGCCCCCTCAGGAGAGGTTGTAGTAATTTTTCCTGGATTAACCTTTAGACTTCTTTCTATTCTTACGCTGGTAACAGGAACGCTCTTTATAATGTGGTTGGGTGAGCTTATTACAGACAGGGGTATTGGAAATGGCATATCACTAATAATAATGATTGGAATTGTAGCCAGATTCCCAAGAGACACTATTGCCACATTCAACATGGTGCGTATTGGGGCGATGAGTCCACTCGCGGCAGTAATTGTGGCAGCAGTTATTATCGGTATAATTGCGAGTGTTGTATTAATAACACAGGGGCAGCGGAGAATTCCAGTTCAATATGCCCAGAGAGTCATTGGGAGGAAGATTTATGGTGGAAGGTCTACTCATCTTCCATTGAATGTGAATGCCGCAGGTATAATACCAATAATATTTGCACAGGCTGTTCTTACTTTCCCAGCTACGATTGCTCGATTTTTTTCAGGAAGCGACTTTGTTCAAACCTTGGTAGGATTTTTTACACCCGCAAACTTGTTGTATAATATAGTATACGCAGGTCTGATAGTGTTTTTCGCCTATTTCTACACAGCGGTTGTCTTGAATCCCATTGATATTGCGGATAATATGAAGAAGTATGGGGGATTTATACCTGGAGTACGACCTGGAAAGAACACTGCCGACTATATTGATAGGATAATATCCCGCGTGACTCTACCTGGTTCCCTGTTTTTTGCTGCAGTAGCGATAATTCCCGCCATAATCTTCAGAAAGATAAATGCGCCATTTGTTTTTGGTGGTACATCTGTTCTCATAGTTGTAGGTGTTGCGCTTGATACAGTAAGGCAGATAGAGGCACAGCTTACGATGAGACATTATGATGGATTCTTGAGAAAAGGGAAGATAAGAGGTAGAAGAGGTTAATGAAAATATTATTCATAGGCCCTCCTGGTTCAGGTAAGGGAACACAGGCGAGGATGTTGGCTAATGAGCTCAAAATACCGTTTGTCTCAATGGGGGATATAATTCGTGATGAAATAGGAAAAAGAACAAAGTTAGGGCTTGAAGCAAGAAATTATGTGATAAAAGGGCAACTTGTGCCAGACGAAACTGTTGTAAGTATATTAGAAACAAATTTACCCGAATCTTTTGTTCTTGATGGATTTCCCAGGAATCTCTCACAGGCAAGACTTTTTGAGAAGATTAAACAAGATTATGTATTTTACATCTCTCTTGGCTTTGATGAAGCAGTTAAAAGGATTACAAATAGAAGGGTTTGCCCAGGGTGTAAGAAGGTATATAATCTGTTGTCAGATCCTCCTCAAAAGGATAGTATATGCGATGTATGTGGTGCTAAATTGATGACAAGAGAGGATGACACTGTGGATACTGTGAAAAGAAGAATGGCAATCTATGAAAGGAAAACCTATCCACTTATGAAATATTTTAAAAAGAGAAGCGTGCTTAAAGAAATAGATGGAAACGGTGGCATAAAAGAGGTGTATGACAGAATCAGAAAGGTATTTGACAGAACAGCACAAGATGTCCCAACAGAGTAGATATTTTAAGGAATGTTTTATTTTGTAGTTCTGTTATGTGATTTTTTTATAAGATTTAATTGTTGCTGATTTATGGCAGAAAAGAAGGGTATAAGGGTTGAAGGTAAGGTTCAGGAGGCACTAAAGGGAGGAATGTTCCGCGTGGTTCTTGATAACGGGCATAAGGTTCTTGCTCATGTATCGGGAAAAATGAGAGTAAACTTTATAAAAATACTACCAGGTGACAGAGTTGTTGTTGAGCTTTCACCCTATGATTTGACGAGAGGGAGAATACTACATAGATTTAAGTGAGATAAGTGATTTTTCAAATTTTAAATACTAAATACTGTTTGATATTGGAATTTGCCTGCCCCGTTGGATGATTATTATCTAATGGGGTGAAGGATTTAAGATTTGTAATTTATCTGGGATAATAGGAGTATCAATGAAGGTAAGAACTTCTGTAAAAAAGATATGTGCGAAATGTCAGATAGTAAAGAGAAAGGGCATTTTAAGGGTTATATGTCAGAACCCAAAACATAAACAGAGACAAGGATAAGCGGTTGCTTTCAGCAACCTAAATGTAAAAATCAAAATGTAAATTTTAAAATTTTGATATTTGATCTTAGATTATGGATAACGGACCACGGATTCTGGATCACGAATTTACGATTCACGATTTTTAATTTTTGATATTTAATTTTACTAAGGGGTTGGATGGCGAGAATTTCTGGTGTTGAACTTCCCTCAAATAAAAGAATAGAGATTGCACTTACATATATATATGGTATTGGAAGAACCTCTGCAAACGAGATATTACAAAAGAGTAAGATTTTACCAGATATAAGGGTAAAGGATTTAACTGATGAACAGGTTGATGTATTAAGGAATGTAATTGAATCTGATTATAAAATTGAAGGTGCGCTAAGGCTTGAAATTCAGGAGAATATAAAGAGACTCATTAACATAAATTGCTTAAGGGGTCTAAAGCACAAGAGAGGAATGCCAGTAAGAGGTCAGCGAACCCGAACTAATGCCAGGACAAGAAAGGGACCCAGAAAGGGTTCTATAGCGCTGAAGAAAAAATCAAAGATGAAGAAGTAAATTATAGGGGGGTTTGATGAAAAAAAGGAGGTTGAGAAAGGCACCCGAAAGTGGTGTGGTTCACATATTGTCAACTTTTAATAATACAATAGTTACAATAACAGATGAGAAAGGGAATTGTCTTTCATGGGCAAGTGCTGGAAGCATAGGTTTCAAGGGTTCTAAAAAGGGAACCCCATATGCAGCAGGTATATGTGCGAAGAAGGTTGCAAGAGGGCTTGCCGATATAGGTCTGAGAAATGTAGACGTGTGGGTTAAGGGTCCAGGTGCTGGAAGGGACTCAGCTGTAAGAGCTATAAAGGCGGCGAGATTAAAAATTACATATATAAGGGACGTAACACCTATTCCTCATAACGGATGTAGGCCCCCAAAGAAGAGGAGGATATAGTATGGCTGTATACCATGGACCAGTCTGCAGACTTTGTAGACGAGAAGGAAGGAAACTATTTTTAAAGGGAAAGAGGTGTGTTTCGGGTAAATGTGCGATTGAGAGAGCACGTAAGAAGCCAGGAGAACAGGGGAAGGGTTATAGGCGTAAGGAGACAGATTATGGTAGGCATCTAAGAGAAAAGCAAAGGGTAAAAAGGATGTATGGGATGACAGAACATCAATTCAGGAACTGTTTTGAACGAGCAGCAAAAAAGAAAGGTGTGACTGGTGAAGAACTGCTAAAGGGTCTTGAGATGCGCCTGGATAATGTAATATATCGTGCTGGACTTGCGAGGTCGAGAAGTGAAGCAAGGCAGCTCGTTACACATGGTCATTTTAGGGTGAACGACAGAAGAGTTGATATACCCTCATATACAGTTAAAACGGGTGAGATAATAACCATGAGAGAAAAGAAGATTCCTGGAAATATACAGGATGCTATTGTTATGGATGTTGCTCCTCCAAAGTGGATTACGCTTGATAAAAAAGCCATAAGAATAGAGATCTCTGATCTACCCAAGAGGATTGATGTGACCGAAGAGATAGAAGAGAGACTTATCGTTGAGCTTTATTCTAAATGAGAATCTGATGTTTTTCTTTGACTCTTAAAGTTAATAGGTCGTGAATTATATTATAAATGATGTATTTTTTTATTCCTTAGAAAGGATACATAGGATAAGAAATTTCTTATCGTTCGTATCCTTTTTCTTCGTATTGTCAATTCAGATATAATCTTAAATAGTAACTCGCCTATCGCAGACAGGAAGTAGGTGTTTTTAAGATATATATTAAGCATTAAATAACTCTGATTATCAAAGGCTTATAATTTTTATAGTACTTTAATATCTTTAGGGGGTAAGGATGAAATTGAGACCATTTCAAATACCTGACAAGGTAGAAACAGTCGAGGTTAATGATAGATATACCAAATTCGTTTTGTCTCCTATAGAGAGGAGTTTTGGCACTACGCTTGGAAACTCTTTTAGAAGGACACTGCTTTCATCAATGCAGGGTTCTTCAATCATTTCAGTAAAGATAGAGGGTGTTCTACATGAGTTTTCAACCATTGATGGAGTCCTTGAGGACCTTCCGCGGATACTACTGAATCTTAAGGGAGTAAAGATAAAATTGTTTGATGAGTTTGAGAAGGAGATACCACTCTTGTTTAACAAAAAAGGACCAGTTTACGCAAAGGATATCGAATCTGACGGAAGCTTCGAAATAGTAAACCCCAAACATCTTATTGCAACTGTTGTACGAGAAGATGTTAATCTGAATATGATTCTCGGGATAGGTACGGGTAGGGGATATGTACCACGTGAAGAATTGCCTGGATATAACCGCGCGCCCATTGGTACAATATTCTTAGATGCTCTCTATTCACCTATTGAGAGGGTAGAATTTAAGGTTGAGAGTACTGGTGTTGGAAATCGTGAGAAGCTTATTCTCGAGATCTGGACTGATGGAAGAATTAAGCCAGAAGATGCTGTAACAATAGCAGCTGCACTCTTAAGAGATCACATTGAACCATTTCTTAAAATCCGTGAAATTACCATTGAAAGAGAGAAAGAGGAACCCGAAGATAAGAGAAAACTAAGGCAGATACTGGACATAAAGATTTCAGAACTTGAATTATCAGTTAGGGCTGCTAACTGTCTTAAGACTGCAGGCATTGAAAGATTGAGAGACCTTGTTCAGATGACGGAACAGGAGATGCTCAAATTCCCCAATTTTGGAAAGAAGTCCTTGCAGGAGCTATCTGGCATACTTAAGAGTTATGGTCTTGAATTCGGTATGGAGCAATCAAGAATGGAGGAGAAATGAGACATCGTTCGAAGATAGTGAAATTGGGAAGGGAGAAACAGAAGCGGGATGCAATGCTTAGAAGTCTTGTTATATCTCTCCTTACACACCATTCTATAAAGACAACACAGGAAAAGGCAAAACTAACAAGGCATCTTGCAGAAAGGGTTATTACTCTATCTAAAAGGGGCGATCTTCACTCAAGGAGACTCGCTTACTCTCTCTTGGGTAATAAGAAGGCTGTCAAGAAGTTATGGGAGGAGATTGCACCAAAATATATAGACAGGGATGGTGGATATACAAGAGTTCTGAATTTAGGTAGCAGAAAGGGAGACGGTGCCAGTGTCTGTTTGTTAGAAATGGTAGACATGGAAAAGGTGATGAGGAGAAAGCCCAAAGAGGAATAATATGCCTTTACTTCTCTCTGGTAATGAGGCAATAGTGGAAGGGGCACTTGCCTCTGGATGCCGAATGTTTGGCGGTTATCCTATTACTCCATCCTCTGATATTGCAGAGAAGATGTCCCTTCGACTCCCCAAAATGGGGGGAAAGTTTATTCAGATGGAGGACGAAATTGCGAGTCTCGGTGCCTGCCTTGGTTCTTCCCTTACAGGTATAAGATCTATGACAGCAACTTCGGGTCCTGGTTTCTCTTTGATGCAGGAGCATATAGGTTTTGCAGCAATGGCTGAGATACCCTGCGTAATTGTTGATGTGCAAAGAGGCGGACCATCAACAGGACTTCCCACATACCCATCGCAGGGAGATGTCATGCAGTCGAGGTGGGGAACTCATGGTGATCATCCAATAATAGTTCTTGTGCCATTTTCCATATTAGAATGTTACACCCTTACAATAAAAGCCTTCAACTACTCAGACAAATTTAGGACTCCAGTGATCATCCTTTCTGATGAAATTCTTGCTCATCTAAGGGAAAAGATTGAGTTATTGAAAGAGATAGATATAAAGGTTCGAAATTTCCCAGAGGTTCCTCCCGAGGAATACCTTCCATTTGATTCAAGATATTTGGTTCCCCCACTTGCACCTTATGGAAAGGGATATAGATTCCATATAACAGGTCTTGTCCACGATGAAACCGGATTCCCAACAGCAGACCCAGAAAAAGTTCGAAGTCTTCAGGAGAGGCTTGCAAGCAAGATTCCGGAAGAGGAAGTAAGGGATATTGATGTACGTTATATGGATGATGCAAAAATATGTTTGTTTTCCATCGGTTCCATAGCAAGAAGTGCTCTTAGAGCTGTACTACAACTTCGGGAAAAGAATAAAAAAGTTGGATTTATACGCCCCATCACAGTCTGGCCTTTTCCTTATGATGAGATAAAAAGATTATCCAGAGATTTGGATGTAATATATGTATGTGAGATGAATATGGGACAAATTGTAGGAGAGGTAGAACGTGCAGCAGAATGTGATGTGCGGTTTATTGGAAAGGCGGATGGAACGATTATTTCACCCGGTGAGATATTACACAATGTATCAATTTAGTTTCATTACACCTGCTTACAGTGTATGGTCAGGGTAGGAGCAACCTCCTGGTTGCAAAAAGTCAAATTTCAACATGGTAGTCGCAACTTTTAAGTTGCGCAAATTGAATCCAGAACAGCATCTTCAATTCGCAGACTGAAGTCTGCGGTTTACAGTGTAGGGTAAGGGTAGGAGCAACCTCCCGGTTGCGAAAAACAGGTAGGATAAGTGTATCAGCAGATTAGACTGTCAGTAGGAAGAGTACCAGCGGATCAAGTAATCAGTGATCGGTCATTGGTGATCAGGAAAAACAAGTGTATCAGACGATCAGAATATCAGTAGGAGGAATAACAACAAACCAGAATATCAGGTTCTGATACGCTGATAACCTGATACTCTGCCTACTGGTCCACTGATATCCTGATATGCCTTGGAATTTACCGATTACCGACTACCAGTCTGTTCTGATATTCTACCTACTAACATACTGGTCTCCTGATATGCTCTGTAACTGAATTATATGAAAACAGAAATTGCTGTTAAATATTTGAGGCAAGAAAAACTTCCATTTATATGGTGTGCTGGATGTGGTCATGGAATAATCCTTGCATCTATTCTTCGTGCAATAGATGGATTTGGTTGGAGCAAAGATGAGATATGTATAATTTCTGGAATAGGATGCTGTGGTAGAACACCTGGTTACTTAGACTTTCATACACTTCACACAACGCATGGAAGGGCGCTGACATTCGCAACAGGGATAAAATTTGCAAATCCAGCTCTCAAGGTTATAGTAGTTATGGGAGACGGTGATTCAGTGGCAATAGGTGGAAACCACTTTATACATGCTGCAAGAAGAAATATTGACATTACTGCTATTATCTTTAACAATTATATCTATGGTATGACTGGTGGACAGGCCTCTCCTACGACTCCTGTTGGTAAGATTGCCTCAACTGCACCGTATGGTGCAATTGACCCTCCCTTTGATATAGTTGAACTTGCAATTGGTTGTGGGGCGACATATGTTGCAAGGGGAACTGCGTATCATGTTCCAGCACTTGACAATCTGATAAAGAAGGCGCTTATACATAAAGGATTTTCAGTTGTTGATGTATTAAGCCCTTGTCCAACTGCATTTGGGAGAAGGAATACAATGAAAGGGGTGGTCGAGAATTTCACATGGTTAAAAGAGAATGTGATAAGAAAAAGTGCAACAAAGGGGAAAACCAGTGAGGAGATTGGAAAAAGAATAATAATTGGTGAGTTTTTAAATATTGAAAAACCAGAATATACAGAGATATACAAGAGAGATATTATCGATAAAGTAAGAAGTCCCATAAAAAGCAGTTCAATTAATTTTTTCGTGTAATTTGAGGTATTTGTGTAATTCGTGTTAGATTTTTGATTTGTTATTTTAATTTTTTAACTTTCATATATCTTATGCGTAAGGAAGTCATATTAGTTGGAAGCGGAGGACAAGGTACACTTCTCGGGGGACATATACTTGCTGAGGCAGCAGGTATATTCGATGGATATAATGTCTCTAACTCAGGGAGATACGGAGCAGCTGCAAGGGGTGATGTAACGGTATCTGAAGTCGTTATATCCGATGAGGAGATAGACTATCCAAAGGTTACAAAGGCAGATTATATGATATGTCTATCACAGATAGGATATGATAAATATAAGAATGTATTGAAGAAAAATGGAATACTTATAGCAGATTCATTCTATGTAAACAGGACGGGACACAAGAACACGCACTTTATTCCCCTATCTAAAGTTGTGAGAGAAAAGACAGGAAGTGAGGTCGGGACAAATATAGCAGCGCTCGGAGCCTTTGTAAGAATTACTAAAATGGTGAGTAAGGAGGCTATTAGAAAGGCTGTAAAGGAGAAGACACCAAAAGGCACAGAAGACTTTAATTTAACAATATTTGATATTGGGCTGGGTAAAATCAAAGAGGATGTGAAAGTAGATGAAAGGGAACAGGACCTTCAGGAGGAATATATATCAATTCTTGAAGCAGATATACAGCAGAGATAATAGTTTAAAAACAGGCATTTGGCATTAGTCATAAATCACTTTTCACTTTTTCCTTTTTACTTTATCCTTTTTCCTTTAATCTTGGGTTTATGTTTATCATTTTATCATTTCTCATATCATTTGGTGCAAAATATGCAGGTGAATTTATTGACCTCCCGGTTGGTGGTAGGGCTCAAGGACTTGGGGGCGCCTATGTTACCCTTGTGAGGGGAGCGGAATCTCCTTTTTGGAATCCATCTTGCATTATGATAGAGGAAGGAAAAGACCTTTTTCTATTTCATTCTGAGAACTTTGGTGGATTGGTGAATTATAATACTTTATCTTTCTCAATGTCAGATGGAATTAGGGGTTTAGGAGTGGCGCTTTATCATGTGGGAGTACCGGATATTCCCCTTACGAATGACTCTATTATCCTCGATACTGTAAATATAGATGACTGGGTAATATATCTGACTTATGGTAGTGTGACTGATTTAGGTGGTCGTGTTCACAATGGCCTTAGCTATGGTTTAAACATGAAGGCTATATACAGAGACTGGAAGGATGGTAGTGCATATGGCATTGGAATAGATGGAGGATTATTTTATAAATTCTGTCCATTTTCAGTTGGGCTGCATGTAGAAAATATGACTACGACAGTTCTTTTTTGGAGTACAGGAACAAGGGAGTTTATTGCACCATTGCTCAAGACAGGCATATCTTATGAGTTTCCTGTAGAACGATTATCTGGAAGGTTTATAATTGCAGGGGGTCTGGATACGGATCTCGAAAACAAGATTACAAGATTTGACGCGATAAAGAGTGATCCTCATATAGGAGCGGAGTACATATATAAAGAAAGATTTGCTGTACGAGTAGGATTGGATAAGGGTGATATGAGTTTTGGTGCTGGAATAAGGTTTGGTAGTCTAAGGGTAGATTATGGACAGAGTCAGAATATAGAACTGGGAACGAACTCAAGATTCTCACTCAATTTCAAACTCTGAGAATTATGTAGTGTAATAATAAGCATGTAAGCACAAATTCCTATTGTATCAAATGACACCTGATTCAATTTTACCTGTAACATAATAATTTATGTTCCTCCTGGGTTCATATGATATTATTTCAATTCGTGCTAAATAACTCGAACTATCATTGCGAGTTCCGATGAAATCGGGACATGGCAATCTTATCCTGACTAACTGTCATTGCGAATCCCCCAGAATTGGGGGATGAAGCAATCTCATCTCTTATCACCAATTCCACCAAAAAGGTGATTGCTTCGTCAGTTCCCTCGCTACACTCGGGACAAGCCTCGCAATGACAAAAAGAGTCTGTCATTGCGAGTGAATGAAATGAACGTGGCAATCCCATATGTGATGTAATACAGTAAAAAGCGATTGATTCATCCGGATTTTCATCGAAATTCGCAATGATAGACCAGTATCACGAAATTCTCGGACTTTGTTTTAAAAATTAAACATATTTGAATAATTAATACTTGTGTAATAGATAATATGGTAGCCGCAGGCTTTACGCCTGCGTATAACATTTACCGACTCGAGTCATTGCGAGCTAAAGCGAAGCAATCTCATACCTGACACACACATTTCTAATTCTTGACAAATTATAATTTCTGTGTTATAATTAACGGCAGATACTGGAATGTTTTGTAGTGAGTTTATCTCTTTATAAACTTTAATTTAATGAACTTAAACTGTAAGGACCTTAGTAACGAGGAATAAATAAAGGTCTTAATAGGTGTTTTGATATAAACGGGAGTTATAATGAAAAATGTTACTGGTATAATACGAAAGGGAGAGAAATTCTACATTGGAGAATGTTTGGAAATAGATGTAGTTACCCAGGGTAAAACTATTGATGAAACAATCCAAAATCTTAAGGAAGCGGTTTACCTATATTTCGAAGGTGAGAAAATAGGAGATATTTATCTTCCAGAAGAGGGGATCATGGGGTCAGGTCTTTAGTTTTAAGTTTTCAAGTACACTTATAAACTATTCTCTTAAGACGTGGGTTTTTACTATCTGAATTTGAAAATATTTAATAATAATAGGGACGTTGATTCAACCCGAGTTAAACATTTTCGCTATAATCTGAGAGGTAACGTAGTATACCCATCCAGTATATTACTTATTAACACTCTCATTATAGTATCAATATAATATATCTTTTAGAAAAATTCAAGTAAATTTAAAACTAAAGACCTGACCCCAATTTCGCCAATTTCGTGTATTGTTTTAACGTATCTCATTCCAACCTCCCAGATTTTATCATAGATTTATTTTTAAATCAACTAATAGAAAATTACTTCTTTGGTCAAAATACCAAATATCTTCGCCGCTTCCTATAGCTAAATCAATAGTTGCATATCGAAAAACAATACCCAACCCAGCAGTTAAGGCCGGAACGAAGTGTGAAATTCCTTCTTCAGGGGACGGAAAAATGAAAAAATAGGCGCCACTCCTTAGCGATAAGTGACGAGTTATTTTCCAATCTATTCCCAAATTCATATCCAGCTCATCATCTCCGAAAGCGTAATGCAAGCCATTATTTTCTACATGCCATCCTATGTAATACATCTGAGCGTTAAGTGTAAGGGATGAAGACGGTTTGAATGATATGCCTGCACTTATGTTTATAGGGTAGAAATATCTCTCGTTAATTGAGAATGTCTTTGTAAATGTAGTATCCCCATGTCCATCATCCCACCAATTTGTTCCTGAATAATCCCATTGATAATCTCCATTTAAGTAAGCTGGCGATCGTAAGACTAAACCAATTTCAGTGTTAGGGTTATACTGCCAAATTAAACCAAAGGAACCCTGAAAGCCTCTTACCTTATAATCTTTGATATCCTTATCATATTCTGATATAAACTTAAACTTCTCATTAGAATTTCCCCAAAGTATGCTCAATGTTCCTCCTATATAAAAACTTGTTGAAGCCATGTATTGACATCCTATTGATAAATTCCTAAGAATAGATCTGTATTTTCTCTCTGAACCCATTTTCATATTATAGGGAACAAAGTATATAATTCCAAATGTAAGATTTTTATAAGGGTAAGTTAAGCCAATAAGCTGAGGAATATTTAATATATCTTTATTCCAAATTTCCTGCTCTTCTTTTCTGTCCTCATACTCAACCCCAAAAGCGAAAGATCGCGCTTTACCCATTCGAGCCGGGTTTAACCATATACTTGCAACTCCATTAGAGAATACAAATGTCTCTCCCATGGCATACGTATTAGCATCTAATTTTGAAGAAAGCTTAGGGTAGAGAGGGAATTGAACTTCTCCTCCATATGTGGATATTGCAAATAAAATGCAATAAACCACTAAAAAGCTTCTGGTTGTGTTAGATAACATAAATGCTCCTTTCATAAATTAAAATATATTCATACTACTTCTTCCTTAAATATTCGGGATAGGTAACAAACTTTCTGAAATATTTCAGCGGATGCATCAGTTATTTTTAATTGAATTGTCTATATTTCAGACTTGACATCATATAATACATTATATATTAAAGTTTATATTTTGTCAAGTAAAATCATGGGGTCAGGTCTTTAGTTTTAAGTTTTCAAGTACACTTATAAACTATTCTCTTAAGACGTGGGTTTTTACTATCTGAATTTCAAAATATTTAACAATAATTGTAACGGAAATTAGGGGGTCAGGCTAAGAGATAAGAGATAATTACTTGACATATAAGGAGTGTAATAGTGAAATAAAAATATACCCAATAAACTTAGGATAGAATATGATGGAACTTTTTACTATGAGATATCTCGTAGCAATAGGAGTGAGACTATATTCTATCTCTTATCTCTTAGCCTGACCCCCTATTTCTCTGACCCCCTATTTCTGACCCCCTATTTCCTTTACTTATTAACACTCTCATTATAGTATCAATATAATATATCTAAAAAGTTAAGTAAATTTAAAACTAAAGACCTGACCCCAATTTCGCTCAATTGGGATTGATAGCGATCATACGTAATCCCTCTACTTACAAGAAAAATCAGAATATATGAGGTGACTGTAATTTTAGTTATCTCATTTATTTTGTTCATTTTTCACCTCCGTATTAATTTTGATTTTATATATTGCTTCTTGGACCTTTGAACTGATCCATACATCTTCAGAGCTCAAACAGTTTTCAAGTTCAGAGATAACTCGTGCGTTTCCTATATATATTAACAAATCTAAGGCATATAAAGGTGATTTTTTTTTCCACTCTTGGGCAAGTTTTACTTGTTCTGAATCTGGTAAATTAGGTCTTAGAATTTCCTGTTTAACCCATACCTCTTCAGGTTGTGCAAAGACTGGAGCTTCCTTTTTAAAAATGCTAATAAGAGTTGGAATAGGAGTTATAGAATCACCCATCTCAATTAGTGCCTTGCTAGCTGCTAATTGAACTCTGAGAGTTGAGTCTTTCAAGGCCGCGATCAAGTAAGGATTAACACGCACTTCACATTTCAAATATTTGCATACGATAACTAGCCCTGTTATCGAGCCTTGACGTACCTGTGGGTACTTGTCTTGAAGAGTACTAATTAATGGATTGATTACCTTTTCATCACGAGAACATCCTAAATAGAACGCGCAGTCTGATCGATTATCAGGATCATAAGTTGTATCTTGTAATGAATATATTAGTCCCGGGATTTTTGGTTTATAGTATCTTATGTCTTCTTCAATCATTTTCTTTTTAATGTCTTCTGTGCTACGATAGCCTTTATCCTTAGCTTCTTGGACGCTATCTTTAGGAGATGTCGTTGCTTTAAAAACTTCTACAGATCCTGTAGTGTTACATTCAGCTTGCTGTTGTTTTCCCATAGCTAAGTCTTCTAATCCCCAGAACTGACTTATAAAAAAACTTACTAATAAAGCGTATAAATTCATTTCTACCTCCTGTATAAAGACAAATCCCGCTACTATAACGGAACCAGCTGCTGTTGTGTAAACTGGATGCCCACTGTTAATATCATAAATGTGAATTCCCCTACTATGAAAATCATACTGAAGACCGGAATCTGTACTACATAATTAGGTAATTAGGGGGTCAGGCTAAGAGATAAGAGATAGTTGCTTGACATAGAGGGAGTGTAATAGTGAAATAAAAATATACCAATAAACTTGGGATAGAATATGAAGGAACTTTTTACTATGAGATATCTCGTAGCAATAGGAGTGAGACTATATTCTATCTCTTATCTCTTAGCCTGACCCCCAGTTCCTATAACATAACCACATCCTTAATTTTGGTTAAAAAATGTGAGTCTGGTCTTTGCTGAACCGTCGGAGTTCATAATATAAAGGTCGCCACTCCCTTCTTGGTCGGGATCGCTTAGTGAATACCTGGTATATACAATTTTTGAGTCATCTGAACTCCAGGATGGCCACCTTCCTCCCCGTGTTGTAAGTTTCATAGGATCGCTACCATCTGCATTAACTACCCAGATCTGACCCACACCAGCACCCCAGGTATAGGGTTTTCTGAAAACAATTTTTAAACCGTCTGGAGAAAACGAGGGAGACTCCATCCCTCCACCCATGTCATCCTGATGAACTACATGCGCATTTTCCCCTGACGTATCCACAACAACGATGCCACCAATCCATTGGTTAGATTGAAGCACCCATCCGACAGAAACTAATTTGTTTCCATGGGGTGACCATGCAGGGTCATAACACCTCGGGAATACGAATCTCTCTATCCCGCTCTGTAGATCCAAAATTCTCAATCCCCTTGGCCCAACGGCATCACTGTCGGGAGTTGAGAAAGCAATCTGGCTACCATCTGGGCTAAATGTAGGACACCACTTGTGCCCTCCCTGAGTTATTTTTATAACGCTATCTCCGTCAACACTGATAAGCCATATTCTACCTATAAGATCATTCGCTACAATCCATTTACCATCAGGGTGCCATTTAGGTTCTTCAAACCAACACTCATATATTAGACGAAGATCACTACCGTCTGGTTTTATTAGAAATAACCCAGTATCAGAGTATGTAAATACTATCCAGTTATGCGGCCCCCAGTCTGCACCTACAGTCGTTCTAATTAAAGGTGGTTCCCAACCATCAGGAACCTCACCGTTGCCAGTTGTATCGTTCCATAAATCACAACTAGTGAGTAAAATAACAAGTAACAAACTTAACCAATACTTCATAGTATTACTTATCCATCAGACACGGATGCTATAATAAAATTGCCTCAAAAAACACATAGAAAATTAAGAGCCTAATAGAAGAATGTGCTTGAGAGCTTTTTGTAAAGGACTAAGCTAATCTCCTTTAATGACGAGTCTCTATATAAACAGGAGATGGGTAACTTTAGAAGGCTACTACAATTCTACATCTGAGGTATCTAGGAGAAAGAAATGACTGCGTGTTTCTTCATGGTGTATTTCTAATTGCAGTTCGATAGCTTTCGATTAGTATAGGAGAAGTTCAATAGGAATGTGGATTATATTAGCTTTAACATTCACTTACAATAAAAGTAGAATATCTACATATATTATAATCCAAAATGTCCCTTTTGTCAAGTAAGGAATTTAAGAATATTCTCTTATTAATTAAAATTATATAGTTAATCGGAATTCTCCATAGATTAGAGAAATTAGAAACTTGTCTTAACTTTCCTTCGAGATAAATCCCACCTCAAAAGAGGCGCAATTAATTTATAAAACCCTTATTTAGCTAGTTCGAGACTTAAGGGGTTTAACAATGAAATACAGTTCAAAAGAGTCATTAATTAAGAGAGTTAATCGACTTGAAGAAAAACTCTACCGTTATAAATGAACTTATTTTGCGAGTTAGGTTGAGAGATAAGAAATAATTTCTTGACATAGAGGGAAAGTTATGGTAAAATAAATAATATGCCCGGGAAACCAAAGATGATATATGAAAGAATTTTTAACTTTGATATCTGGTGGTAATTGTAAAGAGTTTATATTATATCTCTAAAATCTAAGCCTGACATCTACTTTATTATTCTCTGTGTTCTCTGCGGTTAATTATTGTTAATAAAACATCTTATGGAATATTATAACGAATTGATTGGAAAGATTCAAGGATACTTAAAGGAACGACAGTGTCTAATTCTTATGATCGGTCCTGCTGGATGCGGAAAGACGACCCTTGCAATGTCATTGGTTAATATGGTTTCTTCACCCAAGACCACACGTGTTTGTCTGGACAGTCTTATTACAATGGAGAGTGGTTATAATTATGATTATGAACTGAGGGATTTTTACCGTGAGTTGGAGATTGATACATCACGAAAATCTTTAGAGCATGGTCACAGTCTGATAGTAGATGATACAAATATTTCAAGAGATATAAGAAAGTTATTCATAGAACTGGGGAATGAGTATGGCGGAGTTCAAACAGTAGGGATTTACTTCAATCTTTCTTCAGAAAGCTGTATTGAAAGGCGTGTAAACGACCCACTTCTTGCACTAAGAGAAAAGTACTGTAAAAAGGCTGACTGGTCAAGCATTATAAAAAAACAGACAGACCTGGCAGAAGAGCCAGGTCTGGATGAGGGTTTTGATGTACTGTTTGAAGTGAATAAGGACAATGAAATAAAGGTATATAAAAAGAATCAGTAGGGGTCATATTTAAATAGTTGAGCCTGACCCCATATTTTGACATGGATACCATGTAGGTAAACCATCCAGTATAAAAGCACCGTAAGAGAGACTTCTAATAGGAATCACACGGAAACCCAATTTTCTTCACTTCAAGATAACCATCCTTTGTACCCCCTTAAAACTACCAGCTTTCATCTTTACAAGGTAGATACCTTGTGGAAGCTCCTTGGTATCGAGGGAGACGGAATAGTAACCAGGTTCCTTTGGCCCGATTACCAGAGTTTTTACCTCTCTGCCTGAAATATCATAAACAGAAATAGAAACAGTCCTTCTCTCTGGTATCTGATACCTAATCGTTGCCTTACCTCTCACAGGATTGGGATGATTTTGCTCGAGAGCAAACACAGCAGGAGGAGCTGTCTCTTCTTCAGAGCCAGCCCTGTAAGGAGGCACATAGAAAGCTCTCAGAGACACATTATTGCTAAGGTCCGGATCATCAAAAGATACCTGAATCGTCGTCACCATAACATAAATACCTGGGTACATAAAGAATGCACCAGAGGGGAAATATATAGTCCTGCACTCCTGTGGAGCAAGATTCCACACATTAACATGCCTCGAATAAATAATATAGCCCATTTCGTTGTTTATAATCTTACACCACACCCTGAAGGAAAGAATCGGTCCACCAGGGACAGTCCTGTTGCAAACCGTGACATAGGGGTCCAGAATCAAGGCAACAAGGGTGTCTCCCACAAAAGCAGGGTCTCCCTCGTTTGGAATACCTTCTATTGCTACATCATAATCATATGGCGAGCGTAGCACCGTTATATGACCATCAATGCAATAATGGGGTATGGAATTCCCCATCGGCATTACGGTATCCCGCAGCACGCTCACCGCGTCGATAATGTCAATATCCGTTTCACCAATCTTGGGTTTGAACCATAGGCTTAAAATCTCGCCCGGTCCATTCACATGCATTCCCTGTCCCATTATAGCCAGATCAACATGTATGCTGTCTCCGTTATATATATCACCGAGCAGATATGGGAACAAAGTATCTGGAAAGATACTTCCAGGAAGAATACTGTCCCAGTTCGATTCAATAACGCTTGAATCAAAGGTTATAGATAAAGAAAAACTGTGAAGCGCGGCAACATTTGAGTCCACCATTACAGAGAGCCTCACACCAGATGGGCTCTCAAGAAGATAGACTGTGGTATCCGCCGGCTGCACATATACATATGAGGGCAGAGCCGTTATATGACCATCAATGCAATAATGGGGTATGGGATTTCCCATCGGCATTACGGTATCCCGCAGCACGCTCACCGCGTCGATAATGTCAATATCCGTTTCACCAATCTTGGGTTTGAACCATAGGCTTAAAATCTCGCCCGGTCCGTTCACATGCATTCCCTGTCCCATTATAGCCAGATCAACATGTATGCTGTCTCCGTTATATATATCACCGAGCAGATATGGAAACAAAGTATCTGGAAAGATGCTTCCGGGAAGAATACTATCCCAGTTCGATTCAATAACGCTCGAATCAAAGGTTATAGATAAAGAAAAACTGTGAAGCGCGGCAACATTTGAGTCCACCATTACAGAGAGCCTCACACCAGATGGGCACTCGCCAAAAGAGACTGTGGTATCCGCCGGCTGCACATACACATATGAGGGCAGAGCCGTTATATGACCATCAATGCAATAATGGGGTATGTGATTTCCCATTGGCATCACGGTATCCCGCAGCACGCTCACCGCGTCGATAATGTCAATATCCGTTTCACCAATCTTGGGTTTGAACCACAGGCTTAAAATCTCGCCCGGTCCGTTCACATGCATTCCCTGTCCCATTATAGCCAGATCAACATGTATGCTGTCTCCGTTATATATATCACCGAGCAGATATGGGAACAAAGTATCTGGAAAGATGCTTCCAGGAAGAATGCTGTCCCAATTCGATTCAATAACGCTTGAATCAAAGGTTATAGATAAAGAAAAACTGTGAAGCGCGGCAACATTTGAGTCCACCATTACAGAGAGCCTCACACCAGATGGGCACTCGCCAAAAGAGACTGTGGTATCCGCCGGCTGCACATATACATATCCCATTTCAGGAGACCGAGAAGGGACCATGGATACATTACTCGACGGGACGACACCTATAAACCAAATAGCCATCCATAAAAGCATGCTACCTCCTTTTGTTTTAAAAAATATGACTTCTAAAAAATATCTTAATCCCTGCTCACCTTTCACTCCTTTCTTTTATCACTATCATCTTCTTTATCTGGATGACTTTTTTGTCTATTTCAAGCATACAAAAATATACTCCAGATTGCAACATGGTACCACCATCGTCTCTTCCATTGAAATAAACGAAGTGATGACCTCGTCCTCTACTTTCGTCAATAAGAGTCTTTACCTTCATTCCTAAAAGGTTCCAAACCGATACTCTGACAGAGCAAACTCTCGGAAGGAAGAACCCGATTCTGCTCCGACCACAGAAAGGATTAGGAGATACATCACAGAGTTCAGCTTTATAGGGAAATCCCCGCTTCAGAATGGCAGATACGGGTCCGTACATTGAAGCGGTACCGTTGCAATCCAACTCCACCAATCTGTAAAAATAAGTCGTATTTAGTTTCACATCACAATCTCTAAACTCATACAAGGTTGACACCGGCGTGTTTCCTTGGGCACGAATCTCGGTGATGGCAACAAAGCCCCCGTCGGAACTGAGACTCCTCTCGACTATCCATTTGTAGGAATTTGTCTCACTGGCAGTTTCCCAGCAAACTAAAATAAGACACCTCTCACAGTCAGGCGTTGCAGTAAACCACAGAAGTTCAACTGGCAGGGGCTGTCCTCCTGTCTGGATTGGAAAACTATCAATCGAGACCTTATCTGGCGATAAGATCGTGATGTAAGAACTGTCACACAATCTTACCCCGCAGTAATGACTGGCATCCGCATCTGTTGCAATATTATAGACAATAAAGAATGTACTGGTGTCAGTGTTAATGGATTGCTCTCCAATCGTGATGATTCCCGACCCACCGTCAGCACCTATAACCTCCCCCTGTCCCATAAGGGAATCCGTGGCGGGATCGAAGACCCCATCGCCATCCTTGTCATAAAAGAGTTTTACTGAATCGATGTCAGCGGCATATGATGTATATGGTTGGCAGCGGTTATCCACCTTTACGGCAGTCCAGGTTGCAGCCCAGTCCACACCGCAGGTGTCACTTGTTAAACATAGCTTGAGCATGGGCACATTTTGAGAGCCGGGCGAGACCGGTATTGTGGATGTAAGACTCACTCCCCATACCTCTACCTGTGCAGATACTCCAACCCAGACGGTTCCGGGGTAGGCAGTGTGGTCTATAGGCTCTCCCATTGGGGAAAGCGTATCTAAAAGTACCGAGTAGGCAAATTCTACCGGAGTATATACTCTACTGCCCGTTTTGCTCTCGAACCACAGACTCAAGATCTCGCCGGGCCCGTTTACATAAGTACCCGCTCCCACTATGGCTAGGCTGGCAACTATGCTATCTCCATTGTATATATCACCGAGCAGCCAGGTGTCCAGTGAACCCGGATAGATACTTCCTGGAAGAATATTGGCCCAGTCCGATTCAACCACGCTCGAATCAAAGACTATATCCACCTGAAAAGCGTGGAGATAGCGAATGAACGAGTCTATCATCACGCTTATTCTGAATTGCGTGTTCTCGGAGACCACCTTGACCTGTGGATGTACATAAACAAGAGAGTCCGCAGCTGTGGCGCTTCCGCATATTACGAGCAAGCCAACGACAACTGTGAAACTCCAGAGGAACCTTCTGAACCTGGCAACAAACATAAGAAACTCCTTCTCCTCTTTATCGGACCAGGACTATCTTTCGAGTCTTACATACCCTGCCCACCTCCAACCTCAGAAAATAAATACCGCTTTGCAGCCTTTTCCCCTCTTCATCTCTTCCATCCCAGATAAGTTCGGTAATCGGTAAAGTGCGGACGAGATTACCAGAAACATCGTAGATTTTTAAGGTAATCGGCGACAGGTGATCGGTAATCGGTTTTGATGATTGGTCACCGATGACTGGTAACTTATAACTTATAACTGTCCTTTCCCTGAATGGGTTGGGAATGCACTTCCCGAGCCACATACTGGGATTGCCCGAAGTCGTCTCATCTATCCAATCACCAGTTACAGTGATTTGTCCATCCAGCGTGTAATGTGGTATGAGGTTTCCCATTGGGGAAAGCGTATCTAAAAGTACCGAGTAGGCGAAATGCACACTCGATGTACCACATCCTTTAGGATTGAACCACAGACTCAATATCTCGCCGGGCCCATTCACATAAGTACCTGCTCCCATTATGGATAGGTCGGCAACTATGCTATCTCCATTGTATATATCACCGAGCAGCAAGGTGAACAGTGTATCCGGATAGATACTTCCCGGAAGAATACTGTCCCAGTTCGATTCAATCACGCTCGAGTCAAAGGTTATATGCACTGAAAAGCTATGAAGTGCGGTGATATTAGAATCAACCATTACAGAAAGTCTCGGCCCACGCAGGTAGACCGTAGTATCGGCGGGCCAGATATACACATATCCTGTATCAGCTCGCAATGGTGAACCTGTCAACTGGGTGCAGAAAACCACAAACAGTAATCCTATAAGTGTTACAAACATTTTCCTCCTTTCGCTTTATACCTTCATTCTATATTTACCCAGTGAAATAAAGCACCAAGGGTGATTACTTTTACTTAATTTTGTGGGACGTCCAATTTTGTATCTCTATCTTACTTCATCACCAATATCTTCTTCGTCTCTGTGAATCTCTCTGTCTTCATCGCATAGAAGTAGACACCCGAAGGCACATTATCTGTGTTCCAGATGACTGTGTAGAATCCCGCATCTTTGGTACCCGTTGCAAGTACCGCCACCCTCTCACCGAGGAGATTGTATACCGCTATCTCGATCGCCGTCCTTTCGGGCAGGGCATATCTTATCGCAGTCTTATTCCCTACGGGATTGGGATAGTTTTGCGAAAGGGCATATACAGAGGGCAGTGGCTTATCTTCTGTCCCAGTCTGCGGACCACAAAGCACCCTGTTCCAGATGTCGAGCACATGCACGTCGTCAAGAGAAAGCTCATAAGCGCCATCGGTAACCCTCTCAAACCTGACAGTGAGCATTCTCCCTGCCTCATCTATGCCGGATATCTCCAGACAACCAGCGTCCACCCATAACTCGCCTATATCTGCTAACTTAGCCATCATCATTGCGGGCTCACCCTCTGTGAGAATCTCGCCTCTCTCCACTCCGATATACCTGAGCACTGTGGGATTGTAGTGCAACTTTAGACTCACCACCTGTACATCGTATACCTCACCCTTAAGTTCGACAGGCACCTCGAGCATGCCATCCACCATACCCGGAGTGCCAAGACTGACCTCAACCTTATCCCTGTTTGGCGCCTCACCATCGGGTATCTCTGTCTTGGCATCGTATGGATATGTGTTGTGGTTCACAAGGGAATGTGCCCTCGTAAATACCCAGAGGTCTCGGAAGTTAATGACTTGGTCCGGTAAGGGCCAGGTGTCCACATAACCACCAACCGTGGGACCTATGTCGCCCTTCACATAGTACAGGGGGTCAGGAGCGGCTCTCCAGTACACATTTGAGAAAAAGTTCACGTCACGTCCCTCTATTTCCCCATCGCCATGGTCATCTCCACCCACTCCATAAGCATAAGCAAAGTCTCCCAGGTAGAACTTCACCCTCACGTTCAGGGTACCGGGAATGGCAAAAGACGCATTCACAGAATCCCTCACATCACAGGATGTGATAACTATGTCAGAATGACCGGGCTTCATCACCTCGAAGGTGGCCTCTGCTATCTTCCCTGTGCCTACCGTGCCCATCAGACGAACCGCATTCGCCCGCACCCTCCAGTTGGCACCCGTCTTGGTCGTCTTGGCAAAGAATGCCTTGCCATACGCATCTCCACTGTGTGGGGGTGTGGCGTTATCCCACATATCCCCGGCAGTAAAGGTTACAAGACTGTCAAAGGTGGTATCGAACTCTATCGTCACATCTATTCCCTTAATGTGGATAACACCACCATCAGTCGACGGTGCTACCATATCAATAGCAAAGGTCTGATTGTCCCACCCCGTCTGCTGCGTGATCCACTGTGGATAGTAGCAACTATTCCCGGTGTCATGGTTATCATCCACCCTCAGACTGCAAGACTGATCGATACAAAGCGGCTCCGAGATCGGATATCCCTCACCATCGCTGACAAAACTGTAACTTATGCCAAAAAGCATCAGGTCCTCAAAGTCAATCAAAAGGTCTGGTTCCTCCGGCATATCGGTGATATAGCCATCTTCCGTTGGACCGATATCATACTTCGCCTTGATCGTCGGATTGTTCCAATAAACCGTGGCGAGATCCTTCAGGTCCCAGTCATCTACATAGCCATCGCCTGTATCCACACCAGCATCATTCTTGGTGAAATCTCCCAGGTAGAACTTTGTATGGCCATTACCAAGGGGCGATGCATCCTCCTCATTAAGCATCAGGTCACACCACTTCATCTCACTTAACACCAGATCATTTTCACCTATACCGGTGATGCTGAAGGTCATGTCAATCGCCGATTTTATAGCATCCGCCTCTGCTCCGCTCAGCGCATCAGAACCCACATCGATTGTCACCAAGTTACCAACCACATCGACATGCGAGAAGATATGACCATTGCCAGCCCACAGATCACCTAGTGTTGCACTGGTAAAACCAAAATAAGTAGCATTGAACCCCACTACCGCATGTATCCCGGCAAGGAGTCCCGTGCTGGGCACAAGCGATGTCGCAGCCTCCGTTATATTGCCAAACCAGGTGTTATCGTTCGTGTAAATGGGTACAATGTCCCCGATCTTTCCGCCAACCTGTACATAACCATTGGTAATACAGAAGGGAGTAAAATGATCTATCGAAGGCGTCCGAATGGTCTTGTTGGTCGTGTTGACTGTGCCGCTCGATATCATCCACTCATTTACATCGTCACTCCAGTATCCCCACTTCTTACTGTTGTCTACTATTCCCGGGTGCTCAAAAGTTATGCAAACAGCGATATCTCCCGGGTCGAATGATGTGGTATTAATCGTCCAGTAATAAGCGAGCGCACCACCTTGTATATTCCCCGTATAGTTAGGGAACCCAAAGTTAAAGGAAACAGTAACATCACCTCCCCCAGCAGGGAGTCTTGAGAAGTTCATCGTGACATCGTGATAAGTATCGGTAGAATTGAAGACATAATCCACACCAGTTTCGGTAACGGTTACTGCCCATCCCGAAAATGCCAGTAGCATTCCCGCTGCTACACATAGAAACATCTTTCTTAAGGTCATAATTCCTCCTTTGCTATTTTTTGGACGTCCCGCCTCTGGCGGGACGTCCGATTTTGTAGTTCTATCTTACTTCATCACCAATATCTTCTTCGTCTCTGTGAATCTCTCTGTCTTCATTGCATAGAAGTAGACACCCGAAGGCACATTCTCTGTGTTCCAGGTGGCTGTGTAGAATCCCGCATCTTTGGTACCCGTTGCAAGTACCGCTACCCTCTCACCGAGGAGATTGTATACTGCTATTTCGACTGCCGTCCTTTCGGGCAGGGCATATCTTATCACAGTCTTATTCCTTACGGGATTGGGATAGTTTTGCGAAAGGGCATATACAGAGGGCAGTGGCTTATCTTCTGTCCCAGTCTGCGGACCACAAAGCACCCTGTTCCAGATGTCGAGCACATGCACGTCGTCAAGAGAAAGCTCATAAGCGCCATCGGTAACCCTCTCAAACCTGACAGTGAGCATTCTCCCTGCCTCATCTATGCCGGATATCTCCAGACAACCAGCGTCCACCCATAACTCACCTGGCTCTGCCAACTTAGCTACCATCATTGCGGGCTCACCCTCTGTGAGAATCTCGCCTCTCTCCACTCCGATGTACCTGAGCACTGCGGGATTGTAGTGCAACTTTAGACTCACCACCTGTACATCGTATACCTCACCCCTAAGGTCGACAGGCACCTCGAGCATGCCATCCACTATACCCGGAGTGCCAAGACTGACTTCAACCTTATCCCTGTTTGGTGCCTCACCATCGGGCATCTCTGTCTTGGCATCGTATGGATATGCATTGTGGCTCACAAGGGTATATGCCCTCGTAAATACCCAGAGGTCCTCGTAGTCGATAGAACCATCCGGGTCGGGCCAGGTGTCCACATAACCACCAACCGTGGGACCTATGTCAGCCCTTGCATAGAAGGAGGGGGGAGTCCAATACTGATTCGAGAAGAAGTTCAGGTCAGAACCGTCAACCATCCCGTCCCCATGCGAGTCATCTGAAGAATTACAGAAGTCTCCCAGGTAGAACTTCACCCTCACATTCAGGGTATCGGGAATAGTAAGAGGGGCATTCACAGAGTCCCTCACATCACAGGATGTGATGACTATGTCAGAATGACCGGGCTTCATCACCTCGAAGGTGCCCTCTGCTATTATCTCCTCTGTGCCTACCGTGCCTATCAGATGAACCGCATTCGTCCGCACACTCCAGTTGGCACCCGCTCTGGTCGTCTCGGCAAAGAATGCCTTGCCATACGCATCTCCACTGTGTGTGGGTGCGGCGTTATCCCACATATCCCCGGCAGTAAAGTCCACAAGATTGTCAAAGGTGGTATCGAACTCTATCGTCACATCTATTCCCTTAATGTAGATATTGCCGACATCAGTCGACGGTGCTACCATATCAATATCAAAGGTCTGATTGTCCCACTCCTCTGTTGTTCCCCAGTCGGGATAATAACCGTCAGTCAAGTCATGGTTATCATCCACCCTCAGACTGCAAGACTGAGCGGCAGAAGGCGGCTCCCAGCTCGGATATCCCTCACCATCGCTGACAAAACTGTAACTTATGCCAAAAAGCATCAGGTCCTCAAAGTCGATCAAATAGTCTGGCGCCAGCGGCATACCGGTGATATAGCCATCTGTCGTTGGACCGATGTCATACTTCTTTTTGATCGAAGTGGCCGTGGGGTTCCAATAAACCGTGGCGAGGGCCTTCAGGTCCCAGTCATCTACATAGCCATCGCCTGTATCCACACCAGCATCATTCTTGGTGAAATCTCCCAGGTAGAACTTTGTATGGCCATTACCAAGGGGCGATGCATCCTCCTCATTAAGCATCAGGTCACACCACTTCATCTGACGTAACACCAGACTATTTTCACCTATACCGGTGATGCTGAAGGTCATATCAATCGCCGATTTTATAGCATCTGCCTCTTCTCCACTTACCGCCCAAGAACCCACATCGATTATCACCGAGTCAGCATTGGCCTGAGAGCTGATCGTAGCGCCGCCAGCCCACAGGTTGCCTGCTGTTGCATCGGTAAAACCAAAATAAGAAGCATTGAACCCCACTACCGCATGTATCCCGGCAAGGAGTCCCGTGTCGGGCACAAGCGATGTCGCAGCCTCCGTTATATTGCCAAACCAGGTGTTGTCGTCCGTGTAAATGGGTACAATGTCCCCGATCTTTCCGCCAACCGGTACATAACCATTGGTAATACAGAAGGGAGTAAAATGATCTATCGAAGGCGTCTGAATGGTTTTGTCAATCGTGTTGACTGTGCCGCTCGATATCATCCACTCATTTACGTTGTCACTCCAGTATGCCCACCTCACGGTGTCTGTCGAGATACTATCATTTCTGAAGGTAATGCGAACTGTGTAATCACCGGGGTCCATGTCAGTGGTGATGTTCCAGTAATAATAGAGAACAGGAGGGTCAGGAGGGGTGCTGACAATGCTCGTTACATCAAAAGCTGTGTCGCTGATGAACGCCACCAAGACATGTCCACCGCCCGCGGGCAACTGCGAGAAGTTCATAGTCACATCATAGCTACCTTTAGTAGGAGACGAGAACCCATAATCCATACCGGTCTGGGTCACCACAGCGTCCTCGTACACAATCTCATCACCAATCCAGGGGCGGAAATCTACATATTCAGAGACCTTATCACCTGATCCGGGAATACCCGTACCCATACTGTCAGGACCCAAAGCATCACCCCACCAGTTGTTCTCGGCGGTTACGGTGTCCGTGTAAGTAGAGATGACAAAAAGCCCCCAGTAATTATCATAGATATTGTTGAAGCTTATAGTGGCCGAAGTTGGCATGTTGACATCATACATGTCACCGTAAAGGATCGCCGAATTGTAGTAAGTACCATCGTCTGTGACTTTAGTATCTTCATAGGTAAGCCCCATGTAGTAGATTGTGTTGTTTGTGACGGTACAGTTATCCGACCATACCTGGATGCCGTTGATACCATCGCTCACAGTATTAACATCAATAAGGCAGTTGTCGGAACCAACATCAATGTGGATGGAAGCATAGTCAAAATCGCCGGTGCCATCCCCGCCGTAGTAGTTACAGTGAGTCAGCGTGTTGTTGTAGAAATAGGTATACGGAGCATTACAAGCTTGCAGGCCCGGGTAATAAGTTGAGGAAATGTTATTCCCTATAATTTCCACTCTATTATCGGTACTGGTGAAAGCCGGATTCCCAACTATTCCAAATATTGCTATTCCCTTATCCTCACTATTGCTGATGGTGTTGTTATAGATGTAGGTGTAGGGGGCATCATAGACCTGGATATCGGCACAAACGCCTAAATGTCCAGAAATAGTATTGCCTGTTATTTCTACTCTCTCACTAGAACTAGCGGGATAAGTGTACTTTACGTATATATCCATTGAATGGTGAGGCTCTGGTTCCACAGATGACAATCCGTTGCCGGTCATCGTGTTGCCACTGACAGTAACATCAGGGCAATCATATATGTGAATAACTCCCCGATGGACACCGGATGTCAGGCAATTTGTAATTGTATTGTTGGAAATTGTATGCCCACTCCCTCCGTCGATATTAATGGCTCCCTCATAGCAATGGTCTATGACACAATCTGAGATGGTGCACCCGGTAGGGTCACTCGCGGCAAAGTTAAACCCGTATCTACCGTTTACCACCTTGACTCCCTGCACGGTTATATCATTTGCCTGCATGTCAAAGCAATCCAGGGTTTGACTGGCCGAGCCGTATGTTACCAACACATTGGCCGGGGTTCCGACATCACCCGTGATGGTTACCCCTTTATTCACATCTATCGCTGAAGTGATGGTATACGTCTCCGGTGTCACGTTGATAACATCGCCAGCAGAAGCGGCGTCAATTCCCTCCTGAATAGTGGAATTGTTGGAAGTATTTACGTACCAGGTCCAGGGGGATGTGTGCGGGTCTCCCACATAGTTTGCTCCCCACCAGGGGGAGTAGTCAACATTGTCGCTTACCGGATTACCAGTCGCACTTGGATTTGTTGTAGAATGATTTGGACCAGATGCATCACCCCACCAATTGTATTCGGCATCAACTCCAGAAAAACAAAAGGACGCTTCTATTCCATTGTCCGTGTTACCCATGATATTGTTGTAGTTTATTACATCACCAGTTGTCATCATCAAGTCGATGCCATCACCATTATTCGTAATAGTGTTATTGGTTATCGTATTGCCGCCCCCAGCAAAGTTAGCAACCATGATGCCCGCAGACGTACCCGTCGCGCCTCCATTGTTATCAATGGTGTTGTTGGTAATCGTGTTGTTATACGACTCATACAGGTTGATACCACAATCGTTATCTTTTATTATGTTATTGGATATTGTACAGCCAGTTACATCGGGATCCATATTTGGTATCTCAATTCCAATCCAAGTAGGATTCCCTGTCACGGTGAAACCATCAAAGGTTACCCCACTGACCGTTATCCTAATAACAGAGCCCGAACTTGGTCCTTCCTTATCTATGATCGTATTCGCCACTGTGCCAGTAGCCTGGATGGTTAGGTTGGCCTTATTCACAGTTATCGGGAAAGTCTCGCCAAGGGTAGCATTGTATGTGCCCTCCGCCACGTTGATCATGTCGCCGGGAAGTGCTGCGTCAATGCCGACCTGGATGCCCGTGCACCCCGTAATGCCACAGAAGGTCCCACACAGAACTTCTATCGTCTCGGTGTCATCATCAAGGGTATACTCAAGAGGTCCGTCACCAGTTTCATCTATGGTAAGGTTATCAAGGTAGACATCTACATCAACACCAGTTGGACTCGTTGGTGAGCCGGCTCCAAGGAACACTTTCACAACCGTCTCGGTATAGAAATTAGTGATATCTACCGGAATGAGGGTCTGTGGGTCATACCAGTTTGAGGAGCCGCTTAGGGTCCAGTTCTCCCAGTTTCCTGCAGGAAGAGTGTTGTGGTGAGTGTTACATATGACCGTCCCGTCCGCAAATTCGAGCCATATCTCGTCCGGTGCCATAACACCACTGCCAACCACTGTGAAGCCCCAATAGCTCATCGTGGTGGTGGCAGTTAGCACAAAGCTCGTAGGTATCCCTACCATCGCATAGTCCGTTGTGGTCGCTGTGGTAGCCACATGAATACTGTGAATGCCGTCATGGACGTAAGTCAGGTTGGTGCTCCATCCGATAGTAATGCTTGTTGCCGGGTCCCCCGTGACAGCCCTCGTGATGAACGTAGGATTCGGCTGCGCCCACGCCGAAACCGCTCCAAAGACCGAAATCACCAAAACCGCTGCTACACATAGAAACATCTTTTTCCAGGTCATCATACCTCCTTATTTTTACATTCTCCGTTTTAAATCAATCCCCGCCAGCAAGATATTGAACTGGCGAGGTCCAACCACTACATATGCCTTTCACATACCACCTCCCATTATAAAATTATGTCTTATTAAAATTTACTCCACAAAAAGAAAAAAGGATCTACTACAAACGGAGAACACTAAGTTTTTGCTTTAAATATAAATCTTTTTCAACTCCTCCCCCTGATCTTAACTAAAGTTCCAACACATTCTACTTATTGGTCCCTCAACTATTCTGACATGATCTCCCTTGTTTACCATATGATGGGTATTCACCTGTAAATAGCCTGCAGCATCCTCCTTATCGACTCTATTACATCTTCAGGAACAGTTCCAGAAACAGATGCTGTATTGTTGTCCCTGAAACCCAAAACTCTCACAACACCCTTACATTTTATTATCTTAAGGTAATTCTCAGGATTGAGTTCGGTTCTTATAAAGAGATAGCCCGGGAAGAGTGGCTTCTCTATTATCTTTCTCCTGTCTTTCCGCTTGCTTAATGACTCGACCTTGGGTAGAAACACCTCAAATTCCATTTTCTCTAAATACGTTTTAACAAGGTTCTCGTGACGGTACCTCGTCAAGACAGGATACCAATCCATAAAACATCCTCATGGAAGATACGAAATTTGTCCCGCACGAAGGACACAGTGTATATGGAATTATTTTTTATCTTCTGTTTATTCCCTGGGCTATTTTTTAATCCTACACAAGTCAAGGCTGGTGTAAAAAACTCATTGTTTCCTGTTTTTAGTGTACCTACGTGTGCTTCTGAGGGGGTTTTCGTAACCAACTATAGAATAAAGGTTCATAGTTTAAGTTTTTTACCCCAGGTCACAATAATTTTTCTTGCTCGTCGGGGAACATTTCCTCTGCTTTCTTACGCATGAGTTCTAATGCTTACCAATAAGGAGAATTATAAATCAATTTTTTGAGCACTTGGGTAATTTTTTCAACTTCGATTGATTTATCAAAAAAGAAATCCGCTCCAACATCCGTACATATTCTCTGATATTGGAGAAAGGGATAATCGGTAAGTACTATTACTATAGGAGCCAATCTACCTTTCGTGATTTTTCTAATCACATCTATCGCGTCCCCCTCAGGCATCTGGAGGTCCAATATCACTAAATCAGGTTTAAGTTTTAGAATGGAGTTTGTGGCTTCGATTGACTTTTGTGCTTGACCTATGATTTCGATTCCTTTAATCTCGGAAACTATATTTACTAACCGTTCACGAACGTACTCTAAATGCTCTGCAATAAAAACTTTCATGATGGCACCTTTTCCTTTCATTGACTTACTTCACCAGGGCAGTGATTAATCTTTCTTCCTGTATATCATATATATATAGCTATTATAACATAAGACTTAATAAAATGATATAGGCATTTGTCTATTTTCTATATAGTAATTTGTCTTTTTAAATCATCAATGTTTAACTTATAAGGAAGAGGAAAGAGAGAATAGGAAGGGGAGGGAAGAACAGTGAAGAGGGAAGAGAGATGAGAGAATGGGAGAAGAAAAGGGGAATGGGAGAGGGTAGAAATAAATCAATCAATCAGTTCATGTTTTATGGCGTAATAGATTAATTCCGAATTATTCTTCATATTCATTTTTCTCATAATATGGAATCGATAGGTATTTATAGTTGATACACTCAGGGATAGTTTCTCAGCGATCTCCTTTATTTTCTTACCTGAGGCAATCAAACACATCACTTGATATTCCCGATCAGAAAGAGTCTTGTGAATTGATTTATCAAAATCAATATCTAAACTAGAAGCCAACATCTCAGATAGAGAAGAAGTGATATATTTCCCACCCAGCGATACCTTTCGTATAGCTGTTATCAATTCATCTGGTGAGCTTTCCTTTGTCAAATATCCAGAGGCACCTGCCTTTAAGACTCGTATCGCATACTGATCTTCAGGATGTATGCTCAATATCAAAACTGGAAGTTTAGGTCTTTGATGTTTTAATTGTTTTAAAATATCCAGCCCACTTCTGCCAGGCATTGAGATGTCTAATACAATTATATCGAACGCCATTTTCCTCACTTTGCTTAGTACTTCCTGCCCATTACTTGCTTCATCAGCTACAATCATATCGTGAGTTTCTGCGACAATCTGTTTTAATCCCTCTCGAACAATTGTATGGTCATCAGCGACGAGTATTTTAATCATGAAGTTCCTCCTGGTATAATATTTCTCGCAGAGGCGCAAAGGTAAAGACACATTTAAATAAAATACTATTTTTTTCTTAGCGGACTTTGCGAGCTTGGCGAGATACCATTTCTCTCGCAGAGGCGCAAAGGTAGGGACTCATTTAATTAAAAGACTTTTTTATATTAAGAGTATTTTATACATTACATACGGAATTTTGCAAATAAATAATTATTTTTTATCCTTTCTTTGCATTCTTTGCGTCTTGGC
This sequence comes from Caldifarciminota bacterium, assembly GCA_023129165.1. Classification (GTDB taxonomy): domain Bacteria; phylum Hydrothermota; class UBA3073; order UBA3073; family UBA3073; genus JAGMCL01. Next base: position 4,946 of record JAGMCL010000074.1, on the reverse strand, counting down.
GAGAGATTATTTTTTCTGGAGGTTGATGGATACTGTTACCGTGGTTCCTTTATTTCGAACACCCCTAATCTTGACCTCACCTCCCCATGGATGGACACGTTCCCGTATTCCAATGATTCCAAATGATTTAGGATCTGAAATTTGCTTTTCTGTAATTCCTTTCCCATTGTCTCTCACCTTCAGCTCTAACTTGCCAGCCTTCTCTCTCAGGCTCACTTTCACCCTCGTTGCATCTGCATGACGAGCCACATTCGTCAGTGTTTCCTGAAAGATACGGAAAATCGCCGTAGAGCGATCTTTATCCAACATAATATACTCGGGATTTATGGTAACTTCGACTTTAATCTCCGCTTGATTTTGGAATTCCTTAGCCTGCCATTCAATTGCTGCTGGGAGACCCAGGTCATCTAATAAGCTTGGTCTCAATTCTGTGGAAATCCTTTTCCCCGTTTGGATAGTCAAGTCAACGATTTTCAACATTGCTTTTGTCTTTCTGTACAGGGATTTTTGATTCTTGGGCAATCTGTTGTTCAACCAAGATAAGTCTATTTTCAAAGCTGTCATCATCTGTCCAAGTTCATCGTGAATTTCGCGCGCTATGCTAACTCTTTCTTCTTCCCTGACGGATTGTAAATGTAAGGCAAGGTTACGTAACTGCTCACGTGAACTTCTTAATTCCTTTTCCGCTCGTTTGCGCTTGGTGATGTCAAGATAAATCCCAAACTGTCCAACTAATTTATCCGAAATCTTGATAGGCACGGCAAAGACTTCAACATCGAACCATGTCCCATCTTTTCGCTTCCGCTTAGTAGTAATTTTAGATGGGTTTCCATTTATTATTGCCTTCTTGGTAACAGCTCGCGCTTCTTTAATTAATTCCTTTCCGGCAACAAGTTCGTCAACGTCTCTCCCAAGAATTTCCGACTCCTTATATTGAAAGATTTCTTCAAATGTTGGATTGCAAGAGATAATTTTACTATTCATATCAACTGTTACTATCCCAAGTTGGCTGTATTGCACAAATGATTCTAACCGCTTCCTTTGAAGCTGAATCTCTTCCTCCTTTTGCACGCGTTTGGAGATGTCCCAGATGTAAGAACGAATGCCAATAATGCTTGCTCTTTCTCTTAGTACAACAGCTTCTACTTCGAGATATATAGTAGAGCCATCTTTTTTGACTCCTCTGAATTGGTATCTCGATGGAACCCTCTTCCCTTGAACACGTTCTTTATGAAATTTTATGACTCTCTCAATATCTTCGGGATGAACAAGTGATCGGATTGACTGTTTTCTCATTTCTTTCACGGAGTAACCAAACAACTCAGTAAATTTTTCATTGAAATATTTGAAATTTCCCTCTTTATCATCGATCAAAATAGAAACGCCTGCTTTTTCAACCAAATCCTTATAACGCTTCTCTGATTGTTTTAATTCCTCCTCTGTTCGCTTGTGTTCTAATGCATTCGAAAAAATTTCTCCTACTTTTTTGAGCAAACTGATGATGTCTTCCGACCATGTCTTTTCCATCCGCACAGAATCGAACCCAAGAAATCCAAGGAGATCCCTACCATAAACCATAGGAACTATGATGAGTGATTGTATATCTTGCGATTCCAAGATTTCTTTTTCAGCACTTGCCTCGGGTGGAAGATCAGCAACACGTGGGATATGAACGGTCTCAGATCGGTTAAGTTTATCCACAAACCACGGCAGAGACTCACTGGGCACCCCTTTGAGGTTTTCTATTTGTGGCTCAATCCCTTTGGCGCACCATTCGTGTGTATTGTCCATCTTTGTTCCATCGTCGGAAAACAGAAAGACATAACTGCGATCAATACCAGCGAATTCTCCGATTATCTGCAACGCGTGTTCCAACACACTGTCAACCTCATCCGGCGTGAGGTTGATGAAGCCTGCTGACATTCTGGTGATAAGGCTTTCGAATTCAACTCGATGCTGTAATGCCTCCTCCGCTCGTTTGCGCTTGGTGATCTCTCTTGAAGTGAGTTGAAAGCCAACTGGAATACCACGTTCCTTGATTATTTTGACCTCTATTTCTACCCATATCCATCTTCCATTCTTGCATTTGAATGGAGTTTCCATACGGCGGGCAGTTTTACCCATCAATCTTTCTTTTATCCGTTTAGCAAAGATGTCTAAGCTTTCGCGGGGAAACATACCAAGTTTGAATCCGCTCTTCCCAACGATTTCCTCCCGCGGATAGCCCGAGACCTCTTCAAATCTTTTGTTGACATAGGTAACTTTACCCTTGATGTCCACATTGCATAAGCCTATGGAAGTTTCCTCTATCAGACACCCGTATTTTTCCTCTAACTTACATAGTGCATCTTCCGCCTTCTTGCATTTGACTTCTAATGTTTCTAATTTGGCAATACATTGGTGCAGTGCATCTGATTCTTTTGTTAGCTTTACTTTTGTCTTATGCTTGTCCTTCATGGTGAATCTTGAGGGTTTATCTGGTTTATTGAGTTACATAAATTGCTAACGGAGGACACTTAAGACGCGGAAACTTATTTTCTGTTATTTTATATCTCAATTAAAAGCTCAGTAATTTAATGGAAATCCTGAATTAAGATCAGTTTTGTGAAGTTATGTGCTGATAAAGTGTAATAGCGTAATTTACAAAATAAGCCATTTGTTTTACTTTAGCGTAAATAAATCTTGCTTCCCTTATATACTTGTATTGTCTATTCATTACAACAGTCCAATGTTTGTTACCTTTTGGAATAAGTTGTGCACCTTGATATATCAACTGATTTCTAATTGTTTCAAGAGATTCGCGGTTCCAGTTTGATGGCAAATACATTTTTGAACGGGTTCTTTGACTCCTTGAAAAAGTTTTCTATGGTTTGTCGCTCTTTGTAGAACTCGTAAAAACTCGCTGCGTCTGTGAAAAATCCTATGTTTGAAACTATACCGTATCTAATGCGACGTTTTCTACCTCTTATTTTCATTGGTTCTTGCTCTTTCTCAATCAAAATTACTCTAAATGGACAGGTACATTTAGACACGATCTTTGCCTGACCAAGATCCACAATTCTTGTTTCGACATTATATTGCACCCAGTTGCTCTCGTCAATGCTGTTATTCGATGCTATCCACTTATAAGGTGCACCTACTATAAATTGGAGCCCATTCTCTATAACAAAGTTTAAATTTGACCTTGAAAGATAGGCAGTATCCGCTCTTACTACAATATTAGGCGTGCCGAGTTTCCTTATCACATCCTGGACGAGATCTTTAAAATCTATAGAGGGCTTTTGACTACCAAGCATCAGATTCTGTGAAATGGCTTCTCCTCTTATAAAACCAACTGACCATTGATAGCAGGGTTTACCCTTGTTTTTTCGATTGAATCCGGGACCCGCCCCTTCTCGCTTGCGCGATTCTAATGAGTGTATAGTACTGTCTATATCCAAAACAGGAAAATCCTGACAGGCACTCTCTCCAAAGTCTGTAAGAAACTGGGTGTTTACTCTGTCCAATTGTCTCAAATGCCATAATGTAAATTGATTTATGAAATTTCGTGCCGTGGTAGCCTCAAAAAATCTGGGAAGTCCCAATAACTTTGGTAGTTCAATTTCATTGTGAAGAAGTACATTTACATTTTCAAATCGCTTTATACCAAGGAGAATAGCGACAATAATACTCAAACATAGCTTTTCATCCGGGAATGGACATCTCCTCCGTTTTATCGGCTTTATTCTGTTGCGGCGTCTTTTAACGGTTATTATTTTTAATCTTCATAATACCCCCTTTCTTAAAAAGTGCTATAGGGTATTATAACAAATAAATGGACTTTTGTCAAATGAAATATTTCGACCTCCACGATGATAACAGGTATTTTAAAAAATATGTCAAAGAGCAATATTAAAATAACATATTATTTCATATGAAGTTATCAGTAATTCAGGATTTCCGTTAAGTAATTAAATAATTTGAAATTTATTAATCTGATAACCTTGCTGACCAACTTAAAGCTAATTGGTTATCGTTTTATCAGGTAAAGTACTCAATAAATAACCCAGTATAGTTTGTTCTGTAGAGTCATTTGCTATATTATTAAAGCGAAATTCGAGTTCCTTCATATATAAAGGAAGTTTTCCTGGAGCAACTCCCCGATGCCTTAGCAATCGCTCTTTTGCATACATCCAGAAACTATCAATCAAGTTGATTTGTTCTTTACTATATGTATCAACCTTCATACGATTATGACCATCAACTATTAGGAAATCATAATTACCAAGCCTACCCACATTGTATATTACATCTACAGAGACCTTACCGTCTTGTTCCCGTATGCCAAACACAGGAATCTGTACCTTTGAATTTCCATTCTTGTCGGGTTTACCAGTAATATAACTTTTTTCTAATTCCATTATAGTTATCTGACTTTTACGCGAAGAGTTATGAACCAAAATAGTCTGACGTATCTTATCAATTAGAGAAAGCACGGTTTTGTAATTTAAACCAAGTTCTTTACTTATAACGCTAACTGGAAGTTCTAAGGTATATAATTTTACGGATAAGATCAGCTTAGATGGCTTGATTTTACATCCAGTAAGATATGTATCCGTAAAGACTGTAAAACGAGAATGACACACATTACAACGATAGCGAGTATCTTTATGGGTTAAATCAGGTTTTTTTGCATTACTGCTACCACACTTAGGACAGATTACTTTACCTAACCATCGAAGCTTTTCAAGATATTTAAATGAACTTCTTTCACTTCGGGTTATTTTTAGAATTTCAGGAATGTTCATAAATAGTGCCTTTTGTAAAACTTATTTAACAGGGACTTGCCTGCCTGCCGGTAGGTAGGGACGAGACTCGTATTAGAATTTTAATAAAATAAACAATAAAGACCCGTAAGAGACTATAAGCCACAATAATTAACGGAAATCCTGAATTAAGATCAGTTT
>JAGMCL010000073.1 GCA_023129165.1 Caldifarciminota bacterium | reverse complement strand
ATTGTTGCAGAGGGATAATCTTCAACATTTTGTGATACCCAATTGGTGATTTTTACCACTTTATCCCAATCGTCTCTTACACCCCTGACAATCTGAGCAGACATATTCCTTATCTTTTTATCATTTACCTGTATAAGAGGGGTGCTTTCAAGGTACTTTTCTAATTCCCGGGGTACTTTGCGCAACTTTGCGCAACTACATCCAAACAAAGGTCTGGGTATTGTCTTCATTCCTTCGTCAGGGACAATTTTTTCCACAATGAGTGTATCGCCAAGTAGTCTTTGTCTATCTGTAATCTTGAATCTACCCCTGACTATTGCCTTAAGATAGGTTAAATTTCTGGGGAATATTAGTTTCATTCCAGCAGGTATGGCGAACATGGAGAGTATCTCAGGTGGTTTTTCACCAAACTCCCGAGCTTTTTCTATCCCCTCTCTTTTCACAGTTACATCCATTGGTTCCTCTGAGCGCAGCACCTCTCCATTTCTACCAACCCAGGTAACAGACCTGGCACCGAGAATTTCTGTTTGATATTTTATTGAATCACCTTTATCCTCTAATATAGTTACTTCAGCTTTGTTGACTGCAAGTATTGTTGGGTCGAATATAGAAAGAGCGCAATTGCTCCTGTTAGTAGAGACAATGTAGGGGATTACCTGAGATACGTATAAGTCTCCATCAAGCTTTGTCGATTTGCTCATCTCCCTTCCACCTGTTTTTACATTGTATATAAGGTAATTATCTTTTACCTCACCATATGAAGCGATTGTTTGAGAATAGGTTTCTAATTGAAATGAGAAATTTTTTAGTCTATATTCATTATCAACTTTATACACAGATTTGACCTCCATACTCCTTTCCTGCTCTAACATATCAATTCGCATAAACATCTCTTCCTCTAAGGTATATCCATCTGCTTCAGGTTTGATATCTATTATCGTATAGCCTATCTTCTCGCCCCCAAGATACATACCTGAGGAGTAAGATATTATTATGATAAGACTAAGAAGTGTCATTTATCTATTTTAATTACTGTGATTGAAAAATCAGGGCATTTGTATTCACAAACAAGACAGCCAGTGCAGTCCTCTTCTCTAATAGCCTCTGCTTTCCTGTCGTCACCAATCTGGAGTACATTGTTAGGGCAGAAGGCAACGCACAGCTCGCATCCTTTACACCAATCTTTATTTATTTTGATAGAATATTTCTTCATAATTAAAACACTGTAGGGACAACCCTTGTGGTTGTCCGCCTATCGGACAGGGACAAGCCCTGTCCCTACACCATCCCTTTCAAGAGCTCGCCCACCTCCTCGGGTTCTGATGCAACTTTTATACCAACACTATTAAACTTTTCTATTTTTTCTTTCGCTGTTCCACTCCCTCCAGAGATTATTGCGCCAGCATGACCCATCCGCTTGCCAGGGGGAGAAGTCTTGCCAGCTATAAAGGAGACAACGGGTTTACTGATATTATCTTTTATAAAATCTGCAGCGTTTTCTTCATCGTGTCCACCAATCTCACCAACAAGGAGTATTGCCTCTGTTTCAGGGTCTTGTTCAAACATCTTAAGGCAGTCTATAAATTTAAGTCCAATCAGAGGGTCGCCGCCGATACCTATACAGGTTGACTCACCAAGACCCTGGTTGGTTATATGCAATACAAGCTCATAGGTGAGAGTACCACTCCTTGAAATAACACCAATGCGTCCCTTTTTGAATATATTTGAAGGAAGAATACCCACTTTGCTTTTGCCTGGTGATATAAGTCCTGGACAGTTTGGACCAACAAGTAAAACATCTTTCTCGCTATAGAATTTCAATACCTTTGCAGTATCGAGCACGGGAACGCCTTCAGTTATACACACAACAAGCTTTACTCCGGAGTCACCTGCCTCAAATAGGGCATCTGTTGCAAATTTTGAGGGTACAAATATTATGGTAGTATTCACTTCCTCCTTCTCCACAGCCTCTCTAACTGTGTCATATACAGGAATGCCATTTAGGTCCGTTCCTCCTTTAGCTGGTGTAACGCCACACAAAACCTTCGTACCGTATTCGATCATCCTTGCAGCGTGAAATGAACCTTCCCTTCCTGTTATTCCCTGAACACATACCCTTGTGTTTTTATCGATAATAATGCTCATAATACAAGTTAATCATTATAAACTTGTGAAACGGCGAAGAGTGAGGAGAGAAGAGCGAGGAACTTGTCCTTCATCTCTCTTCCCCCTTCTCCCTTCCCTCTTCTAAAAGTTCTATAGTTTTTATTACTCCTTCTCTCATTGATGTAACGTAGTCGATTGGAGAATCTTTGAGTATATTTTTTACCTCTTTATCGTTTGTGCCGGTGAGCCTTACCACTATAGGGAGTTTGAGGTTCATAGCTCTTGTTGTCTTGAGTATGCCTTTTGCGACGTCATCACATCTTGTCATTCCACCAAAGATATTGAAAAGAATAACACGTGCGTTTTTATCTGAAAGGAGAATGGATAATGCCTTTTCCACTTTTTCAGGGGATGAGCTTCCGCCAGTGTCAAGGAAATTTGCAGGTTCACCGCCATATTTCTTTATTAAATCCATTGTTGCCATTGCAAGACCTGCACCATTTACGACACAGCCAATATTTCCGGTTAGAGGTATATATGAGAGACCTGCATCCTTTGCCTCTAATTCCTTCTCCTCACCAGGATCGGGGTCTCTTAGTCCCTCAAGTTCTGGATGCCTGGCAAGTGAGTTATCGTCAAGTACTATTTTTGCATCTGTAACCCAGAGTTTCCCTTGAGTGCTGAGAGCTAATGGATTAATTTCTGTGATTTGGGCATCACAATCAATAAAGAGTTGATATAGAGTAGATACAATTTTAGTATTTTTAAGTGCGAATATTTTATTATCAAATAGTGAGAATGCTACCTGTTTCGCCTGGTGTGGGAGTAAGCCATATACTGGGTCAACCCATAGTTTATTTATTGCATTCGGTTTTTCTCTTGCAACTTCTTCTATATCCATTCCACCCTCTCTTGATGCCATAATGAGTGGTGACTTTTTATCGCGGTCCATTATAACCGCCAGGTAATATTCTTTCTCTATATCAATAGCCTTCGCAAGTAATACCTTTTTCACAGGTAGATGTTTGATCTTCAGATTGATTATCTTAGAGGCGTGTTTCTCTGCCTCATTAGGTGTTTTTGCATACTTAACACCACCTGCCTTTCCTCTTCCGCCTGTATGGACCTGTGCCTTAACCATAACAGGACACATATAGTCCTCAGCAATCTTCTTTGCCTGTTCTGGTGTTGTAGCAATTCTACCTTCCTGTACAGGCAATCCATATTTTTTCATTAACTCTTTTGCCTGATACTCATGCAGGTTCATATAGACCCTCCATCTGTACGGTAATCAGTAAAAAAACAGGTGTATTAGGGAATCAGAATATCAGTAGATTAGGATATCAATCAGGTTTGGGTAACTCACTCCTGATATTCTGGTGCGCTGATATTCTGCCCACTGATCTGCTGGTATCCTGATATGCTGTGTAATATACAATCTCTAAAAGGTCTCTGGTCTTATGTCTTCAGTCTTCCTTGCTCAAGTGCAGCAATTCCTGGAAGTTTCTTGCCACTGAGAAACTCAAGAGAGGCACCCCCTCCAGTAGAGATATGTGTAAATCCCTGTTTAAGGTTAAATTTGTTTATAGCTGATGCGGTCTCTCCTCCACCAGCAACTACGACTGCCCCATTTTCTTTGGCATTCTTCATAGCGCAAGCAAGTTCCTTTGTTCCATTGGAGAGTTTATTGACCTCAAACACACCAGGTGGTCCATTCCACAGAATAGTTTTTGCATTTCCTATCTCTTTCTTGAAGGTTTCAAGTGTAGTAGGTCCTATGTCAAGACCCATCCAATCTTCGGGTATATTTTCTACAATCCTGACATCTACGTCCTCGGCTATCGCCTTAGCTACAATAAAGTCCGTTGGAAGAACCAATTTACCACCTGACTTTTGAAGTATGTCTCTTGCGATATTTAGTTTGTCTTCCTCTACAATAGAATTTCCAACTTCCTTGCCCAGGCTCTTTAAAAAAGTAAATGTCATTCCACCACATATAAGTAGTTTATCACATTTTGGAAGAAGATTGTCTATGACTGCTATCTTTGTAGAGACCTTTGCTCCTCCAAGAACCACTATGTAGGGATGAGAAGGAGATTTACATACCTGTCCAAGCCAGTCTATCTCCTTCATCAATAAAAAACCGGCGGCTTTAGTTTTTATATAGTTCGTAACACCCACAGTTGATGCATGCATACGGTGTGAAGTAGCAAAGGCATCATTTATATATACATCAGCAGAGTCTGCGAGTTTTATGGCAAATTCCATGTCGTTCTTTTTCTCCTCTTCGTAGAATCTTAAATTTTCAAGCAGGATTACGTCGCCATCTTTGAGAGTTGAAATGGCATTTTCAACATCAGGTCCGATGCAGTCAGGGATGAAATTAACATTTTGTGAGATAAGGGTGGATAGATGTGGGGCTACTGGAGTAAGACTCATTTCTGGGACTATTTTGCCCCCCGGTCTGCCGAGGTGTGATATAATTACAAGTCTGCCATCATTATCAAGGATGTATTTTATTGTCTCAAGAGATGCCCGAATTCTTGTATCGTCGGCTATCTTTCCATCTTTAAGCGGAACATTGAAATCAACCCTAAGAAGCACCCGCTTACCTTTGAAATTAATATCGTTAATGGTCAACATAATAAGTCCCTTATAACATTGATGGAGAATCAATCATAGAATCTAATAAATTCAAAAATTAAATATTAAAAATCAAAATTACATATTAAAATGCAAAGTTGTGACAACAGACCTACGACTAATGAAGATTGATAGTTTTATCTATATCTGGAGAACTTTCCCACTGGTGTGAAATATCTCTCTTGCGAGTCGTATGGCCTGATGCCGATTCTATTCTCACCCACTTAACTCCACGGACTACAGACATGGTCTAAGAAACAGAGTCCTCGGTCTCTTCTCTCAAGTCTATGGTCTTTCTTTTTGAAATTTAATTTGTCATTTTAATATTTGCTTTTTGATATTTAATATTATTCTATAGCCTCTCACCTATATAGTGAACGAGGTCAATAACCCTTGAGGCATATCCATATTCGTTATCATACCACGCAAGCACCTTAATGAGGTTTCCCATCACCTTTGTTTCAAACGGATCGAATATCATGGAATGAGGATTGCCAATGATGTCACAGGATACAACCTCATCCTTCAGATACTCAAGATACATTGGTTTTTCCTCGGATGCATTTTTAAAGGCGTTATTAACTTCTTCTACAGAGGTTTCTCTCTTAAGAATACATGCAAAATCAACAAGAGAGGCATCAATAGTTGGTACCCTTACTGATATAGCATCTAATTTTCCCTTTAACTCAGGTATGACTATTCCTATTGCCTTTGCTGCTCCAGTAGTGGTAGGAATAATGGAGTAAGCAGCAGCCCTAGCTCGTCTGAGGTCCTTATGTGGTGAGTCAACGAGTCTCTGATCAGCTGTGTATGAGTGAATGGTTGTCATAAACCCTTTCTCTATTCCAAAATTGTCATTTAATATCTTTACCATTGGGGCAAAGCAGTTTGTAGTACAAGAGGCGTTATCAATGACATCATGTTTGGTAGGGTCGTAAATGTTTTCGTTTATGCCCAGGACAATGGCGCAATCTGCAGGCGTACCCTTTGAAGGAGCAGTGATTATCACCTTTTTTGCACCTGCATGGAGGTGTAGGGCAGCCTTTTCTCTGGAGCGAAACATTCCTGTTGATTCAATTACTATATCTGTGCCAAGGGCTTTCCATGGAAGTTTTTCTGGTTCTTTTTCCATTAAGGTGGGTATCTTATTGTTATTTACAACTATTTCACCATTATTTCCTTTCACATCCATATCCAGTATGCCATAGGCAGAGTCATATTTAAATAGATGAGCCAATGTCTTTGTATCTACAATATCATTTATCCCAACTATATCGACATCAGAGTCCTTTATTGCTATCCTGGCAACAAGCCTTCCTATGCGTCCAAAGCCATTTATTCCGATTTTCACTGCCATTATACCCCCTTAATATCTTAAAAAAATCCAATATTTTAATGCCGAGAATTACTTCACGAAAGTTGGCTCTTATTATAACACAAGTGGATTGAAAAGTCAAGCAAAAAAGTTAATATAGGGGGTCAGGCTAAAAGATAAGAAATAATTACTTGACATAGAGTGAAAGTTATGGTATAATAAAGACATGCCCAGGAAACCGAGGATAGAATATGAAGGAGCTTTTTACCATGTGATATCACGTGGTAATAGGAAAGAGTCTATATTTCTTGGTGATAGAGATAGAGAGAGATTTTTGGAAAAATTAAAGGAGTATAAGAAGAGATATGGTTTTATACTATATTCATATGCCTTAATGGATAATCACATTCATTTACTTTTAGAGACTAAGCGAGCACCGCTATCAAAAATAATGCAGGGCATATTACAATCACATACTCAATGGCATAACAGGAGGTATAATACAGTAGGACATCTATTTCAAGGCAGATATAAGGCTATATTATGTGATAAGGATTCATATCTTCTTCAATTAGTAAGGTATATACATCTGAATCCATTAAGGGCAGGTATAAAGGATCCAATGGATTATATATGGACAAGCCACAGATTATACCTGGGCTATAATAGTAGTGAACTTGTTAATACTTGGCTTGTATTAAGTCAGTTTTCAAGGAATAAAGATAGAGCAAGGAGGTTATATAATGAGTTTATCTGTGAAGGGCTTGATGAAGGTGAGGATATGGAGTTTTATAAAATCAGGTCACAGAGAATTCTTGGAGATGAGGGGTTTTATGAAGAGGTAATAAATATAACGAAAGAGAGAGTAGATATGATAGATAGAATTATAAAGGAAGGATCACTTAATGATGTTTTGGCTATGGTTGAAAAACTTACTGGAGTGACAAGGGAGCTATTAAGGGGGAAAGTGAGAAACGTAGAAGTAATTAAAGCAAGGAGTTTATTCATTCATTTAAGTAGGCTTTATACGAAATCACCATGTATAGAAATTGCGAAGCACCTAAATAGAGAACCGGGGGCATTGAGTTATATAGATAAGAAAATGAGCACAAAGGAATTAAGTGACTATCTAAGAAAGCTAAAATAGTAGGTAAAATCTATATTCTATCTCTTATCTCTTAGCCTGACCCCGTTGATTCAAGAAAAGTCTTGACAAAGAGGGATTTTTATGTTATAATAACGCTCACAATTTATATGTTTATAAGGTAAGGAGTAAGCAATGGCTGTTCCAAAAAGGAAAATATCTAAACAACGAGGTCGTAAGAGAAGAACGCACTATAAGCAGGGTATTCCTAACCTCATAAGATGCCCCAACTGCAATCAACTTATACCACCTCATACAGTATGTAGTTATTGCCATTATTATAAAGCAAAGGAAGTAACAGTTTAACAAAATTAAGTTTAACAAGGCAATTATTACTACTGATTTTAAATCCCGTTACATTAGGAGGAATCTTGAGAAGTATAAGTGTTAATCAAATAAAGACGATTGGAATTTTTGGTCAGTCTTCTACAGGTAAGACAACTCTTGGAGAGGCAATCCTATATCATGCGAAGGTAACTAACAGGCTTGGAAGTGTAGATGAAGGTACCTCAATTTTATCCTCAACCCCACAAGAGATTGATAAAAAGATAACAATTAATCTTTCTATGGCATCTTTTGATTACGAAGGAGCATTGCTTAATATACTTGACACGCCTGGTTACGATGACTTCTATGGTGAGGTTTTATGTGCAGTAGTGGTAAGTGATGTTGCAGTAATAGTTATAGACCCTATTCAGGAAATAGGTATTGTAACAGAAAAAGTATTTTCGGATTTAAAAGAGCGAAACATACCAATTGTTATCTACTTGTCCAAGATGAAGGAGAGGGAAGCAAGGTTAGAAGATTCTCTTTCTAAGATAAAAACGGTGTTTGGTAATGTGGTGCCTATAACTATAATTGATGAGGATAAAGTAGCAAGTACTCTTGAACCAAATTCTGATTATTATACAGATCTGGTCGAGGCGATAGCAGAAACCGATGATGGACTACTGGAGAGGTATCTTTCTGATGAGGAATTGAAACTGGATGAGTTAGATACTGCGTTTTATAAGGGATTGTCCGCAGGTAAAATAACCCCACTCTTTATGGGAGACTCAAAGAAGGGAATAGGAATTAAGGCATTACTCGCTTCTATATTAAAAGTTCCCTTGGAGAAGAAAGGAGAACAGACGCTTGTTTACGTTTTCAAGACGTTTGTAGACCCTCATCTTGGAGAGGTAAGATATGCCAAGGTTTTAGGTGGAGAATTATCTCCTGGCACTACACTATTCAATCGTACAAGAAACACAGACGAAAGAATAAATCAGGTATATCTTATCAGGGGTAAAGATAAGGAGGATGTAGACAAACTTCCACCTGGTGGCATTGGTGGTCTTGTCAAGCTAAAGAATACCCATACAGGTGATACCATTGGCGAAGGTAAAGGAGAAGCCTTGCCCAAAATCGAATTTCCTGATCCAGCGGTATCTCTGGCCATAGTTCCGAAGGAGAAAAAGGATGAAGAGAAGGTTATGGAAGGACTTTTGAAATTACATGAGGAGGACCCTTCTTTCAGTTACTTCTATGATACAGAGACAAGGCAGACCATTATTAGGGGAAGGGGAGAACTCCACTTAAACATAGTTATAGACAAGCTCAAAAGAAGGTATGGGGTTGAACTATCCACAAAAAAGCCAAAAATTCATTACAGGGAAACTATAAAACGGACTGCTGAGGCGCAGGGAAAATTCAAAAGGCAGACTGGGGGACATGGTCAGTATGGAGATTGCTGGCTCAAGATAGAGCCAAAAGACAAGGGAGAAGGATTTGAATTCGTAAATTCAATAGTTGGTGGCGCCATACCCTCTAAATATCTTCCATCTGTAGAGAAGGGGGTGAAAGAGACTATGATGGAGGGTGAACTTGCAGGATATCCGATGGTAGGTATGAAGGTAACCTGTTATGACGGAACCTTTCATAATGTCGATTCATCAGATATAGCATTCAAGATTGCTGGTTCGCTTGCCTTTAAAAATGCCTGTGAAAAGGCTGATTTGACCCTGCTTGAGCCAATTATGAATATCGAGGTAATAGTGCCTGAAGAATATCTCGGCGATGTTATGGGTGACCTCAATTCGAGAAGAGGGAAGATCCTGGGAACTGAGGCATCAGGAAGGTTTCAAAAGATTAAGGCACAGGTACCAGAAGCTGACATGTTTGGTTATTCTGCATCACTCCGCTCCATTACACAAGGTAGAGGTACATTCTCACAGGAATTCTCTAACTATGAGGAAGTGCCAAGGGAACTACAGGAGAAGATAAGGGTAGAATCAAAGAGTACAAAGTAGAGTTAGGTTCCCATTCGCCATTCCTTTAGATATGCCTTCTGCTCCTCTGTTAGTGTATCTATTTTTTTATCCAAAGCCTCAAGTTTCAGTTCCGCAATCTCTTTATCAATTTTATCGGGTAATTTGTGAACATTGATAGAGAGTTTGTTATTTATTATATATTCTGCGGCGAGTGCTTGATTTACAAAAGACATATCCATAACCTCAGGTGGGTGACCATCTGCACAGGAGAGATTTACAAGCCTTCCTTTTGCAAGCAAGTATATCTTTCTTCCATCCTTCATCCTGAACTCATCCACGAGTTTCCTGACCTCTGTCTGGCTATCAGCAATCTCTTCAAGTGCCTTTCTGTTTATCTCAACATCGAAGTGGCCTGCATTAGCAATTATTATCCCATCTTTTGCCACCTCAAAATGCTGTTTGTTAACAACATTTATATCTCCCGTTGCAGTAACTAAAATGTCCGATTGTTTTATTGCCTCTACTCCAGGCATTATTGAGAAACCATCCATAAGTGCCTCAATAGCCTTTATAGGATCAACCTCACAAACAATCACCCTTGCTCCCAGACCGTTTGCTCTCTTTGCTATTCCTCTACCACACCAACCATAGCCACACACGCAGAATATCTTACCTGCTATGAGTGTGTTTGTTACCCTTAATATACCATCAATTGTTGACTGACCAGTACCGTATCTATTATCAAATAAATGCTTTGTAAGCGAATCATTTACTGCGATAATGGGATACATCAAGACGCCATCCTTAGCCATACTTTTAAGTCTTATAACACCTGTTGTCGTTTCCTCTGTTCCTCCAAGAATGTGGGGAATTAAATGCTCTTTCTTTGAATGAAGGGTAGATACAAGGTCTGCCCCGTCGTCCATTGTAATGTTAGGTCCTATATCCAGACAGGAGTTTATATGATTATAGTATGTATCGTTATCCTCCCCATTTATAGCAAACACAGGGATTCCGTAATCAGTAACAAGAGAGGCTGCCACATCATCCTGTGTTGAAAGAGGGTTTGAGGCACATAGCCGCACATCTGCTCCTCCTACTACAAGTGTTCTCATAAGGTTGGCAGTTTCCGTTGTTACATGGAGACAGGCAGAGACTTTCTTCCCTGAAAGAGGGGTTTCTTTCTCAAATCTCTCTCTTAATAACGAGAGTACAGGCATGTTTCTGTCTGCCCACTCTATTTTTTTCTTTCCTTCCTTATTTAATGATTTATTTCTTATATCACAACCCATAAGACCTCCATTGTAATGTCTAATTTCTAATGCCAAACATAAATGTTTATTAGTTATTGATCAATAGTAAATTATCATAAAACTCTTTTATTATATCCTTTAGTTCATCTATCCCCGCACCTGTTGCGGTTGAGGTAAAGATTGAGTTGGGGAATCTCTTCTTCAAGTATCCTACCTCATCATGTGCAAGGTCAATCTTGTTAAATACGTATATAAATGGCTTTTCTTTTACTCCAAGTGTCTCAAGCAGCTCATCTCCGGCACCTATTTGAAGTTCAACGTAGGGGTGAGAGACGTCCACTATATGTAATCTTAAATCGGCAATTACCGCCTCCTCAAGTGTTGAGTGGAACGAAGAGACAAGTCCATGAGGAAGCCTTCTTATGAAACCTATCGTGTCTGTGATAAGATATCTTCGTCCATCTTCTGATACAAATGCTCTAGTTGTTGCATCAAGGGTGGAGAAGAGTTGATTATCTGTCTTTAGGTCTGCATGTGTTAAGGCATTCATAATGCTTGTCTTGCCTGCGTTTGTGTATCCAACTATTGCGACCCTTCTTTTGCCTATCCGTCTCTTTGATTGAACTCTTTTTGCCTTTTCTACATTTTTTAACTCTTTTTTTAGTGTCCTTATCCTCATCCTGATTCTTCTTCTATCGGTTTCAAGTTTCGTCTCACCAGGCCCCCTCGTGCCTATTCCTCCACCAAGTCGTGATAGAGCAATTCCCTTTCCGCTTAATCTTGGTAATCTATATAAGAGTTGTGTAAGTTCAACCTCTATCTGAGCAACCTTTGTGTGGGCATGTTGCGCAAAAATATCAAGGATGAGTTCGGTTCGGTCAAGAACCTTCATGCCTGTTGTGGATTCAAGATTTCCAATCTGTGAAGGTGTAAGCTCTTCGTCAAAGATTATTGTATTTAATGAGAGTGAGGGAGCTATTTGTCTTAACTCCTGTGCCTTTCCCTTACCAATGAATGTCCTGGGATTCGGTTTCTGTAGATTTTGGAGAAGTTTTTCGACTACTATAACTCCTGCAGTCGTTGTTAAGTTTTTAAGTTCCTCTAACGAATCTATCTTTTCCCATTTTTCTTCATGAGGAAAGTGAATGCCTACAAGTAGTGCCTTCTCTTTTGTTTTTTCTGTAGAAAACATTTAAGAACTATGAGTCTGTATATACTATAAAATAACACCTACTATTGTTTTTCATTCCTGATCATATGTCACTTAAAACGAAAATAGTAAATGTGGCTATCTCATCACTGGTGTCTATCATTGCGAGTGACCAATGGGAGCATGGCAATCGTATTCTGTACATTGGTCATTGCGAACGAACGCAGTAAGTGTGGCAATCTCATCCTTTTTAACAGTCTAAAGACTGTCACTCCGCCTGATATTGACAAGAATCCAAGTGATGAGATTGCTTCGTCGTCCGTCAATCGACGGACTCCTCGCAATGACAAACGTTGGTCTCTGTCATTGCGAGACTGAACAAAGTGAAGTCGCGGCAATCTCATTCTCAATATAAGCAATATCCATAAAAGTCTTAAGACTGCCATTCCATTATTCAGAAAGAAGCTTTACGAGGAGTGCCTTCTGTGCATGAAGGCGATTCTCTGCCTGGTCAAAAACTATTGATTGTGGTCCATCAATAACATCATCTGTTATCTCTTCTCCTCTATGTGCTGGCAGGCAGTGCATAATCAGACAATCGCTTTTAGCTTTTTTTAAAAGACTGTTGTTTACCTGGAATTCTTTGAATTTTTTAAGTCTTTCCTCTCTTTCCATTTCCTGTCCCATACTTGTCCACACATCTGTATAAATAATATCAGCCTCTTTAACTGCATCTAATGGGTCATTTGTTACATATATAGAGGAGGTATTTGTAAATTTTTTGTTTGGCTCGTATCCCCTGGGAGTAGAAATACTCAAATAAAACTTAAGGATTTTAGATGCAATAATAAGAGAATTGCATACATTATTGCCATCACCCACCCAAGCAAGTTTAATGTTAGAGAAAGTACCCCTCTTCTCCCATATCGTAAACATATCAGCCAGTACCTGACAGGGATGCTCAAGGTCGGAGAGTCCGTTTATGACAGGTATGGTTGCATATTTTGCAAGTTGCAGAACGGTCTTGTGCTCAAAAGTTCTTGCCATGATTCCAGACGCCCATCTTGACAGATTTCTTGCAGCATCGGGAATGCTTTCCCTTTTTCCAAGCCCTATATCCTGAGG